>NZ_CP178837.1:3068211-3375033 GCF_047946755.1 Leucobacter sp. HNU | reverse complement strand
GCTCGGAACCGCGGAATCACGCCGATTCGCCCTGGCGCTCCGCTCAGGAGGCGTCGGGGCTGCCGCCCGGGCCCCGCCTCCCCGACCCGGAAACGACGACGGCCGCCCGGCTCGCACCGGGATCGGTGCCAGCCGGACGGCCGTCGTGCAGCGCATCCGTGGGAACGGAGCGGAGAATCGGGGCGCTACTCGCCTCGCGCGATGCGGGTCATCTCGTCCCGCGGCACGACCTTGATGCGCGTGCGCCCCTCGGCCTCCCCCAGTCCGAGCTCGTGCTCGTCGAGACGGTGCCATCCCTCGATGGTCGTGTAGGGAACCTCGCGCTCGGAGAGCAGCGCGGGGATCGCCTCGACCGACGGGTCCTCGGGAGTCCACCAGGTGCCGCGATCCTCCATGAGGGACTCGAGCGTCTCCATCGCGTCGGACTTGGTGTGCCCGATCAGGCCGACGGGACCGCGCTTGATCCAACCGGTCGCGTAGACGCCGTGCAGCGGCTCGCCCGAGGCGTCGAGTACGCGTCCGGCGTCGTTCGGGATCACCCCGCGACGGTCGTCGAAGGGGATCTCGTCGAGCGGGGATCCGAAGTAGCCGATCGCGCGATACAGCGACTGCACCGGAACGACCTCGAACTCGCCGGTGTCGACGGCTCCGCCGTTGCCGTCGGGCGCCGTGCGCTCGATCTTCAATCCCGTCACCCGGCCGCCCTCGGTGACGACCTCGACCGGCTTGGACCAGAAGTGGAAGTGCAGGCGGCGCGACGCGGGTTCGATCTCGCCGGCCTCGCGCTCGCGCTGCTCCTGACGCCACTTGTCCATGATGCGCGACATCACGATGACCTGCTTGTTCTTCGCCAGGGTCTCGTCCGCGTAGGCGTCGTCGACGTCGAAGTCACGCTCGTCGACGACCATGTCGACGTCGCGCACCTCGCCGAGCTCGCGCAGCTCGAGCGGGGTGAACTTCACGTACTTCGGCCCGCGTCGTCCGAACAGGTGGAGTTCCTGGATCGGGTTCGCCTTGAGCCCCTCGTAGACGTTCGCAGGGATCTCGGTGGGCAGCAGATCGTCCGCGTGCTTGATGAGCATGCGGGACGTGTCGAGCGCCACGTTGCCGTTGCCGATCACCGCGACCTGCTCGGCCTCCAGGGGCCAGGTGCGCGGAACATCGGGATGCCCGTCGAACCAGCTCACGAAGTCCGCGGCTCCGTACGAGCCTTCCGCCTCGATGCCCGGGATCCCCAGCGAGGCGTCCCGGATCGCGCCCGTCGAGAAGATCACCGCGTGGTAGTGCTTCTTGAGGTCGCCGAGCGAGATGTCGGTGCCGTAGCGGACGTTCCCGAAGTAGCGGATGTCTCCCCGGTCGAGCACTTCGCGGAGCGCGGTGATGATGCCCTTGATCCGGGGGTGGTCGGGAGAGACGCCGTAGCGCACCAGCCCGTAGGGGGCGGGAAGCTGTTCGAACAGATCGATCTCGACCTCGAAGTCGCGTTCGGCCTTGATCAGCAGGTCGGCGGCGTAGATGCCCGCCGGCCCCGCACCGACGATCGCCAGTCGCATCTTCTCCATCAGCCCTCTTCCTTTCCGCGTGCTCGCGGAATCTAGCCTTCGCGGTTCACGATCGAATCCGCCATGCGCTCGAGCGCACGGCGCACCGACGACTTGGGCAGCGCGCCGAGCTGCGCCACCGCCTCGGACGCCCAGCGCTTCGCCTCGGCCTCGGTCTCCCGGGTCACCTCGTGCTCGCGCAGCGCCTCGACCTCGGCATCGAGCAGTCCCGGATCCTCGCCGGCGGCGATGCGGGCGACGCCCGCGTCGATGCGCGCCAGGAGCTCGCTCGCGGCGGCGTCCCCGCCCGCGGCACGGCGACGGAGCAGCAGCACCGGCAGCGTGGCGACACCGGCCCGGAGATCCGTCCCCGCGCGCTTGCCCGTCGCCTCCTTCTTCGGCGACAGGTCGATCACGTCGTCGACGAGCTGGAAGGCGACGCCGATGCGCTCGCCGTACTCGGTCACCGGGTCCGCGTACTCGGTCGCGGCCTCGCCGAACATCACGCCCATGCGCGCGGCCGTCGCGATCAGCGCGCCGGTCTTGTCCGCGAGCACCTGGATGTAGTGCGCGATCGGGTCGTCGCCCTCCTTCGGCCCGACGGTCTCGTGCAGCTGGCCGAGGCAGAGCCGTTCGAAGGTCTGCGCCTGCAGCAGGATCGCCTCTTCGCCCATGCCGGAGACCAGGCTGGACGCGCGGGCGAACAGCAGGTCGCCCGCGAGGATCGCGACGGAGTTCGACCAGACCGTCTGCGCGGCGGGCACCCCGCGTCGCAGCTTCGCGTCGTCCATCACGTCATCGTGGTACAGCGAGGCCAAATGGGTCATCTCGACCGCCTGCGCCGCCCGCCGCACGAGCTCGTTCGGCCCCGTGCCGAGCTCGCTCGTGAGGAGTGTCAGCATCGGACGGATCCGCTTGCCGCCCGCTTCCATGAGGTAGCGCGCGGGGGCATCGGCCACGTCGGATGCGAACCCGAGGTGCTCGATGAGCCCGGCCTCGACGAGTTCGAGCTGCTCCTGCACGCGCTGCGCGTGCCTGCGGTCCTGCGCCCCGCGGAACAGGCGCATGGGCAGCGCCTGCGTCGCGGTGTCTGCGGCGTTCGTCAGCTTCATGCTTCTTCCTCTGACGGTGCTTCGGTGCGCTTCGGGGCCGGCTCCGCCGAGCTCGGCTTCGGCGCGGCCGGTGTGGTCTTCGATGCGGTGCCGGACTTCGCTGCGGCGCGCGTGGACGCCGCGGCCTTCGACCGGGCGGGCGTCTTCGGCTTCGCCGCGGCCTTCGGCTTCGCAGCGGAGTCGACCGGAGCAGCGGGCGCGGCGGGGATCTCGACTGGCTCGCGGGGGACGAACCCGCGATGCAGCGCGACGATCCCTCCGGTCAGATTGCGGTAGGCCACGCGCTCGAACCCCGCTTCGCGGAGCATGGCTGCGAGGCGATCCTGCGCGGGCCAAGCCTCGATGGACTCGTTCAGATAGCGGTAGGCCTCCGCCGCGGACTTGTTGATGAGACCGGCGATGCGCGGCAGCACCACGCGCGAGTAGGCCACATAGGGGCCCCGCATGAGAGCCGACGTCGGGCGCGAGAACTCGCAGATGACCACGCGGCCCCCGGGCTTCACGACGCGGAACATCTCGGCGAGCGCCCGCTCGGGGCCCTCGACGTTGCGGAGGCCGAAGGAGATCGTCGCCGCGTCGAAGCTGTCGTCCTCGAAGGGGAGCTGCGTGGCGTCGGCCCAGACGAAGTCGATGAGCTCGTTGCCGGCCTGGCGGATGCGCCCCTCGGCGAGCATGCCCTCGGAGAAGTCGGCGGCGGTCACATGGGCGCCGTGCTTCGCGATCGCGGCGCTCGCCGTTCCGGTGCCGGCCGCGAGATCCAGGATCCGCATGCCCTTGCGGGGCTGCAGCGCCTTGGTCAGCGCGACGCGCCACAGCCGGGAGTTGCCGGCGGAGAGCACGTCGTTGATGAGGTCGTATCGCGGTGACACCTCGTCGAACATCGCGGAAACATCGGCTGCCAGCTTCGTGGCGGTATCGGGGCGGGTCACCCCACCATGCTAGCCCGTTCCGCTGAGGGGATCGCATGGGGTTTCACACCCCGCGAACGCCGGCCGGAACGGGGCCAGTGAACCGAGCGCACAGCCCGGGGCGAGTAGATTGTCAGGGTGAGCAGCGTGTCCGTTCCGAGCATTCGCGCCGTCACGCGACCCCTCGCCGAGCTTCCCGACCTTCTCTCGTTCGCGGATCCCGCCGAGCCTCTGGTCTGGACGCGCGGGGATCGCGGCTGCGTCGGCGTCGGCGAAGCGCTGCGCCTCGAGTTCTCCGGCCCCGACCGCTTCGAGGATGCCGCCGCCGCCTGGCGCGAGATCTCCGCCGCCGCCCGGATCGACGATCCGGTCGGACTGCCGGGCAGCGGCCTCGTCGCGCTCGGCACGTTCGCCTTCGCCGGATCGAGCGCCGCCAAGAGCGTCCTCGTGGTGCCCCGGCTGCTCGTCGCCCGGCACCGCGGCCTCGCCTGGATCACCGAGGTGACGGTGTCGTCGGCCGACGGCGGCGAACCGGCAGATGCCCCCGTCCTTCCCGCCGCCTGCCCCCTCGGCGAGTGGCACGGCACGACACTCCACGTCACCGCGCGCGGCCCGCAGAACGACGCCTACTTCGACGGGGTCTGCGAGGCCGTCCGCCGCATCGGCACCGGGCGGCTGGAGAAGGTGGTGCTCGCCCGGCAGACCGCTGCCCGGATCGCGGCCGACGACGACCTGAGGGTTCCGCTCGCCCGCCTCGCCGACCGCTACGACGACTGCTGGACATTCGCCGTCGACGGCCTGATCGGCGCGAGCCCCGAGACGCTCATCCGTTCCACAGGGGGCACCGTCTCCGCCCGGGTCCTCGCCGGCACCCGCGCGCGCGTCCCGGAGGATGCCGCCGCCGACGCGCGAGCACGCGACGAGCTGCTGACGAGCGCGAAGGACCAGCACGAGCACGCGTTCGCGGTGCAGAGCGTCGTGACCGCGCTCGCCCCCACGTGCGCTCGCTGCACACGAGCGAGGAGCCGTTCGCGCTGCGTCTGCCCAACGTCTGGCATCTGGCGACCGATCTCGGTGCGGGCCTCGGCGCCGATCGGGGCGCGCTCGAGCTCGTCGGCGCCCTCCACCCGACCGCCGCGGTCGCCGGAACGCCGACGGCGACCGCGATCGACACGATCGAAGAGCTCGAGCCGTTCGATCGCGGACGCTACTCGGGCGCCGTGGGCTGGATCGACGCCGCCGGCGACGGCGAGTGGGTGATCGCGCTGCGGTGCGGTCAGCTCGACGCTCCCGTCGACGGGACGCGGATCCTGACCGCGACGGCCGGCGGCGGGATCGTGGCGGGCTCCGACCCGGAACACGAGTTCGTCGAGACGGTCTCGAAGTTCCGGCCCATCGCCGAGGCGTTCTCCGCCTGATCGCTGCCCGCGCGGGCGAAGGCCGAGTCATCTGGTATCCGAAATTTTAGAGTGCTACACTCTAAGTATGCGGCTCGTTCGATCCGCACGAGCTCGGCCGCCGCGTTCCCCCGCCAGCCGAGCTCTCTGAAGGGAGACCCCATGCTGCTATCCGCCCCCGACCCTCGCGCCGGGCCGTCGCACTCCTCGGCACCGCCGCGGCGACGCTCGGCCTGGCCCTGGGTGCGGCCAGCCCCGCCCTCGCCGCCCCGGCAAGCGCGCCCGAGGCCGCGAGCACGTCCGTCGACGCCGCAGGCCCGAAGCTCATCCTGCCCGAGGCGAAGACGTCCCGTGCCCTCGCGCCCACGACCGAGAACGAGCTGTTCAGCCTGTCGACCGATCACCTCGAGATCGAGGCCGCGCTCGGGTACCGCGCCACGGGGACGGTCACGGTCACCGCGAAGCGCGACATCCGCTTCGGCAACCAGGGCGAGCCCTCCGTCACCCCCGAATACGGGGCCCGGTTCACGGGCGTCTGCCCGCCCTACTTCGGCACGACCCTCATGCACGCGGGCGACCAGTGCACGCTCGAATACACCTTCGCACCCCAGTCCCACTACTGGCTCGGCGCAGCCTGGAACATGCGGGCCACCGCCGTCGACGTCTCCGGCGCCCCCGAGGGCGACCCCGTCGACGCGCAGGTCGCGATCAACGGCGTCCCGAAGGTGCTCGAGACCACGCCGGTGGATGCCGGTTCGGTCCCCGTGGGCGCGACGTCCGGCCCCCTCGAGTTCCGGGTCACCAACGCGACCGCCTTCGACCTCCCGGTCCTCGCCATCGACTCCTGGGGTTCGCCCGTCCGGCTCGCAGACCCGTCCTCCCTGCCGCGCACCCTGGCTCCGGGCGAGAGCGCGAACATCCCGGTATCGTTCTCCCCGGCCTCCGCGGGCGAGCAGAGCGGCATCTTCTTCGTTTCGGCGCACCCGCCGGTTCCGGACTGGGCACCCGACCGCCCCGCATCCTTCATCGCGAACTACAGCGGCACCGGGGTCGAGCTGCCGCTCGCCGCGACCGATGCCGACTTCGGCAGCGTCGAGGAGGGCTCCGCGGTCGAGCGCACGGTCACGGTGACGAACCCGACCGGCTCCTGGGTCTACCTGACCGCCGAGCTGCGGGACACCGACGGCGAGTCGGACCTCGCCATCGGCGCGTTCGATCCCTACCTCGCGCCGGGCGAACGGGTCGAGGTGCCGGTGACCTGGACCCCGAAGAACGGCCGGGACGCCCGCGCCGCACTCGGCTCCATCCTGTTCACCGATCAGTGGAGCTCCAGCACCCCGCAGAACTCCGCGGTCTCGCGGCTCAGCGGAAGCATCGCGCCGGTGGACCCCCCGGTCGAGCCGACGGATCCCCCGAAGCCCACCGCCCCGGTTGCACCCGCGAAGACGACGGCCGCCGCGAACGTCGACCGCTCGCATCCCGCTGTCGTCCAGGGCTCGACGGACTCCCGGCTCGCGACCACGGGAGCACCCGAGCTGTGGGCCCCGCTCGTCCTCGCCGCTGCCGGCGCGATCCTCCTCGGAGGAGCCTCGCTCGCCTGGGTCGCGCGGAAGCGGCGCACCGTCCGCGACGAAGCGTTCTGAGCGGACTCCAGTGCCGGATCCGGCTCGGATCCGGCACTGGAGCGGCGCCCGCCAGCCCGGTACTGTGAGTCCGAACCGAGGAGGGCCCCATGCCGAAGCACTTCTGGACCGAGGACGTCGGGGCGCTGCTGCGCGTCGGCCCCGGATTCGACCTCCGCCGAGTCGATCCGTCGTCCACCCCCGGCACCGATGCCGACAAGGATGCGGGCGCTGCCGAGCTCGCCGGATCCGCGCAGGAGCTGCGTGAACTGCAGGAGAAGCTCTTCGCGCAGAGCCGCCTCGGAGCGAAGGACCGTCTGCTCGTCGTGCTCCAGGCCATGGACGCCGCCGGCAAGGGAGGGATCGTGAACCACGTGTTCGCCCAGCTCGAACCGTACGGACTCGCGCTGACCGCGTTCAAGAGCCCCACCCCGGAGGAGCGGACCCACGACTTCCTCTGGCGGATCGAGCCGCACGTGCCCGGACCGGGGGTCATCGGACTGTTCGACCGTTCCCACTACGAGGACGTCCTGATCCAGCGCGTCCGCGCTTTCGCGCCGCCGGAGGAGATCGAGCGCCGCTACGGAGCCATCGTGGAGTTCGAACGACGGATCGCGGAGGACGGGGTGCGGATCGTCAAGATCATGCTGCACATCTCTCCCGAAGAGCAGGCCGCGCGACTGCTCTCGCGTCTCGACGACCCCGAGAAGCACTGGAAGTACAACCCCGGTGACGTCGACGAGCGACTGCTCTGGCCCGACTACATGGACGCGTTCCGGATCGCGATCGACCGCACGAACGCCGCGCACGCGCCCTGGTACGTCGTCCCGGCAAATGCGAAGTGGTACGCCCGCACCGCCGTGCAGCGGATCGTCATCTCGGAGCTGCAGCGCATGGCCCCCGCATGGCCGATCCCCGATTTCGACGTCGCCGCGGAGCGTGCTCGGATCGAGGGCTCGATCCAGCTGCGCTGGCCCTCCTGAGCCGGCGACTCACTCGGCCAACGGGACCTCGACGATCGTCGGACCCGTCACGGGAGCGGTGAAGATCCGGTCGAGCTCGCTCCGCGTCGCCGCCCGCTCGTAGGCCCACCCGTAGGCCTCGGCGAGTTCGCGCAGCCCGATCGACCGGGGCACGGTCATGACTCTGCGGTAGGCGTCGCGATCCGCGGTGCCCGCGACCTCCAGCCCGTCGAAGATCGTGCCACCGCCGTCCACGCCGACGAGCACCTGGATCCGCGGCCGGGGTTCCGCAGGATCGAGGAGCAGGGACCCGGCGTCGTGCATCAGCGCGAGATCGCCGATCAGCACGCGCGTGGTTCCCGCAGCCTGGCGCGGGTCCTCCGCAGCCTGGGTCACCGCGGCGACGCCCAGCGCGGTGGCGACGGTCCCGTCGATCCCGGCGAGGCCGCGATTGGCGTGCACCCGGATCCGTCGGGGCGGGGCGATCCCGTCGAGCACCCGCACCAGCCGGGACGCGGCGACCACCAGGCGGTCGTGCGGCCAGGTCGCTCGCCACACGGATTCGGCGAGCATATCCCGCGTCACGGGTTCCCGCATCGCCGCGACTTCGGCGCGCGCGTAGCTGCTGCGCTCCCGGTAACCCGGAGCGAGGGCCGCCTCGAGATCGGGCTCGTGCACCGTACTGCTGGCCTCGCGCAAGGATCGATCTGCGGTGATCCACGCACCGAGCCAGGCGCGGGATCCTCTCGGATCGCTGGGCTCCCCCACGATCGCCGCGCGCACCACACGGGCGTCGCCGCCCGGATCGTAGTGCTCGACCCCGCGACCGAGGTGCGGATCGACGACCACGACCTCGACATCCCGGCGCTTCAGCAGGGCGGGGATCTGCCGGGTCAGCGTCGGGTGCCCGAACACCACCGCCCGTTCCACAGCGCCGCCGAGCTCGGGCTGGTCGAGCAGGGCCGCGTAGTTCGTGACCGCCTCGCGCCCGAATCGCACGCCGCTCACGACCTCGGCGAGCAATGGCAGGCCCGCTTCGTGCGCGAATGCCTCGGCCCGGTCATCCGCGTCAGCGCCCGCGATCACGACCGTCCGGGCTGCTCCTCCGTGCGCGTAGACCTCGGGCTCCGGCCGCTCGGGCGCTGCCCGGTCTTGCGCCACCACGACGACCGATTCCGCCGCACGATCCGCCTCCGCGCGGGCCGCCGAGAAGAGCTCGGGAACGGTCGGGGTCCCCGCTCCGACCGGCCCGCGCCCGCCGAGCGGCGCTCCCGACAACGGCTCGCGGAACGCGAGGTTGAGCTGCACCGGCCCGGCCGGACGCTCGCTCGTGCCTCGCGCCTCCTGCAGCGCCGTCCGCGCGAGACGATCCGGCTCGAACCCGGCGATCCAGGTCGGTTCCGCCGTGCCCGGCACCGCAGCGGGAGCCGGCACTTCGAGCGCGAGACGCGCGAACGATTCGAGAAGCGCACCCTGGCGCGTCGTCTGATTGCTGCGGATCCCTCGGAGCTCTTCCGGGCGGTCCGCGGTCAGCAGCAGCAGGGGCACGCGGGCCTCGTGCGCTTCGAGCGCGGCAGGGACGAGGTTGGCGACGGCGGTACCGCTCGTCACGATGACCGGAGCCGGGACACCCGTTTCACGTGCAACGCCGAGCGCGAAGAAGCCGGCGGAGCGTTCGTCGACCCGCACGTGCAGGCGAACCGCGCCGCAGGTCTCGGCAGCTGCGGCGGCAAGCGCGAGGGCCTGCGATCGAGAACCCGGGCAGACCACCACGTCGCGGACTCCGCCACGGATCAGTTCCGCGAGCAGCGCGATCGAGAACTCGGCGGCGGGCGCCGTTGTCACTTCCGGCCCGGCTCGGGGTCGTCGGAGCCGCGGTCCGTCCCGCGCAGCCGATCCTGAGAGTGCAGCGGGTCTTCATCGGAGGCCTCTGCCGCCTCGGCGGATCGCTTCCCGGGAGCTTCGGTTCCAGCGCCCCGGCCCTGAGCGGGAGCGTCGGATGCCGGCTGTTCACCCGGGAAGGTCTCGGCATCGAGCTCGCGCAAGCGGTCCTCGAGCTCCCGCATGTGATCGTCGAGCTGATCGTGCGTCAGTCGCGTCGCGGTGAACCGAGGGTCGTCGTCGGGTCGGGCAGCCGGCCGCTCCGGCTGCGGCTGCCCCCTGCCGATGGTGAACCAGAGGATGCCGCCGATCACCGGGAGCACGACGGTGAGGACCACCCAGACGGGCTTGCTCACCCCGCGAGCCCGCGACGGTTCCGACATCGCCGCGTCGATCAACGCATAGAGCGTGAATGCAACGGCGACGACCACTCCGATGATCGCCACTCGTACCATGCTCCCATCGTACCCAGCCCGGCTGTCGGTGGGCTGGATCCGGCCGCTGAGGGGCGGCACAGCCAGCACCCGTACACTCGAAGGGTGAAATCCCGCTCTGCCTGGCTCGTCTACATCGTGCTGCGCCTCCTGTTCTTCGTGGTGCCCTTCGCCGCCCTCATGCTCATCGGTTGGACGTGGTGGCTGTCGGCGATCGTGGCGACGCTCGCAGCGGTGAGCCTCTCGGTCATCTTCTTGAACCGGCAGCGCTCCGCGGCTTCGGAGAGCATCTACGCCTGGCGCACCAGGGACCGCACCGAAGACGATGTGGTCGAGGACGAGGCGGTGGACGCCGTCGATGCCGTCGAGCCGCACGCTGCAGACGGTTCCTCGGGCTCCGCAGCACCTTCCGCACCCCGCGAGCAGTAGCAGCAGCAGCAGCAGTTCACTCCGGCAGGATCTGCTCCGAGATCGCGCGGACATCTCGGTCGAGACCGTCGACCTTGCGGGACAGCACACGCATGTCCCGGTCCAGACTTTCGACTTTGCCCGACAACTTGCGCATATCTCGGTCGAGACCGTCGACCTTGTGCTCAAGCCGATCGACGCGACCGTCGAGCGCGGTGAATCGGCCCACCATCTCGTCACGCAGCCCGGCGATGCTCCGCTGCAGAGTCTGCGTCATGAACGCCGCCAGGCCGACCGTGCTCGCGGCGAGCACACCAATGATGGTCCAGATCTGGGGTTCGTTCATGACGCCGGGGCTCCGTTCTCGGGATGAGTGGGGGATGCGTCCATGGTCCCAGGGGATCCGGGACGATGAGCCCGGATCCCCCGATCTGTGGATAACTCCGCCGACTACGCCAGCGATTCCTCCCACGCCGCGTGCAGACCGGCGAACTTGCCTCCCCCGGCGATGAGCTCGCCGGGGGTCCCGTCCTCGATCACGCGCCCGTGCTCCATCACGAGCACCCGGTCCGCGATCGCAACCGTCGACAGCCGGTGCGCGATGATGATCGCCGTGCGGTCGGCCAGCAGGCGCTGCAGCGCGTCCTGCACCTGGCGCTCGCTCGGCAGATCGAGCGACGCGGTCGCCTCGTCGAGGATCAGCACCGCGGGATCCGCGAGGAACGCGCGCGCGAACGAGATCAGCTGGCGCTGCCCCGCCGACACGCGACCGCCGCGCTTATTGACATCGGTGCCGTACCCGTCGGGCAGCGACTCGATGAACGCGTCGGCGCCGACCGCCCGCGCCGCGGCACGGATCTCGTCCGGCGTCGCGTCGGGCTTGCCCAGCGCGATGTTGTCCGCGACGGTCCCGCTGAACAGATAGGCCTCCTGCGTCACCATGACGATCGCGCGCCGCAGGTCCGCGGGCGCGAGATCGCGCAGATCGACGCCGTCGAGCGCGACCCGGCCCTCGCTCGGGTCGTAGAAGCGCGCGACCAGCTTGGCCAGGGTCGACTTGCCGGCGCCCGTGGTGCCGACGAGCGCGACCGTCTGCCCGGCCGGCAGCACGAGATCGCGCTGCTCGTCCCCGGCGAGATCGAGCACCGTGCGTCCGCTCGCGTACCCGAACCGTACGCCTTCGAAGGAGAGCTCCCCCTCGCGGCGGACATCCGCACCGGCGCCTCCGGATCCCGCACGGTCGGTTCCTCCTCGAGCACCCCCGAGACCTTCTCGAGTGCCGCGGCCGCGGACTGGTACGAATTGAGGAACATCGCGACGTCCTCGATGGGCCCGAAGAAGTTGCGGACGTAGAGCACCGCGGCCAGCAGCACGCCGATCGCGAGACCGGCGTCCATCACCCGCAGGCCGCCCCAGAGCAGCACGACCGCGATGGTGAGGTTCGCGAGCAGGATCAGCCCGGGGTCGAGCGCGCCGAACAGGCGGATCACCCGCACGTTCGCTCGACGGTAGTCGTCGGAGACCCGGCCGAACACCGCGTCGTTGCGCTTCTCGCGACGGAATGCCTGCACCGCGCGAATGCCCGTCATGGTCTCGACGAACTGGACGATGAGGCGAGCGCTGACGACCCGCGTCGAGCGGAAGCCCTTCTGGGATTCGCGCACGAACCACCACATGAGCACGACGAGCGGCAGGCCGAAGCCGAGCAGCACGAGGCCGGAGCGCCAGTCGAGCAGGAAGAGGGCGATCAGCGTGAACGTTCCCAGCAGCACCGCGTCGACGAGCTCGTTCAGGCTGCCGTGCAGGAGCTCCTGGATCGATTCGAGGTCGCTCGTCTGCCGCGAGATGATGCGCCCGGAGGTGTAGCCCTCGTGGAATTCGAGGCTGAGCCGCTGGGTGTGCCTGAAGATCCGCATGCGCAGCTCGAGCATCACCGCCTGGGTGACCTTGGCGATGAGCACGACGTACCAGCCGACGAGCGCCGCGCCGATCCCGCCGGTCGCGAGGAACGCGGCTCCGATGCCGATGGCGGGCCACCAGTCGCCGCGGTCGACCGCGCGCGGCAGCGCCTCGTCGATGCCGAAGGCGAGCAGCGTCGGGCCGACGGCCCGCAGCGCGGTCGAAGCGATCACGACAACCATCGTGAGGAGGACGAGCCTGCGCAGCGGCTTCAGGATCGACCCGAGCAAGCGCAGCGAACGACGCCGGATCGCCCGGCTCTCGGCCCGGGTGTAGTGCTCGCGATCCTCTCCGCGGGTTCCGCGGACGGTCTCGGGGCTCATCGCCGGCCCTCCTCTTCGATGCTGGAGATCAGATAGCGGTAGTGCTCGCTGCTGCGGAGCAGCTCGCTGTGGGTGCCGACCGCATCGACGCGGCCGTCCCGCATGACGGCCACGCGATCGGCGAGCGCGACCGTGGACGGCCGGTGCGCGACGATCAGCGCGGTGGTGTCGGCGAGCACGCTCCGCAGGGCGGCCTCGACGAGCGCCTCGGTGTCGACATCGAGCGCCGACAGCGGATCGTCGAGCACCATCACGGAGGGGTTCGCCGCGACCACGCGGGCGAGCGCCAGTCGCTGCCGCTGCCCGCCGGAGAGGCTGAGCCCTTCTTCGCCCACCTCGGTGTCGACGCCCTCGGGGAGTTCGTCGACGAAGCCGGCCTGCGCGACCTCGAGCGCTTCGCGCAGGACTCGATCCGCCTCCGCGCTGCTCGGGTCGAGGTCGTGCCGTCCGAGCAGCACGTTCTCGCGAACGCTCGCAGAGAACAGGATCGGCTCCTCGAACGCGACCCCGATGAGGCTGCGCAGCTCTTCGAGCCTCAGCTCGCGCACGTCGACGCCGTCGATCTCGACCGCGCCGGCCGTGACGTCGTAGAGCCGGGTCGGCAGCGTCGTGAGCGTCGTCTTGCCGCTCCCCGTCGCACCGACGAGCGCCATCGTCTCGCCCGGGCGCAGCACGAGATCGAGCCCGTCGAGCAGGTCGGGCTCCGACGCCTCGGCGTCCGGGTACCGGAAGTGCACGCCGCGGAACGCGAGCGCCCCCTGGGGACCTCGATCGTGCGCGGTTCGGCGGGATCGTCGATGAGGATCGGTGCGTCGAACACCTCGAAGACGCGATCGGTGGCGGTGCGGGTATCGATCAGGAACGAGAAGAGGAAGCCGAGGGATCCCATCGGCCAGAGCATCGCCGCGGCCAGCGCGAAGAAGGCGAAGAGCTCGCCGACGGTCAGCTGCCCCTGAGCGGCCAGGACGACCCCGATGAGGAAGCAGGCGCTCTGCGCCATGATCGGCACGAGCTCGTACCAGAACCAGATCACGCCCATCTCGCGCGCCTTGCTCATCTCGGTCGCCCGCAGCGTCTCGGCCTTGCGTTCGAAGGCGCCGAGCGCGTGCCCGCCGCGTCCGAACGCCTTCAGCACGCGGATGCCGTGCACGCTCTCCTCGACCGCCGTCGCGAGGTCGCCCGCCTGGTCCTGGCTGGTGCGGGTGAGCACGCCGTAGCGCTGCTCGAACCGCCAGCCGACCACCCAGATCGGGATGCTGCAGACGACGAAGCCGACGCCCAGGGCCCAGTGCCAGCGGAAGAGCAGCACCATGCCGATGATCAAGGTGGTGACGTTGATGACGAGCAGGATCGAGCCGAAGGCCAGCCAGCGCCTGATGAGCCCGATGTCCTGCATCATCCGGCTGAGCAGCTGCCCGGACTGCCACCGGTCGTGGAAGGCGACCTGGAGCCGCTGCAGCCGTCGGTAGAAGGCCTGCCTGACCGAGTACTCGACCGCGGCGGCCGGGGTGAGCACGAGCGTGCGGCGCAGGAAGACGAACAGTGCCTCGCCGACGCCGAGCGCGAGCACGCCGAAAGCCGCCCAGAGGAACGCCGTGCGGTCGCCCGAGGTGAGGGGGCCGTCGATCACGTACTGGAGCGCGAGCGGGATGAGCAGGCTCGTGACGGCCGCGGCGAGGCCGACGATCAGCCCGCCGATGAGGCGGGGCAGCGCGGGCTTCGCGAAGGGCAGGAGCCGCGCGAGTGCGCGCAGCGTCGAGAGTCGCTGGGTCTGAGGTGCCGTGTCGGCGTGTGAAGTGGTCATGTTCCCTGGAGTGCGTGCGTGCGCGAAGATGCGCGTGAGCTGGAGTCGTGCGGCTGGCTCTGCGGCTGGCGGGCTCTCGGAGCGGCCAGCGGAGCGGCGGAACTAGCGTCCGGACAGCGCGATGCCCGGAAGAGCTGCGAACTGGGACGGGATGATGCGTACCATGTGCCTGCTCCTTTCCGGGTCGTGGGATACCGAACGTCAGCCTATCGCCGCCGCGGAGCCGAAGGCAAGGGTCGATTCCGAATCGGTCGACGGATTCCACGCCGCCGCGGGGCCGCACGATGCCGGAGCCCCGCGCGATACCCTTGCCGCATGACCGCCCGGCCTCGCATCCCGCTCCTCGCCTGGGCGGCCGTCTCGGCGCTCGCGCTCGCCCTGCTCGCCGTCAGCGCCTCGCTGGGGGCGACCGTTTACGGCGTCCCGCCCGTCGTGAGCATCGTCGTGGCGCTGCTCCACTCCGCGGGGCTGCTCCTCTCGGTCCGCTTCCCCGTACTCGGCGTCGGCGTCGCGGTGCTCGGGGCCGTCTCGGAGCTGAACGCGCTCGCGGCGACGGGGACCGCTCCATGGCCGGTCCCGGTGGCCACCACGATCGGCTTCGCCGCCACCCTCGGGGTCGCCGCGCTGCAGGGCCAGTGGCTCGTGTCCACAGCGGGCGGGCTCCTCGCTTCGGGCACCGCGCTCGTCGTGACCCTGGCGCGCGGGCAGCGCCTCGCCGTCGGCCCCGTCATCGCCGACCTGGTGGTCTTCGTCGCGCTCGCCGGCCTCGCGATCCTGATCGCGCTCTTCGCGCGGTCCTGGATCCGCAATCGGCAGCGCCTGGCCGAGGCCGAGGAGGCCTCCGAGCTCTCCCTGGCCCGACGGCAGCTCGCCGAGGAGCGGACCCGGATCGCGCGCGAGATGCACGACGTCGTCGCCCACGGGATGTCGGTGATCCAGGTGCAGGCGGCGAGCGCGCGCTACCGTCACCCGGGGGTCTCCGACGAGGTCGCCGCGGAGTTCGACGAGCTCGCCGCGACCGCGCGGCTCGCGCTCGGGGAGATGCGCACGCTGCTCGGCGTGCTGCGCGCCGACGGCGACGCCGAGGACGCGCCCCAGCCGGGCCTCGCCGAGCTGCCCGAACTCGTCGCGCGGTCGCGGGCCGAACTGCTCGACCGGCTCCCGGCCGAGGTACGGGAGTCGGCGGATCCGTTCCCCGCGCTCACCGTGTACCGCGTCGTGCAGGAATCGCTCGGCAACGTCGCTCGGCACGCCCCGGGTGCCCGAGCCGTGGTCGAACTCGACTTCGACCCCGAGGCCGACGCGCTGATCGTCCGCGTCCGCAACACGGCGCTGCCGGGCCGCGCCGTCCCTGCCGCCGACCCCAGCGGCCACGGCATCCGCGGGATGCGCGAGCGCGTCGTCGCGCTCGGCGGAGTGCTGACCGCGGAGCCCGCGCCCGACGGCGGGTTCGCGGTCACCGCGCTCATCCCCCTGCACCCCCAGTCCCCGGAGGCTCGAACCGCATGACCGTTTCCGTGCTCATCGTCGACGACCAGGCCATGGTCCGCGCCGGCTTCGCGGCGATCCTCGACGCCCAGCCCGACATCGAGGTGGTGGGCCAGGCGGCCGACGGCGAGGAGGCCGTCGCCCTCTCGCATCGGCTGCGCCCCGATGTCGTGCTGATGGACGTGCGCATGCCCGGAACGAACGGGCTCGAGGCCACGCGGCGCCTCATGGATCCCCCGCCGCGCGTCGACCACCGCCCGCGGGTGGTGATCCTCACGACCTTCGACATCGACGAGTACGTGCACGACGCCCTGGCCGCAGGAGCGAGCGGGTTCCTGCTGAAGGACGCGCCGCCGGCGGACCTGGTGCAGGCCGTGCGCGTCGTCGCCTCGGGCGATGCCCTGCTCGCGCCGAGCGTGACCCGCCGACTGCTGGAGCGCTTCGCCGAGCAGCGCCCGCCGAGCGACCGCCATACCCTCCGGCTCGCCGGGCTCACCGAACGGGAGCGCGAGATCCTGGAGCGGATCGCGCGCGGGCGTTCGAACACCGAGATCGCGTCGGAGCTGTTCATCGCCGAGCAGACCGTGAAGACGCACGTGACGCGGATCTTCGCGAAGCTCGGGCTGCGCGATCGGGTGCAGGCCGTGATCCTCGCCTATGACGCGGGGCTCGTGCAGCCCGATCGCTGAACGGCGAGGGGTAGCACCGCGGTAGGGGGTCGAATTGGCTCCCGGGGGCGATGCCGGCCCCCGACCCCGCGCGGGACCGTTTCTTCCGACCCCATCGGAAGGACCGCCCCATGGCCATCATCGCTCCGGCCCCGCGCTTTGCGACCGCCCCCGGCGTCGCCCGCCCCGCCCCCACCGGCACGTCGCGCGGCAGGGACCGGGCCGTCGACCTCGTGCGCGCGGCCTGCCTGCTCGCGGTCGTCGGCGTCCACGCGCTCATGGTGGGCGTCAGCGTCACGGGCGGTGCCGTCGTGCTCGAGAACGCGCTCGAGCGCTGGGACGGCTTCACCGTCTTCTCCTGGATCGCGCAGATGATGCCGCTGTTCTTCATCATGGGAGGCTTCGCCTCTGCGCTGCACTACCGCCGCATGCGGGCACGGGGGTCGTCGGCCGCGGGCTACGTGTCCGCACGGCTGAGACGGCTGCTCCCCGTGCCGCTGCTGGCGGCGGCGGCCACCGCGATCGTCCTCGCCGGCCTGAGCGCCTCCGGGGTCGACCCGGCGATGGTCGCGACCGCGGGATGGCGGATCAGCCAACCGCTCTGGTTCCTCGGCGTCTACGTGCTCTGCTCGGCGCTCGTCCCGCTCACCCTCCGCCTGCACGAGCGCGCCCCTCGCGCCACCCTGCTCGGGATCGGCCTGGCGATCGGCGCCGTGGACGGCCTGCGCCTCCTGACCGGCGTCGACGCCATCGGCTTCGCGAACCTGCTGCTCGTGTGGGTGTTCGTGCAGCAGCTCGGCTATCGCCTCGCCGACGGCGTCTCGCCGAGCCCGCGCAGCGCGGCGCTCGCGATCGGCGGCATCGTCGCACTGGTCGCCGTCGGCGCTTCTCCGGCGAACCTCTTCGAGGCGTTGAATCCGCCCACGGCGGCGCTGGCCCTGCTCGGGATCGCGCAGTGCGCCGCCTTCGCTGCGGTGCGCCCGGCGCTCGCGCGCTGGGCCGAGGTGCCCGCGGTGCAGCGCGCTTCGGACGCGTTGAACTCGCGCGCGATGACCGTGTACTCCTGGCACATGCCGGTCGTCGTGCTGCTCGCCGGGCTGCTGCTCGCCGGCGGCTCCGCGCTCCCCGTCCCGCTGTCGCTCGAGTGGTGGGCGACCCGCCCGGCGTGGCTGGTCGTCGCAGGTCTGGCCGTCGCCCCGGTCGTCCTCGCCCTCGCCCGCTTCGAGCGCGGGCCGCGGCGGGCGACGGGCTCCGGGGACCGCGCGGCTCCGGCTTCCGAGGGGTCATCGCTCGCGCGCGCCGTGCTCGGCACCGTCGCCGGGGCCGGGGGCGTGCTGATCGTCCTCGCGGGCACCGGAGCGCTCTGGGCGTGGGTCATCGGCGCCGCGCTCCTCGGCACCGGCCTGCTGGTCAGCCGCCAGGTGCGCACCCCGGCGTCCGACCGAGCGGGTCAGAAGGCGAAGGCCACGCCGACCAGCACGCCGTAGGCGAGCGCCGCGAAGCTCGTCAGGGCCAGCACCAGCACCAGCTCCTTCGCCGTCTTGGCGAACAGCACGATGACCGCGCAGGGCACCGCGAGGAAGAGCACGAACCAGACGAGCACCATGCCGGGATCGACCACGACGTAGAGCGCCGGGACCACGAACGGCAGCAGCACGCAGACGGCGTAGAGGATCCGCGACGCGCGGTCGCCGATGCGCACCGACAGGGTCTTCTTGCCCGCGAGGGTGTCGGTCGGGATGTCGCGCAGGTTGTTGGCGACGAGGACCGCGACGGCGAAGAGGCCGACGCCGGCTCCCGCGATCCAGGCCTCCTGCGTCTGCACGTCGGTCTGCAGGTACACCGTGCCGACGGTCGCGACGAGCCCGAAGAAGATGAACACCATGAGCTCGCCGAGACCGGCGTAGCCGTAGGGCCGCTTGCCGCCCGTGTAGAACCAGGCCGCGAGGATGGCGACGACCCCGAGCGCCAGGAACCACCAGCGGCCGCTGATGACCACCGCGATGAGGCCGGCGACGGCCGCGAGGCCGAAGAACACGAGCGCGGTGCGGAGCACGCGCTTCGGGTCGACGAGTCCGGAACCGGTGAGTCGGGCGGGACCGACCCGGAACGCGTCGGTGCCGCGGATCCCGTCGGAGTAGTCGTTGGCGTAGTTCACGCCGATCTGCAGGAACACCGCGACGGCGAGCGCGAGCAGCGTCAGCGGCAGCGAGAAGCCGCGAACCATGTGAGCGACCCCGGCGCCGGCCGCGACCGGCGCGATCGCGAGCGGCAGGGTGCGCAGTCGCGCCCCGCCCACCCAGTCGCGCCAGGTGATGGCGGCCCGGTGCCCCTCGCGCTCGAGCCGCTCGGCCGCGGCGCGCACCGCGGGGTTGCCCGAGTGGCGCGGGTCCTTGGCGTGCTGGTTCATGCGTCGTCCTCCTGGCTGTGCGCAACGGCCGGGCCGGCCGCGCGGGTCTCGGCGAAGCTCGCGCGGAGCCGGCCGATCCATTCGTCGATGGCCCGCAGGTCGGGTTTGCCCCCCGGCAAGCGCGGTAGACGGTCGATCTCGGTCGACCACTCGGGTGCGGCCGCTGCGCCGAGCTGCTCGCGGATCGCAGCCCGGACCGCCTCGAATCCGGCGCGCGTCCCTCCGGCAGAGGCGGCGATCTCGACCACGAGGCCGGGGCGCTCGCCCCATTCAGCGTCGGGCACCCGGACCGCGACCGCGGTGTCCCAGCCCTCGTGCTCGCGCGCGATCCGCTCGATCTCGTCGAGCGACACGTTCACGCCGCCCGAGACGAGGACGCGGTCGAGGCGACCGGTCACGGTCAGCATGCCTCCGAGCAGTTCGCCGGCGTCCCCTGTCCGGTACCAGCGCGTCGGCGCGCCGTCGCGTCCGGTCTCCTCGACGAATCTGTCGGCGGTGAGCGCCGGGTCGCCGACATAGCCCAGCGCGAGGCTCGGCCCCGCGAGCTGCACCTCGCCGGCGCGGATCCGCACGCGGGTCCCACCGATCTCGACGCCGTCGTACACGCAGCCGCCAGCGGTCTCGGTCATGCCGTAGCTGCGACGCAGACGCACCCCGAGCGCGTGCGCGCGACGGCGCATCTCGAGGGTCACGGCCTGCCCCCGACGAGCACGCCGTCGACGGCGCGCAGCCGCTCGGCCGCGGACGGATCCTGCTCGGCGAGCTCGAGCACGCGGAGGAACTGCACCGGCACCAGCGAGAGGTAGCGGCGCCCGGTGGGGCCGCCGTCGGCCGCGTCGACGCGGGCCAGCAGGGCGGCGGGATCGAATCCGCCGTCCGGGCCGTCGAAGAAGACCGGCTCGATGCCCGAGACGATGGAGCGGACGAGCATCTGCGCACCCGAGATCAGGTGGGTCGGCAGCGCGACGATCCACTGACCGGCCCCGCCGAGCCGCTCGTGGGTCGCCTCCGCGCTCGAGCGCAGCGCCGCGGCCGACAGCGCGACCTCCTTCGGCACCCCGCTCGAGCCCGAGGTCCGGATCACGAGGGCCGTGCCGTCCGGCAGCTCGCCCGAAGCCAGCGCCTCGGCCTCGCGCAGCGCGGCCGGCTCATCGGCGTCGGGAACGGGGAGCACGGGGGCGCCGCCCGAGAGCGCATCGGCGAGGGCCGCGAGCAGCCAGGCCCGATCGCTCGTGGGGATCGCCCGCAACTGAGAACGCGAAGTCACCCGTCAAGGGTACCGCTGACGGCGCGGTCGTCCCGCGGCATCCACCGCCCGCCGTCGACGCTCAGTAGTGGTACGGGAACGGCGACCAGTCGGGTTCGCGCTTCTCGAGGAAGGAGTCGCGGCCCTCGACTGCCTCGTCCGTGCCGTAGGCGAGGCGGGTGGTCTCGCCCGCGAACAGCTGTTGCCCGACGAGCCCGTCGTCGACCGCGTTGAACGCGTACTTCAGCATGCGGATCGCCGTCGGCGACTTCCCCAGGATCTCGCGCGCCCACTCGATGCCGGTGCGCTCGAGCTCGGCGTGCGGCACGACGGCGTTGACCGCTCCCATCTCGTAGGCGCGCTGCGCCGAGTACTCGCGCGCCAGGAAGAAGACCTCGCGCGCGTTCTTCTGCCCGATCTGCCGCGCGAAGTAGGCACTGCCGTAGCCCGCGTCGAACGATCCCACGTCGGCGTCGGTCTGCTTGAACCGCGCGTGCTCCTCGCTCGCGATCGACAGGTCGCAGATCACGTTCAGCGAGTGCCCGCCGCCCGCGGCCCAGCCGGGGACGAGAGCGATGACGACCTTCGGCATGAACCGGATGAGGCGCTGCACCTCGAGGATGTGCAGTCGCCCGGCTCGCGCGAGGCCCTCGGGGCCCACGCTGCGCTCGTCGTCGGAGTACTTGTAGCCGTCCCGCCCGCGGATCCGCTGATCCCCGCCCGAGCAGAACGCCCAGCCGCCGTCCTTCGGACTCGGGCCGTTGCCCGTGAGCAGCACGACGCCGACGCGCGGGTTCACGCGCACCCGCTCAAGCGCGTCGTACAGTTCGTCGACGGTGTGCGGGCGGAAGGCGTTCCGCACCTCGGGCCGGTCGAAGGCGACGCGGGCGATGCGCCCGTCGCGGCTCAGGTGCGCGGTGATGTCGGTGTAGCGCTCCGCGCCGGGAGCGAGCTCCCACTCGGCGGGATCGAAGATGTCGGAGACCGGGTTCGCGGCTGCGCCGGACGCTGCGGGATCACTCATGGCTCAAGCCTACGCAGGGCGCTTGCAATTTGATTGCACTCCGAGCGGATGCGCACCCGCGAGAATGGGGGCATGGACCAGACCCCGCACGTCCCCGTCGACGAGCTCCTCGCCAGCGCACGCGTCGTCGCGATCCCGACGCGCACCCGATTCCGGGGTATCTCGGTGCGCGAGGCGGTGCTGTTCGACGCGCCGACGGGGGCGAGCGAGTTCTCGCCATTCGTGGAGTACGGCGATGCCGAGGCCGCGCAGTGGCTGCGCGCCGCCATCGACTTCGGCTGGGGTCGCAGCCCGGAACCGCTGCGGGAATCGGTCGAGGTGAACGCCACCGTGCCGGCGGTCGCCGCGGCGGAGGTGCCCGGGATCCTCGCACGTTTCCCGGGGTGCCGTACGGCGAAGGTCAAGGTCGCCGAGCGCGGTCAATCCCTCGGGGACGACCTCGCCCGGGTGCGCGCCGTACGCGAGGCGATGGGTACCGACGGGCGCGTGCGCGTCGACGCGAACACGGGGTGGAGCGTCGACGACGCGGTCGACGCGCTCACCGCGCTCGCCGAATTCGACCTCGACTACGCGGAGCAGCCCTGCATCACCGTCCCCGAGCTCGCCGAGGTGCGGACGCGACTCGCCGCGAACGGCACCCCGATCCGCATCGCCGCCGACGAGAGCGTGCGCAAGGCGGAGGATCCGCTCGCGGTCGCCCGCGCGGGCGCCGCCGACCTGCTGATCGTGAAGGCGCAGCCGCTCGGCGGGATCGCCCGGGCGCTCGACATCGTGGCCGAGGCCGGACTTCCCGTCGTCGTGTCGAGCGCGCTCGACACGTCGGTCGGCATCTCCATGGGACTGCACCTCGCCGCCGCGCTCCCCGAAGGGGTGCTCGCGGGCGCGTGCGGGCTCGGCACGGTCGCGCTGCTCGACGGCGATGCGGTCGCCGATCCCCTCGTCCCCGTCGACGGCGCGATCGCCGTGCGCCGCCCCGCGCTCGACGCCGACGCGCTCGAACGGTTCCGCGCGCCCGCCGAGCGCGAACGCTGGTGGCGGGAGCGGATCGCGCGATGCGCGGCGCTGCTCGGCTGAGGCGGACTAGATCGGCTTGCAGGTGGATCCCACCAGAAGACCGAGCAGCGGGATCGAGAGCTCAGCGCGTGCGCGGGAGGCGGAAACCCAGTTGTTCCCGGCGGTGTTGGCGATCCCGAAGGTCGAAGTGGAACCGAGCAGGCCGGAGAGCAGCCCGGTCAGGAGGTCGATGGTGATCGTCACGGTGTAAGTATCCTGCGTCCCCCCGACCAGACTCGGCGTCGCTCCGGTGATCTCGGTCATGTTCGCGGGCTGGCCGTTCGCACCCGCTGCGATTCCCACCTTGAACGAAGCGGGGGCCGGCATCGTCGTCTTCCAGGTCAGCGTCACCGAGTCGATCTTGCCCAGCAGTCCCGGATTCATCGTGCAGGTGAGATTCGTCGGCGGCTGCAGCGTCGCCGCCGTAACTGCCGCCGTCGCGTTCTCCTGGTCCGTCCAGTCCGCCGCGACGGGTTCGGGGTGCAGGACCGTCGGAGCGCCGACCGTCAGCCCGGCGACCAGGCCGAGCGACAGGAGCACCGCGATCCTCCGGCTCCACCGCGCGCTCACGAGGTGCTCCCCGTCCCGGCCTCGGCCGGAGGCCCGTCGGACCTCGACCTGCGGTGCGCGAGCAGTGCGATCCCGATCCCCGCCGCGACCGCAGCGGGAGCGGCCACCAGAGGCCCCGGTTCCAGACCGGTGCGCGCGAGCGGACCGGTGCCGCCGACGCCGATCGTCGCCGAGTCCTCCCCCGCGTCGACCCGCAGGGTCAGGCTGCCCCTCGCGACCGGCGCACCACCCGATTCCTGCGAGGTCCCGGTGCCCGCGGGATCCGCGGTGAGCGAGATCCGGAGGTGCGCGGTGAACGGCGTCGGCACGCGGAGCACGCTCGCGAAGCGGCCGTCGAGGGCGACCGCCTCGTCGGCGCGCAGCACCCGCTCGCCGCGCGCGCACCCGCCCGAGACCCAGGCGACCGCGCACTCGCGCACCTCCGCGCGCAGCCCGAGGTTCGGATCCCCCGCGCCTGCGAGCGAGACGGTCAGGGTTCCGTCGCCGGGAGCGCGGGAGGCGTCCGCGTCGACGTGCCAGTACGCGGGCCGATCCGCGCTCAGCTGCAGCACCGCGTCGGGCGCGATATCGGAGCGCAGGCGCAGGATGCCGGACGCGTCGGCGGCGTCCGCCGGCGTCGGCGCCACGGCGTCGACGAGCAGCGGCGCCCCGACCCCCAGGGCCGCTGCGAGCGCCAGCGCGCCGCTCGCGGCGGGCACGCTCGCGCGCCGCCTCGCACGCGCGGCACGGAGCTCGCGCTCGCGCGGCCAGAACGCCCACGTGACGAGCACCGCAGCGGCGACGGTGACCCCTCCCATGATCCACGGGTTGCCGAACCAGACGATCACGGTCGCCAGCCCCGGTACCGAGCCGACCACGATCCGGGCGTGAGCGATCCGGTAGGGCTCGGGGTCCTCGGTCTGATTCGCGTCGCCCTTCAGGGTGATCACGCGCTCGCTCGGATCGCCGTCGGCGGGAGCGACCGAGGTCACACGGTGGGTCACCGGGAGCTTGCCCGGCCGGTCGACGGTGAGCACGTCGCCGACCTGCGCCTCCGCGGCCGGGATCTCGCGCACGAGCGCGACGGAGCCGGTCGGGATCGTCGGCGACATCGATCCGGTCTTGAACATGATGAGCGAGTAGCCGCCCGTGAACGCGAGGATCACGAGCACGATGCACGCCGCGCCTCCGAGGGCCGCGAGGGTGAGCAGCGTCTCGCGGACAACGCGTCCCGTCGTCCGAGCCGCCCGCCCCCAGCCGGCGCGATCCCGAGTCATCGCCATCCGATCAGCTCGACGTTCCCGTGAACGCCCAGGTCGGGGTCACGCTGCCGCCCTGGGCCGCGTTCGCCGCGTTCGCGGGCAGCGTGATCACGACGCAGTAGATCGCGACGGAGGCGGAGTTCGCGCCGACGGCCACGGGAGCGAGCCCACCGGGGAGGACGCCGACCTTGTTCGCCACGGAGCCGCCGGTCCAGGCCGGTACGCAGTCGCCCGTAGTGGCGACGGTGCCGATGCGCACCGTGAGCGCATCGCCGAACGCCTTGTTCGGGTCCACGGCCGGGTCCGCCGGAGTCGTGGCGAGCGTGACGCCGCTGAGGTTCACGGTCCCGGCTCCGCTGCCCGCCTTGGTGCGGATCTGGATCCAGGCGGCCTTGCTCGCGCCCGGCATCATGCCGGTCGCGGCGAGCGGCAGCACGACGGGTTGCGCCGGGGCCGTGGTGTCGGTCCAGCTTCCGCCCGAGACCAGCGATTCGAGCGCGAAGGTGCCCGCGGTGATGGTCGCCTTGGCGTTCTCCTGGTCGGTCCAGGCGGCGAGGGTCGCGGTGGCCCCGGCCCCCAGCACGAGCGCGCCGGCCAGGAGAGCCCGCACCCGGCGAAACGTGAGGCTTCGTCGACGCGCGACGAGGTCGAGGCGTCGCGCTCGGCGCGACCGCCCCGGCTCGTTCGACGCAGGCGCAGTCACAGCAGTGCTCCGCGCCTACTGCGAGACGGCGTCCCACTCCCAGACGACGGTGCCGGTATCGCCCTGCGCGATGGTGGATCCCGCCGTCACCTTGAGGCAGAGGTTCACCGTGTCGCCGGGTGACATCGTCGTCGCCAGCGCCGTGCCGCCCGTGAACGCACCGGCGTTGCACCCGAACGTCGCGGTCTGCACCGCGGCGAAGGTCGCTTTGCCGCTGAGCGCACCCGTCACCGTCGGCGTGGCAGGAGTGAGCGTCGCCGGCGACGAGCCCGTGAGCTTGAGCGCGTACGGCGCGTAGACCACGGCGTTCGGGCTGAGCTTGTCGAAGCCCGTGCTGAAGGTCAACGATGCCGCACCGCCGGAGCTGGCATGATCGGCGAAGGTGGTGCCGTCGGTGGAGCCTTGGAACACGAACGTGCCGGCCGTCAGGTTGGCCTTCGCGAATTCGGAATCGTTCCACGATGCGAGCGTCACGGCGGCGCCCACGCCGAGCACGAGCCCGCCTGCGAGCAGCGCGCCGATCTTGCGCCGCTTCGCGGCCCGGCGCTGTACGTCGATGGATTCGGTCTGACTGGAAACGGTCATTGTTTTCCCCCATGCAACTCCGGGGAGCACCGTTGCCACCCGGATTTAGTTGAACGTTACAGTAACGGCCATCCGGTTACAAGCCCGAAGCTACCCCTTCAGTCCGGAAAAGTCACCCTCTCTCCACTCGCCCACCGGCCGCTCGCCCGCCGCGTACGCGGCTTCCTCCCGCTGCCGCAGCTCGACGCGGCGGATCTTGCCCGACGTCGTCTTGGGCAGCTCGAAGAACTCGACACGGCGCACCCGCATGTAGGGCGGGAGCGCAACTCGCGCGTGCGCCAGGATCTCCCGCGCCGTCTCCGCGCTCTCCTCCCAGCCGGAGGCCAGAGCGACGTAGGCCTTGGTCACGTTCAACCGGGTGTCGTCGGGAGCCCCGACGACCGCCGCTTCCGCCACCGCATCGTGCTCGAGCAGCGCGCTCTCGACCTCGAAGGGAGAGACCTTGAAGTCGCTGGACTTGAAGATGTCGTCGGTGCGCCCGACGAAGGTGAGCATCCCGTCGGCACCGCGCTGGGCGACATCGCCCGTGTGGAACAGGCCCCCGCGCGTGGCCTTCGCGGTGGCCTCCTCGTCGCCGAAGTAGCCCGGCATGAGATTCGTGGGCCGCGGCTCCATCGGCAGGCAGATCTCGCCCTCGTCGCCGCGCTCGCCCGTCGCGGGGTTGACGAGCACCACGTCGACCCCGGGCAGGGGCCGACCCATGGCGCCGGGCACCACCGCCTCGCCCGGCATGGTGCCGATCAGCGCGGTGGTCTCGGTCTGGCCGTAGCCGTCGCGGATCTCGAGCCCCCACCACTCGCGGATCCGGGCGATCACCTCGGGGTTCAACGGCTCTCCCGCCGAGACCAGCTCGCGCAGCGCACGGGGCTTCTGCTCGAGCTTCTGCTGGATCAGCATGCGCCACACCGTCGGAGGCGCGCAGAACGAGGTGACCCCGACCCGATCCAGCTCGGCGACGAGGCGCGTCGGCTCGAAGCGCGCGTAGTTCGCGACGAAGATCGTGGCGCCGACGTGCCACGGCCCGAAGAAGCTCGACCAAGCGTGCTTCGCCCACCCCGGCGCGCTGATCACCAGGTGCACGTCGCCCGGGCGCACGCCGATCCACGACATGGTCGTGAGGTGGCCCAGCGGATAGCTCGTGTGCGTGTGCACCACGATCTTCGGCAGGCTCGTCGTGCCGCTCGTGAAGTAGAGCAGCGCCGGATCGTCGCTCGCGGTGGTCTTCGCCACGGGCGCGTCCGATCCCGCGCGCGACTCCTCGAAGCGCACCCAGTCGTAGAGGGCGGCGCGCTGGTCCTGCGTGCCCGCGTCGAGCCCGACGCCGACGCCGCGGTAGTCGCCCGGGACCTCGGCGAACTTGATCGCGTCCTCGGGACCGGCGAAGACGAAGCGCACGCGCCCGCGTTCGACCCGGTCCGAGAGCTCGTGCGCGCTCAGCACCACCGAGGTCGGGAGGATCACCACCCCGATCTTCATGGCGGCGAGCATGAGCTCCCAGAGCTCGACACGGTTGCCGAGCATCAGCATGGCCACGTCGCCCGGCCGCGCGCCGATGCGCAGCAACCAGTTGGCCACCTGGTCGCTGCGGCGCTTCAGCTCCGCGAAGCTCAGCGCCCGCTCGGAGCCGTCCTCCTCGGAGATCCGCAGCGCGATCGCGTCGTTGCCCGCGGAGATCCGATCGAACACGTCGTGTGCCCAGTTGAACGACGGCCCGACGTCGGGCCACCGGAACTCGGCGCGGGCCCGCGCCGGGTCGCCCGCGAGGTCGAGCAGCTGATCGCGTGCGGCGAAGAAGGCGGCGGTGGCATCGTTCTCGGTCATGGGGGCTATTCTGCCGCGCGACCCCCGCACCGCGCAGCATGGACGCCCGTCTCGCGGGTCGCCGAACGGAGCGGCTCAGCCCCGGAACACCGTGTGCAGGTGGTCGTCCCCGACGACCGCACGACCGCCGAGCTCGTCGATCTCGAACAGCACCGCGGTGCCGACCACCTCGTAGCCGACGCGCGCCAGCAGGCGGCGGCCGGCCGCCAGCGTGCCGCCCGTGGCCAGCACGTCATCGACGAGCAGCACGCGGGTGCCGCTCGGCAGATCGTCGTGCACCTCGATCGTGGCGGTGCCGTACTCGAGCGCGAAGTCCTCCGACGCCGCGGGCCGCGGCAGCTTGCCCGCCTTGCGCACCGGGACGAAGCCGACGCCCTCGACGGCCGCCGCGGCCGTACCGAGAATGAAGCCGCGGGCCTCGACCCCGGCGACCACGTCGAACCGACCGCGGAACGGCTCCACGAGCGCCGCGGCGAGTCGCGTGCAGCGCCGGCCCGTCGGCCAGCAGGGGTGCGATATCGCGGAAGACGATGCCCGGCTTCGGGAAGCCCGGGACATCACGGATCAGGGACTCGGCGCGCTGCAGATCGGCCGGAAGTTCGGTAGACACGGAGCAAGCGTAACCGCTGTCGCGACGGTGCGCCGCGCACGGGCCGGGCGACTCGGCGCGGACGCGTCCTCGGGCGCCCTCCCGGCCCGCCAGGCCGAACACGCCCGGGATCCCCGGCCCGATTTCACATTCCCCCGAACTTCGGGTAATGTTTTCCGGGTTGAGAGATCAACAGTGCGCCCCTAGCTCAGCTGGATAGAGCATCTGACTACGGATCAGAAGGTCGGGGGTTCGAATCCCTCGGGGCGCGCAGAGAGAAACCCCCGTCGCGAAAGCGGCGGGGGTTTCTTCATGACGGGCCACTGGTGCGATCTCGGAGCCCTCCCGACGGGAGCCGGCCGGGCATTTCGATTCGGCGTTCGCGGATCCGGCGGCCGGGGCCGACCCGGACACGCAGTTCTAGCTCCGAACACGCTCGCTCGCCCTCACCTACCCGGGCTGCCTGAGCCTCACCACAGCCCGGACTCGAAAGCCGGACTCCGTCTCCGCGAGGAGCTGGAACTCCGCACGCTCGCGCAGGTGCAGATCGGCCCCGTGCACCACGAAGGTCCCGCCCGTGGGGCTCGACCTCGGGGTTTCGCAGCGGGCGCCCTCCCCTTCCGCCTCGCAGGCCCACCCCGCCGGCGTCTCGACGGTATCGACCCGACGGTCAAACTTCATCAGCAGGTTCCCGACGCGCCACCCGGCGTCGGCGATCTCGAGCTTGACCGAGAAGGTCTCGAGCCCCTCCCGCTCCCCGATCGGAGTGACCGCGAAGTCAACCTCTGGCTTCGACGGTTGGGCCTCCGCTGCGAAAGCCCCGCACGCGAACAGGATCACTCCGACGGTGCACAGGAACCAGGGCGCGAAGGCCGAACTGCGCTGCAGAACCGACCGCCTCCGGAACGAGTTCTCGTTCCTCGCCGAGGCGTCGTGGCTCAGCGGCTCGGCCGCGGCAGCTGCCGGATGGTGGCTGGAAGCGAGCGCAATCGAAACCAGGGGGAGCACGCCGAACACCGTGACGAGTTGGCCGAAGTGATGCCATGCCGCCCGGCACCGCTTGCACGACCGGAAGTGCTCATCCATCTCCGCACCGTCGATGCCGGGAAGATCCGGTATGCGCGCAGGTGCTCGTCTGATGGCGGCGACGCATTCGCGCGGAGCGCCGTCCTCGAGCACGAGACGGAACACTGCACGACGAAGCCCCCGCTTCGCCCGGTTGTGCAAGGAGGAAATCGCCGACGCCGGGCGGTTGAACCGGACCTCCAGATCGCGCGGCCGTTCACCGAACGCACTCATCGCGATCAACACGTCCTGTTGGTCCTCGGGTAGCGTCTCCAACGCGGAACGCACCATGTCGGCTTCCTGCCGGATCTCGACCAGCGCATGCCCGGGTTCCGAGAGGTCCTCGATCTCGTCCGCTTCCTCCAGGCGGCGTACCCTCGACCGCGGGGATTTCAGTTCGTCCTTCACCCGGTTGCGCATCGTCGCGGCCAGGTACCCCACGACATTCTCGGTCGGCCCCGCGCTCC
The DNA here is from genome assembly GCF_047946755.1 of Leucobacter sp. HNU. Taxonomy (GTDB): domain Bacteria; phylum Actinomycetota; class Actinomycetes; order Actinomycetales; family Microbacteriaceae; genus Leucobacter. Next base: position 3,345,752 of record NZ_CP178837.1, on the reverse strand, counting down.
GCGCCCATTTCTCGAGCAGCCGCGTGACGGCTTCGGACAGTAGGTCCTCGGGGTCGAGCACATTCCCCGCGATGCGTCTCGCGAGCGGCATGAGGCTGCCGAGGTGCCGCTGGAGGTACCTCCCTGCGGCCTCCAGATCTCCCTGTGCGGCAGCGGCAGCGAGCGGATCCTCAAGCTGCCCGGACGGGTCGCGCCCCATGTTCTCCCCTTCGTGATCACGACGTTCCGGTCCGCGAGGTGTCGCGGGAGGACCCCGGGCAGCCGTGCAGGGGTCGTGCGCGTACCGCACGCGCACGACCCCTGGTCCCCCCTGACGGACTAGGCGTCCACGGACTCGTCCCGGCGGCGCCTCTTCGCCATCGCGAGCCCGAATCCACCGAGCACCAGGAGGGCTCCGAGCAGCAGCAGGCCACCGGATCCCGTACCTCCGGTCACGGCGAGATGCTTCTCCTCCGTGGCAGATTTCGCGCCCGAGTCGGGCTTCGCCGCAGCCTCAGCAGCAGCCTTCGCCGCCTGCGTCTCCTCAGGATCCACATCAGCAGTCGACTTCGCCGAAGCCGAAGCCGACGCCGACGCATTCACATTCGCCTTCGGATCAGCCGCAGCATCAGCATCAGCCTTCGCCTGGAAATCAACCGACGCATCCGCCGACGACTTCGACGACGCCGCAGCCTTCGCCGCCGACGACGCATCCGCGTTCGCCCGAACCGACGCCTGAGCATCCTGAGCCGACTCCTGCGTCCCATCAGCCGACACCCGCGCAGACACCTGCGCCGCAGCCGACGGATCCGACGACGCATCAGCCGACGCCGCAGTCGACGCATCCGGATCAGCAGCAGCCTTCGCCGCAGCCTTCGCCGACACATCAGCAGCCGCATCCGCAGCCGTCTCCGAGTCGGGCTTCGCCGCAGCCTCAGCAGCAGCCTTCGCCGCCTGCGTCTCCTCAGGATCCACATCAGCAGTCGACTTCGCCGAAGCCGAAGCCGACGCCGACGCATTCACATTCGAAACGGGGCTCGGAGTCGGTTCCACCGGAGTCACGGTGTTCGATTCGTTCGACTCGGGGTCCGTCGGCACACCGCTGTCGGAGTGCCCCTTCGCCACGGCCACGTTCTTCACTTCACCGACTGCAGCGTCCTGCTTCGTGATCGTGTACTTCTCGGAGAGGAACGTCGTCGTCTCGCCCGCGCCGAGATCGACCGTTCCACCGCTGATGGCGATGCCGCTGTCCCGGAGCAGTTGGTCGACGACGTTGACACCGGTCAGCGGCGACTTGCCGGTGTTCTTCACCTCGAACTTCCAGGTGATCTGGTCCCCCGCATCAGTGATGCCGTTGCCGTTCACGTCGATGATCTCGCTGACCGACTTCTTCAGCTCGATCCTGGAATCGTAGGGGACCACGCACTGGGTCTTCGCGGAGTTATCCTCCGGCCGGGGATCCTGCTCGTTGCCCCAGAGATCAGCGCTGTTCACGAAGCAGCGGTCGGCACCGAGATCCCCGTAGGCCCCCAAGCTGTCGGCCGTGTCGACTTCGAGCCGGATCGTCCGCTCGGCCCCGGGCTCGAGAAGACCACCGGTGATGAATACGCGGGTACGGTTCCCCTCGGTGACGGCACGCATCGACGCGCCGTCAGAGTCCTTCAGCATCGGATTGGACAGGCCGAGCGGAAGCAGGTCGTTGATCGACCATCCCGAGGAAGGCGTCTGTCCGGTGTTCTTCACCGTGAACTCGTAGACCACCTTGTCACCGACCATGAACCGGTCCGGACCGGTTTTCGTGAGCGTCAGATCCGCCGGGCGTCCGGGAACCGCTGCACCATCGTTGTACATGTTCGCCGGACCGCTGGTCTGCGAGACCACGTCGACCTTCGGCTGCCCGGCGAGATCGCCGGACAGGGCGATCTGGAAGATGTCGCCGCTGGCATTGTTCGAGACTCCGATGTTCCCGTTCCCGAGAAGCCAGATGGCCCCGTTATGCCCGCCGGGAGTGGGGAGGCCGGCGGCGACGTTCACGCTGACGCCGGTCGCGGGGTCCGTCCGCACGAGGTTCGTCTGGTAGACGCTCCACAGGAAGCCGTCCTTGAACACCCAGTCGTTGCCGACCTGCGGTCCGGTCAGAGGGATCGTCTTCTGACGCGCCGGATCGTTTTCGACCGCGTTGTGGTCATCGACGGACAGCGAAAGATCGATCACACGGATCGCAAGCGGCTGATTCGAGTTGCCCTCGCTCAGATAGTAGGTATTCGTTGCGGAGTCGATGTCCCCCGCCCAGCCGCCCCAGGAACGAACGAACTTCCCGGTCCGCTCGACCGAACCTCCCTGACCGATCTTGACAATCTCAGGGAAGTGCGTCACTCCCGCGCCCTGGGCGAAGATGACGCCGTAGACGTATCCGTCAGTCGCGTTCCACCCGATGCCGTTGACCAGCAGGTCGGCATCGAGCAGCTTGGGGTCGGCGAATTCCCACTCTCCCGTGGCGGGGTTGACCACCACTTCGTTGAGGGTGGTCTGCTGCTGATTCGTTCCCATACCGGACTGGCCCCCGGCGCCCTGCACGATGAACACCTTCGGCACGCCGGGGTCGAACGGGTCACCGGTCGCGGCGTTCGCCGCGAAGACGCCCCCGACCACCGACAGTCCGACGACCGCAGCCGTTGCCCAGGCGCCCTGTCGGAGTCTCCTTCTCCGTGTGCTCGGGGCGGTACCCGCGAGCTTCTGCTCAGAGCGTCGTCTCAATCTCTGCATGCTCCTCTTCCTTCGAATAGTGCGCCCCGTGAGCAGGGCGCGGGATGCGGGCCAGGGCGGTCTGACTCAGAAGGGACGCCTGATGCCCTTGGGTCCGCCTTTGGAGACGAGGTACGTCCCCAAATCTGTCGCCGTCAGTGCGTCGACGCAGACGGTCTCTCCGTCAGGACGGCTTCTGACGTACTCGGCCTGCTCGAGTGCTCCCAGGACCTCCGAATGCGTTCGGCGAAGCCGCCCCAGGTCCGGTCCCGGATGAAGATCGAATCGACCGCGATCATCGTGAGCGAGAACCAGGGCAGGCCCATCAGCACGGCGATGCCCAGGTGGAACCCGAGAATCCCGAGCAGACCGATCACGCGCGTCGCGCGATGCAGCAGCAGGAAGGGGAAAGCCGCTTGCAGAAAAACGGAGCCCAGTGTGCCGACGGCGACCAGCGGCCCCCAGGTCGTCACGACGTCGGACAGGATCGGCCAGGTGCCGAAGCGCGCAGTGGCAAGCGGGTGATAGACCGCCCAACCTTCTCGCCACGGTGCACCTCCCGCTTTGAAGAGCGCCCCCGAGGTGTAGACGAGGATCACCTGCGCGGCCAAGCAGATGATCGCCAGATTGTGGAAGACGGTTCCCAGCTGCCCGAATACGGATTCCCGCCGGAACGTCTCACCTGCCCGGCGCCGCCGACGTGCGTCCAACGACCAGCGAGCCGCCGAGTCAGTGAAGAGCAGGAGGAGGATCACGATGCGATACATGTTGTCGCCCTGATCCCCGAGCATGTCGTTCGCCTCGATGAACCCCACCCACAGGCAGAAGTAGACGGGGAGCACGAACTTCGTGCGCCAGCCGACGATGACCAGCATCGCGAGCAGCATCAGCACGAGGTAGAGGAGCGTGTAGAGGTGGTCGTCCGGCATCGCGCGATGGAACGCGCTGAAGATCCAGATCTTCGGAAAATCGCTCACCGGCTCACGCAGTTCTCCGTTCCAGGCCGAACCCGAGCCGAACGAGTACAGCCGGGTGCGGTAGTTCGCCAGCAGCAGCCCGAGGCCGGAGAGCCCGATGAGGATCCTGGTGACGGCCAGGCCGTACATCGCGTGCTTCTCGCCGTGCAGCCAGAAGGTCGCCGAACGCCAGGCGCCCCGGACGAACCCGATGACGCGCGTGGGCCAGCCGCTGAAGAGCACCTGCAGGAAGCGCAGAAAGCGGGGCGGATCGGATTCCGAAACGTCTCTGGCCCGTTCGGTGGAGGGAGTGTTCTGTGGCATCGCTCCGCGGTTCATCGTTCTCCCTGCAAGCGTTTGTACTGACTAGCGAAGATGTCGGCGAAGTTCTTCTCGTCCTGCCCGGCTTCGACGAGGGGAGCTCGCCACCCCGGGAGCACGGTCTGCGGCTCCGGCCGGACGGCATCGGGGGAATTGCGTTCGGCGAACGGCACGACGTTCTGCCGACTGACCCGGTACTGGACGCGCACGACACGCTCGCCCCAGAGCGCTTTGGCGACCTGGGTCGCATAGGCCACTGCTCGGTGCTCCTCGGAGGTGTAGTCCTCGACCTGGGCCTCGCGGTCGCCGTAGGAACGGAGCTTCTCCGCGAGTCGCTGCTCCCACTTGCCTTCGAAATAGCCGAGTCGCGCCACTTCACGGTGGTCGTCGTTCAGGGCGTCCCATGCGCCTTTCACGGTGCTCGCGAGCTCTTCAGCCTGCACGCCGGCCCGCGGAGGGAAGAGGTTGTACTTGACCATGGACAACTCCACGTCGGTCGCGCTGACCCATCCGGTGGTCTCCTCCCCGTCGTCCGTCTTCACCACGGCGCGAACGTTGAAGTGGTAGTCGCCGTTGATGGGTTCCGGAGCGAATACGCTCCAGGACTGCCCGAACATCGGGATCATGTAGGACGTCAGCGCGTTCCCGGGCACCAACTGCCGCAGCGGCGACGGCGGAAAGATCCAGAGGAACGAGGCCAGGACCTGCCACAGCATGAGCAGGACAGCTCCAGTCGACACGGTTCGGACCACGAGCACCCGCCACTGCGGCCGTCGCACCGTCCCCGCGTTCTTCGACTCCGGGTGCTCCGGGAGCTCTCGGTCATCGCCCAGCATCGTTACCTCTCTCATCGAACACATCCGCACCGCCTCCGTTGCGAGGACGCGACGGGCCTCGGAATCTGTCGCCCGTCGCAGGCCGAAAGGATCCGCGGGGGAGGAACTGCGAGGTTCCTCCCCCGCGACCGGGGTCCCCCGGCGGTCCGGCGATGCACTCTGGGGAAGGGGCTGGCACGCCGTACCGCACGCGGAACGAGTTCTCATGCTTCGAGAACTCCGGCGGCGCAACGGCGAGAACGCCGCTGCATCAATACAGACGAGGGAGCCATCGGATTCTGTCGCGCCTCGGGCTCAGTGCGGTGCAGCCGGAAGATCCTGAGGCCTCCCTGCGACGCGCAGATCCGCCGGATCCCCGATCCATTCCCCTGACACACCACGCCGCGGGCCCTCTCCCTCACAGTCCTGATCCCCGCATGACGCGCAGAGACTCAGGAGATAGGAGCCGGCGGGCTGAGAATGTGACGCGGTTGGGCGCAATTCGTTCCGTTGCGAATTCTCCCCGCCGCCCCGCTTCGGAGCCGAGGCACCTGTTCCGGGCACGGGCATGGTCCCCGCCTCGGGCGCGAGCCGTCGCGGACCGATTCCGCGACGGGGATTCCGCGGGGCCCCTGCGTGGCGGGCTCCTCCTGCGCGGCGAGCGCCGCTGCGCCGGGAGCCCGGCCGGGGAATAATGGAAATCCCAACTTCGCACGGGCTCGACACCCGCGCTGAGGCTGGGCACTCATCATCCCCCCTCCGAAAGAGCGAACATGTCAGACACGCAGCCGAACGGCCAGCAGCCCGCAGACCAGCCTCCGGTTCCCCCGCAGGATCCGGCCACCCCGCAGCCGCAGGACGCCGCAGCACCGCAGACGCCGGCGGCTCCGGCGGCTCCGGCGGCTCCCGCCTACGGCGCCCCCCGCGACCGGGGCTCCCGCCTACGGCGCACCCGCGGCCCCGCAGGCTCCGACCTACACCGCGCCCTACGCCGCGCCAGCCTCCGCCTCGAACGGGATGGCGATCACGAGCATGGTCCTCGGCATCGTCTCGATTCTCGTGGCCTGGCTCATCGCGATCCTCGGCTGGGGAGCGAGCATCACCGCCCTCGTCCTCGGCATCCTCGCCCTGCGCAAGGGACAGTCGAGGGGCATGGCGCTCACCGGCATCATCACCGGCGCCATCGGTATCCTCTGCTCGCTGTCGAGCTCGATCATCGGCGTCATCATCATGACGAGCGTGATGAACAGCTCCTACTGAGCCTTCGTCCCCACGCCCCGAGGAGCCCCCGTCGCGATCCGCGACGGGGGCTCTTCTGCGTTCCACCGCATCCGCCGGAGAGCGAACTCGACCGCGCGGAGCCGGTCACGGGATCGCCGCTCACGCGGTGCACTTCCCTCCAGAAGGATCGCCCACCTCGACTGCGCACCGCCTCGGCGCACATCCACCGCCCGAACGGCGGTGGGCCGCACCCGGGGTTGCGCACGCACGCAAACTTGGTCTAGTGTTTATGACACTCAGTGAGATACTTACTGAGCGTGTATTCCAATTACTGTCAACATCGAGGGGAGCCCGACATGAGCACCGAGAACAAGATTTCGGCCGGCATGGACAAGCTGAAGGGCAAGGCCGAGGAGCTGGTCGGCAAGGCCACCGGCGACGACGAGAAGGTCGCGGAGGGCAAGGCGACCCAGGCCAAGGGCGACCTCAAGCAGACCGCCGAGAAGGCGAAGGACGCCGTCAAGGACGCGTTCGACAACTGAGCGCTTGAGATCCGGTGCCGCGGGCACCGGTGACTCCCACACCGACGTACGAGGAGAACGATCATGGGATTTCTTGGATTTCTGCTGCTGGGCCTGATCGCCGGCGCGATCGCGAAGGCGATCCTGCCCGGGCGGCAGGGCGGCGGCTGGTTCGCGACGCTGCTGCTGGGCGTCGTCGGAGCGCTCCTGGGCGGCTGGCTGGGCAGCTTGCTGTTCAACGCCCCACTGCAGGACTTCTTCTCATTCCAGACCTGGATCCTGGCGATCGTCGGCTCCATCGTGGTGCTGCTGATCTACGGGCTGGTCACCGGCCGCAAGCGCGAGTGACGCGCAGCCACCGAAACTGAGACGAGCGAAGGGAACGACATGACTGCCGAGAACGCCGACACGATCACCCTCCCGAGCCCTCGCGGAGACCGGGCGACCGGCCTCCAGGAGGCGGAGACCGGGTTCATCGCGCCGCGCGCCCTGCGCGACGCGCTCCAGAAGGTACTGGTCGACCTGATCGCACTGCACACCGTCGGGAAGCAGGCCCACTGGAACATCGTCGGGCCGAACTTCCGCGACCTCCACCTCAACCTGGACGAACTGGTGAGCGTGGCACGGGACGGTGCCGACACGGTGGCCGAGCGGATGCGTGCGTTGCACGCGGCCCCTGACGGTCGCCCCAGCGTGATGGCCGGCCAGACCTCGCTCCCCGAGTTCCCGGACGGCGAGATCCTGACGCACGACGCGATCCGGGAGATGGTGCGCGCCACGGAAGCCGCCGTGCGCACCATGCGCGAGGTCCATGACGTCGTCGACGAGGCCGACCCGGCTTCGGCGGACGTGCTCCACGAGTTCATCGTGAAGCTCGAGCAGCAGGCCTGGTTCATGGGTGCGGAACTCCGCACCCCCGGCGGCCGCTGACCCGTCGCCCTCGGCGGGGCCGGGCGCCTGGGCGCCCGGCCCCGCTTCACCCCACCATTCCCCACTCCGCCCTTCGCTGCTGCAGCGGTTCCGTCGGATCCTACGAGCAGCGAACTTTTATACTGGAGACCCGCAATGACGTTGATCGCTCCGGAACGGGCATCGGCAGAATCCCCGCCGCAGGCGGAGGTGTGGACCGAGGTGGAGACCGGCTTCTGGGCCGGGAACCGCCCCGGTGAATTCCTCGGAACCATCGAGGAGCACCGTCAGGGTTTCGCCGCCTTCGACGCGCTCCATCAGCCGCTCGGGGTCTTCACGACGCTCGTGGAAGCCCAGAAGCGCATTGCCCGCCCCGACACCCACTAGACCTTTTCTCATCGGAGGGTGAGATGCCGCAGAACATCATTCGCCACGAGCAGGAGCACCTCTACGCCGAGCCGCCGAAGTCCGAGGCCGGACGCGAACTCGCGTCGGCACTGCTCCGCCTGCGACGCGCGGAGCACGTGCAGGAACTCCGCGCCCTCACCTCCTCGAGCCTGTCCAACCTCGACCTCCGCGCCCTCCGATACCTGGTCCAAGCGCAGCGCGACGAACGCAGCATCGGCGCGAAGGACCTCATCGTCATGCTCGGCACCTCGAGCGCCAACATCACCAACGTCATCGATCGCCTCGTCGGACGCGGATACGTCGAACGGATGAAGCACCCGAGCGACCGGCGCGCCAGCATCCTCGTCCCCACGCCTGCGGCCGTGCAGCAGGTCGAGCTCGCCATCGGCTCGCATCACGCGCGCCTGGTCGAGCAGATCGACGAGCTGGACGACCGAGACGCCGAGATCGCCGCCTCGGTCGTCGCGCGGATCGCCGCGTCCCTCGACGAACTGGCCGAAGAGCAGCGCCGCATCAGCTCCTGAGGCGTTCCTCCGAGCCGCCTGGTCCGCAGTCGGGCGGGAGGACTCGGCCGCCCCCGAGCACCCGGGATCCGGGCGGCTCGCAGCAGCTCCGCAGCATCCTCCCGGCTCGGGCAAAGCGCCGATTCCTAGTCTGGGGTTCCCACCGACGAGAGCACCCGGAGCGCGAGAACGCTCGGGCCGCCGCCGAGAAAGGACCCGCATGGACGCCGCAGACGCCCGTCTCATCACCGACCTGGCAGACCGCATCCGCGCAGCCGGAGCCCCCGACAAGGATCCCGACGCCGAACGGCTGATCTTCGAGCAGATCGGGCGTCAACCGGATTCGCTCTACGTCCTCGTCCAGGCGGTGCTGCTGCAGGAGGAGGCGCTGCGGGGCTCGCAGGCTCGGATCGCCGAGCTGGAACGCGAAGTCGAGTCGCGCGCCGAGTCGGCACCGCGCCGCGGATTCCTCGACAGCCTCTTCGGCGGGGGCGATACGGCGGCGCCTCGCTCGACGTCAGGGTACGCCCAGCAAGCTGCACCGGCTGCGGCCGGGCCCGCCCAGCCGCAGTCCGGCGCCCCCGTCCTGGGCACCCCCGCTGCGACCGGAAGCGGCAGTTTCCTCCGCACCGCCGCGGCCGGAGCAGTCGGCGTCGCCGGCGGCGTGCTGCTCGCATCGGGTATCTCGCACCTGTTCGCGGGCGACGGCGCGCAGGACGCCGCCCAGAGCGAGCCCCAGGCCGATGCCGAGCAGGCCGCGTACGACCAGGGCGCCGCCGACCAGGCCGCTCAGGACGCCGGCGGTTGGGATGCCGGGGGCTGGGACGACGGAGGCGGCTGGGACGTCTGACCGAGCAGAGCGCGCCGTGGGCCTCGCAGCATCCGCTGCGAGGCCCACGGCGCTTCTCCGACCGCATCGCGCCCGAACTTCGCCGGCGGGGCCGCACGGTCCCGGCAGGGATCGATCCGGCGGAAGGCGGCGCTCGCCCGCACCTCGCCACCCGCTTCGCGGGAACAGCCGGTGAACATCCCGGCTGCGCGTTCATCGAGAATTCGCACCCCGTGAAGGATGTATATACAACTCGTTGGTCTCCGCTCAGCAGCCTGGTCCCTGGCGCGGCGCACCGCCGCACCAGCGACGGCGAGCCGTCGCCGAGAGCGAGGAGGCGCGATGCGCAGCAGATGGGGAACGACACTGGCACTCGGAGGGGTGATCCTGCTCGCAGCGGGGACCGCCACGGCGGGGGCCGGCACCGAGGCATGGGCCGCACCGGCGGCCTCGGCGGACGCGTCGGGTCCGATCGCGAGCCTCGAGACCGGCCGGTACACGGGTCCGCAGTCGGTCACGCTGACCGCGGGCCCCGGTGCCGAGATCCGTTACACCCTGGACGGCACCGTGCCCACACGCCAGAGCACCGCCTACTCGGGCCCGATCCGCATCGAGCGCTCCGCGAACCTCACGGCGATCGCGTTCACACCCACGACGGCGAGCGCGCCGACCGTCCGCGGCTATCTGATCAAGACCGCGGAGGAGCCGCTCGCGCAGTTCGCGGTGATGAGCGACATCCACCTTTCGTCGGACTCCCCGCGCTCGTGAAGAAGTGGGAGGGCTACTTCGACACCCTCAAGCGGATCGCGCCGCACCCCGATGCGATCGTGTCGAACGGCGACCAGATCAACGACAACAATCACGACACCGCCGCCGACCACCGGTTCCCGCGCGCCATGCTCGAGCAGAACCTCGCGCGCACCGGCATGACGGACACGAACGTGCTCGTCACCTTCGGCAACCACGACGACTACGTGGACCGCATGGCGGCGCAGTACCCGAAGGACTGGTTCCCGCAGCTCGACGGCAAGGGCTACTACGAGACGAAGATCGGCGGCTTCCCGGCGTTCGTCGTGAACACGGAGTCGTGGACCTCGGCGCAGGCCACCTGGCTGTACGGGCGCCTGAGCACGCTGTCGAAGGATCCCGCGACGCAGGGCCAGCCGATCTTCGTCTTCGGCCACCGCCCGATCCCGAACACCGTGTGGGACGGTGCGCAGACCTCGAACCCGGGGCTCAAGACCAACCTCGACGACTTCCCGCAGGTGGTCTTCTTCTCGGGCCACTCGCACCTGAACATCACCGACGAGCGGTCGATCCATCAGGACACCTTCACCTCGGTCAACGAGGGATCGATGTCCTACGAGGAGATCGACAGCATGTACCAGGCGTTCGGCGCCGGCCTCGCGAAGGAGCACACGATCCCGACCGCGCAGTCCGTGCTGGTCGAGGTCTACGGCGACCGCCTCGAGGTCGACCGGATCAACTACGCCGCCGACGCCGGCCGCACCTACGACGACGCCGGCAAGTGGGGGTTCCAGCAGAACCCGCCGTTCCGCTCGACGGGCACGCTCGCCGGCCCGACCTGGGTCATCGGGCGCGGCGCGACCCCGGCCGAGATCAAGTCGAAGTTCGTCTACACCAAGGCGAACCGCAACGCGTCGGCCCCGAGCTGGGGCGCCGAGCAGCCGACCGTGCGCCAGACCGCGACGGGTCCCGTGCTCCGCCTGCCGCAGGCCGCCGACGACCAGTTCGTGAACGACTACTCCCTCGCCCTGAAGGACGTCGCCGCAGGGACGACCGTGACCCTCGTCGGAGCGAACGACCGGCTCGCCGCGGATTACGTGTTCACGCCTCGTCCGGCCGCACTCGACATCCCGCTCGCGCTGCGCGGCGGAGGCAAGACGAACCAGCCCGTCGCACCGAGCCCGCTCGTCGCGGGCCGCGAGTACGAGGCCACGCTCGTCGCCTACGACTCCTACCGCAACGCGAGCTCGCCGCGCACCTTCCGCTTCGTGGCGGGCGCGCTCGACCGCGCCGCGCTCGACGCCGCGATCCCGAAGGCGCAGGAGCTGATCGGCACCGCCTCCCGGGTGCTCGGCGACGCGACCCCCGCGCAGGCCGCGGACTTCGGTTTCGCGATCGCGGATCCGGCCGCCGCGCGGGACCGCATCTCGCAGCTGACGGCGCAGATCGACGCGGCCGGCGCACCGGCGGGCGCGAACGGCTCCGCCGCCCGCGCGGTCGCGGCACCCGCGACCCAGGACGAGGTCGATGCCGCCGCCGCGCGGATCGTCGAGGGCACCTCGGCGCTGCAGCAGCTCGTCGCGACGGTGGATCGCGCTCCGCTCACCGCGGCGCTCGATGCCGCGAAGCCCGTCGTCGCCCGGGCGAAGGACGACGCCCGGGCGGTCGCGGATCGCCTGCGCGCGGCGCAGCGCGCGGCGGCCGGCGTCTCCGAACGCCTGAACGTGCCGCAGACCGGCATCGACGCGGCAGCGCGCGAGCTCGGCGCGGCGGTCGAGGCGTACCGCGCGGCCGGAACCCCGACGCCGGAGCCCACGCCGAAGCCCACCGAGCAGCCGACCCCGAAGCCCACCGCCGGTCCGAGCACCCCGCCGAGCGCCGGCACGGAAACGGGGGCCTCCCAGGGCGAGGGCGATGGGCTGGCGAAGACGGGCTCCGAGTCGCTGCTCCCCGCGGCCGGCGCAGCGCTCGCCCTGGCCGCCGTCGGCGGCGGCCTGCTGCTCCGCCGGCGCCGAAGCGCCTGACGGCCGTCGGGGCTCGGATCCGTGCGCACGGATCCGAGCCCCGCTACCGTTGAAGCATGAGCGCAGCGCCCGTGACGATCCTGCTGGTCCGGCACGGGCGCACGCCCTGGAACGTCGAGGGCCGGATCCAGGGCCGCACCGACATCGAGCTCGACGAGCAGGGCCGCTTGGACGCGGTGCTCGCCGCGGAACTGGTCCGTCCGCACGCGCCGTCCCGCGTCGTCTCGAGCCCGCTCCGCCGAGCCGCCGTCACCGCGCAGCGGATCGCGGAGGTGCTCGATCTGGCCCCTCCCGCCTTCGACGCCGACCTCACCGAGCAGGGGTTCGGCATCGCGGAGGGAATGCTCTGGCCAGAGTTCGACGAACGATTCCCCGACGGCCACGTGCCCGGGGCGGAATCGAAGCTCGACCTCGTCGCCCGCGCCCACCGCACCCTGCAGCAGCACGCCGCCGCGCTCGATCCCGGCGGCGCTCTGATCGCCGTCAGCCACGGCGCCCTCATCAATGCCGTCGTCAAGCGGGCCTGCCGCCGGGATCTCGCCGATTACCCCGGCGCGGCGGCGAACGGCTCGGTGACGCGCCTCACCTGGAACGCTGCCGAATCGTTCTCCTTCGTGGAGCGGGTCGCCCCGCTGGCCGAGCCGGCCTGACCCGGAGCGGTCCCGCGGCCGGACGTGCCGGAGGCCGGTGCCCGTCGCGATGACGGGCACCGGCCTCCGCTTCGGTTTCCGCGTTACTGCTTGGCGTCGGCCGGCGGCATCAGCACGCCGTCGACCAGGTAGACCACGGCGTTGGCCGTCTGCACTCCACCGCAGATCACGTTGGCGCCGTTGACCTTGAGGCTGTCGCCCGAGCCGGTGACGGTGAGCTCACCGCCCTGCACGGTCTTGTGCGTGCCATCGATCTTCGACGGCTCGATCTGGCCGGGCACCACGTGGTAGGTCAGGATCGAGGTCAGCAGCGCGTCGTCGGTCTTGAGCTTGTCGATGGTCGCCGCATCGATCTTGCCGAAGGCGTCGTCGACCGGGGCGAACACGGTGAACTCGCTCCCGTTGAGCGTGTCGACCAGGTTCACCTTCGAGTTCAGCTTGCCGCTGACCGCGGCGACGAGGGTCTTGAGCATCGGGTTGTTCGAGGCCGCGACCGCGACCGGGTCCTGCGACATGCCCTGGATCGATCCCGCACCCGAGGGCACCTGCTTCGCGTACGCCGCGCAGCCCGGACCGACGAGGTTCGCCGACGGATCCATCTTCGTGCTGCTCGGGCTCGGCGTGCTCTCCTTCGACGGAGACTGCGACGTCTCGGTCTTCGCTCCGCTGTCCGTCGACGCCCCCATGGAACATCCGGTGAGCGTGGCGGCGCTGATCAGCAGCAGTGCGAACGCGGCACCGACGGTCTTCTTCTGAGTGAACATGGCCCCTCCTCGGGTCTCGGGACCGCGATTCTTCGCGGCTTGTGAGGTCGTTCGGAGCGGTCGTCGAAGCGGATGGGAATTCGGCGGAACTTTTTTCGCCGGGCGCCGGCAATCCGATCGGCTCGGCGCTCCGAATACCTCAGCGACTGGAGGAGAACTCATGGACACCGTGCTCATCGGGCTGCTGGGCGGCCTCATCACCGGCATCTCGCCGTGCATCCTTCCCGTGCTGCCCGTCATCTTCCTCACCGCGGGCGCCAAGCCCGCCCTTCCCGGTGAGCGGCCCGAGGTGATCCCGGCGAAACGGGCGAGGCCCTACTGGATCATCGCCGGTCTCGTCGTGAGCTTCTCGGCCGTGACGCTCCTCGGCTCGCTCCTGCTGAGCCTGATCGGTCTGCCGCAGAGCACGATCCGCTGGGCCGGCGTCGCCGTGCTCCTGCTGATCGGCGTCGGCATGCTCTTCCCGGGGTTCGAGCAGCTGCTCGAACGCCCGTTCCAGCGTCTCCCTCGCCGTCGGGTCGGCGAGGGAGGCTCCGGCTTCGGCACCGGGCTGGCGCTCGGCACGGTGTTCGTGCCCTGCGCCGGCCCCGTGCTCGCCGCGATCGTGGTCGCCGGGTCGACGGGGACCGTCGGTCCCGGCACGGTCCTGCTGACCCTCGCCTTCGCGATCGGGGTCGCCGTCCCGCTGCTCGTCTTCGCGCTCGCCGGTCGCAGTGTGGCGCAGCGGATCCGGGGCTTCCGCAAGCGGGAACGCGCCATCAGGATCACCGGCGGTATCGCGCTGATCGCGCTCTCCGTCGGACTCGCCTTCGACCTCCCCCAGGTACTGCAGCGGCTCGTGCCCGACTACACGGCCGGACTGCAGCAGGACCTCGCGGAGAGCGACGCCGGCCGCAGCGCGCTGAATCTCGGCGGGCTCGTGACCGACGAGAACCGAGACCTGGCGAAGTGCGGCAACGACGCTGCCGAACTGCGCGAGTGCGGCACGGCCCCCGCGCTGCGCGGACTCACCGATTGGATCAACACCCCGGGCGGGAAGCCCGTCGACCTCGCCTCCCTGCGCGGCCGAGTCGTGCTGATCGATTTCTGGGCTTACTCCTGCATCAACTGCCAGCGCTCGATCCCGCACGTCGTCGCCTGGGATCGCGCGTATCGCGACGCCGGCCTGACCGTGATCGGCGTGCATTCGCCCGAGTACGCGTTCGAGAAGGATCCGGCGAACGTCGCGGCGGGCGCGAAGGGGTTCGGGATCGAGTACCCCGTCGCGCTGGACAACTCGCTCGCGACCTGGACCGCGTATCGCAATCGGTACTGGCCGGCGCACTACCTGATCGACGCGAGCGGCACGGTCCGCCACATCTCCTTCGGAGAGGGCGACTACGCGACGACCGAGCGGATGATCCGGGAACTGCTGCGCGACGCCGATCCGAACGCCTCGTTGCCGAAGGCGACCGAGGTGGCCGACCGCACGCCGAAGACGGGGAGCACGACGCCGGAGACGTTCCTCGGCTCGTCGAAGGATCGGAACTTCGGCGGCTCCGGCGACTACGCGCAGGGAACCACGGCCTTCGCGCTCCCCGCGACACAGGATCGGGACACCTTCGCCCTCGACGGCCGCTGGACCGTGGAGACGCAGTTCGCGACTCCG
Source organism: Leucobacter sp. HNU (assembly GCF_047946755.1). Classification (GTDB taxonomy): domain Bacteria; phylum Actinomycetota; class Actinomycetes; order Actinomycetales; family Microbacteriaceae; genus Leucobacter. The sequence goes on along the minus strand of NZ_CP178837.1, from coordinate 3,330,712 downwards.
GCCGACGCCGCCGGCGGCGTCGTCCGCCTCGACTTCCACGCCAGGGAGGTGCGGGTCGTCCTCTCGGGCGAGGGCACCTTGACCGCGGCCCTGCCCGACGGCTCGACGCGGCGCATCGCGGTCAGCGGGACCCCGCGGTCATATCGCCTGATCGACACGCCGCAGAACACCTCCGGCGCGCTGCGGCTCAGCGTGCCCCGCGGCGTCCAGGTGTACTCCTTCACCTTCGGATGATCGACGCGGCTTCGGTGACGAGCGGGGGTGAATAGGGCATGCTGGGTGAGATGGTGATCGACGGAGTCGAAGTTCCGGAGGACGGCGAGCGCGCCGATCCTGCCGACGACGCCCTCGCACGCGCCGGCACCGGGGACCGCGCCGCCTTCGCGGAGTTCTACGATCTGCTCGCGGCACGCGCCTACGGCCTGATCCTGCGGGTCCTCGTCGATCGTTCGCAGAGCGAAGAGGTGCTGCAGGAGGTGTTCCTCGAGGCCTGGCAGACGGCCGCGGGGTTCGACCCCGACCGCGGCCGGGCCCGCGCGTGGATCCTCACCATCGCCCACCGCCGCGCGGTCGACCGGGTGCGGTCCGTGCAGGCGGCGCGCCGGCGGGATCTGCTCGTGGGCGCACGCGAGAGCGCCGAGCCGTCCGCGAGCGTGGCCGAGGACGTCGAGCTGCGGATCGACGGTGCCCGCGCCGTGCACGGCCTCGAGGCGCTTCCCGAGCACCAGCGCCGGGCGCTCGTGCTCGCCTACTTCGGCGGGTACAGCCAGCGCGAGATCGCGGCGATCGTCGGGGCGCCCCTCGGCACCGTGAAGACCAGGATCAGGGACGGGCTCTCCCGGCTCAGGAGCGAATTGGAGGCAGCGCGATGACCGAGCAGGAGTTCCGCGAGCTCTCCGCCGCGCACGCGCTCGACGCGCTGACACCCGAAGAGGAGCTGGCCTTCGCGAACGCGCTGGAGGCGCACCCCGAGTGGGGAGCGATCCTCGATGCCGACCGCGAGGCCGCGGCCGGCATCGGCGCCGGGGTCCCGGAGGTCGTGCCGCCCGCTCCGGTGCGGGCCGCGATCCTCGACGCCATCGCGGGGCTGCCCCAGGCGGCGCCCGGAACCCCGTCGGTTCCGCCGCCTCCGGCGGCGCCCGCCCCGCCGGCTGCTCCGGCGGCCGCTCCGGCGGCCGGCGCCCCCGGCGGGAACGCAGCGGAGCCCGGATCCGCCTCGCGGCGCGCACGCGGGCGGGCCGGCTGGTTCGCCCTCGCGGCATCGATCGTCGTCCTGCTGGGTCTCGGGCTCTCGCCCTGGGCGCGCGAGAGCCTGTTCCCGCAGGACCCGGTCGCCACGGCGCTCGAACGCGTCGAAGCGGCCCCCGACGCGCGCAGCGCGACGGGCACGACCGACACCGCGGCGCGCGGCACCCTGCACTGGTCGGACGCGGAGCGCCGGGCGGTGTTCGTGCTGGACGACCTGCCGAAGGCGGCTTCCGGACACGACTACGAGCTGTGGATCGTTCGGGGAGAACGACCCATCTCGCTCGGGGTCGTGCGGCCCGACGGCTCGCGCGCGGCGGTGATCGCGAAGGGCTTCCACCCCGGCGACACGCTGGCAGTGACCGTCGAGGAACGTGGCGGCTCCCCGACGGGAGCCCCCACGACCGCGCCGATCCTGGCGATCAGTTCGGCCTGAGCCCGCGGACGCCCGAGGGCGGATCCGCTACGCCGAGGCCGTGCTTGCGGATCCCGTGCACGAAGGACGGGTCCTCGACGCCCCGGTAGGCGTTCTCGACTTTCGCCTGCGCGCGCTTCGATTCGGTCGAGCCGTCGAGGATCGGATGGTCGAGGGTGCTCCACCCGTAGTGCGGGTCGTGCACCGTTCCCTGCCCGGTGCCGGCGTCGTGCCGAGTCGCGGCGTGCGGCCGGTCCCGCTTCTTCTGCTTCATCGCACTCACCTCACACGCGGACGCGACTCGGCCGGTCGCGACCGGTTGCTCTCAGGATACGTCCGGATCCGCACGACGGCGCAGGATTCACAGCACTCGATCTTGGCAAATGAGGCACGACTCACTAACATCTGATGAAGGACGCCGGCGTCGGGATCGCTTCGGCGAGCCCGAGGGACGCCCACGCGGCGCACCGCCGCATCCGCTCCGACATCTCCGTGCCGGTGCACCACAAGACCCACCCTCACGAGAGATCCACGCTCCATGCTCGGCACCTTCCTCATCGGCCTCCGCGAAGGCCTCGAAGCCGCACTCATCGTCGGAATCCTGATCGCGTACGCGCGCAAGCTCGATCGCACGGACGTCGTCGTCCGGATCTGGCTCGGCGTCGGCGTCGCCATCGGCGTCTCGCTCGCCGTCGGCGCGATCCTCACCTTCGGCGCCTACGGCCTCTCGTTCCAGGCCCAGGAAGTCATCGGCGGCAGCCTCTCGCTCCTCGCCGTCGTGATGGTCACCTGGATGATCATGTGGATGGCGCGCGCATCGCGCAGCATGAGCGGCGAGCTCCGCGGCCGCCTGGACGCGGTCATCGGCGGCACCGGCTGGGGCATCGTCGCCGTCGCGCTGCTCTCGGTCGGCCGCGAGGGCATCGAGACCGCCCTCTTCATCTGGGCCACCACCCGGGCCACCGGCACCGGGGCCCTGCTCGGATTCCTCGCCGCGATCGCCGGGATCCTCCTCGCCGCCGTGCTCGGCTGGGCCATCTCGCGCGGCCTGCTCCGCATCGGGCTCAGCCGCTTCTTCCGCTGGAGCGGCGCGATCCTCGTGGTGTTCACCGCGGGCGTCCTCGCCTACGCGATCCACGACCTGCAGGAGGCCGCGGTGCTGCCCGGCCCCTTCGCCCCCGTTCCCCCGGAGCCGGCGCCTTCGTCGCATCCTGGTACGGGGAATCCGCCTGGGCGTTCCAGCTCTCGCACGTGATCGCCCCCGATGGCTGGCTCGGCGTGATCCTCAAGGGCACGCTCGGGTTCTCGCCCGACATGACGAAGCTCGAGGTGCTGGTCTGGGCGCTCTACCTGGTCCCGACCCTCACCTGGTTCCTGCTGCGCACCCGCCCGCAGCCCGCGACCGGCCCGAAGCCCGGACCCGCGCCGGTCGCCCCCGCGGAACCGGCCGCCGCCCCCGCACTCCCCTAGCGGCATCGCAGTCGCCCGGTGCCCCTCGGCATCGGCGCATCGCGCGACCCCGCACCCCGATCCCTCCCACAGAACAGGACCCCCGATGACCCTCCGCCTCGCCCGACGCACCACTGCTCCGCTCGCACTCGGGACGGCGGGCATCGCCGTCGCAGCGCTGCTCACCGGTTGCGTGCCGAACGCCGGGACCGCGGGCGGGGCCACGACCGTGCTCGACGTCACCGCAGCCTCCGACGCCTGCACCGTGTCCAAGGCCGAGGCTCCGAGCGGCCCCGTGACCTTCCGCGTGAAGAACACGGGCGACAAGGTCACCGAGTTCTACCTGCTCGGCGAGAACAAGCTCTCCATCGTCGGCGAGGTCGAGAACATCGCGCCGAACAGCACCCGCGATCTGACCGTCGTCGCCGACCCCGGCAGCTACTTCACCGCGTGCAAGCCGGGCATGGTCGGCGCGAACGTCGGACAGGCCGCCTTCACGGTCACCGGCACGGCCACCGCGCTCTCGGGCGACGACCAGAAGGCGGCGGACGCCGCGGTCGCCTCCTACGTGGGCTACGTCAAGGCCCAGGCCAGCGAGCTGCTGCCCAGCGTCCAGAAGTTCGTCGACGCCTACGAGGCCGGCAAGGACGACGAAGCGCGCAGGCTGTTCCCGCTGGCCCGTGTGAGCTACGAGCGCATCGAGCCCACCGCATCGCAGTTCGGCGACCTCGATCCGGCGATCGACTACCGCAAGCCCGGCGCAGAGGCCGAGGGGATCCCCTTCACCGGTTTCCACCGCATCGAGATGGACCTGTGGCTCGACCAGGCCAAGAAGCAGTACCCGAACGAACAGCTCGCGCCGCTGGATCAGGCCGGCCGCAAGCAGGTCGGCGACAAGCTCGTCGCCGACGTGACGAAGCTGCACGACCTCGTGAACTCCAAGGACTTCACGCTCACCCTCGCCGACATCACCAACGGCGCCGTGAGCCTGCTCGACGAGGTCGCCGCCCCCGACGGCAAGCTGACCGGCGAGGAGAACGAGTTCGCGCACACCGACCTGTACGACTTCACCGCGAACGTCGAGGGCGCGCAGGTCGCGTTCGAGACGGTCAAGAAGATCGCAGAGTCCAAGGGCCCCGAGGGCAAGAAGCTCGTCGCCGAGCTCGATCGCCAGTTCGCCGGCATGCTCGACCTGCTCGCCCAGTACGGCTCGTTCGAGAAGGGCTTCGTCGACTACTCGACGGTCGATCAGAACGCCCGCAACGAGCTCGGCGCCCAGCTCAACGCCCTGAGCGAGCCGCTCTCGAAGCTCACGCACACCGTTCTCGGCCTTCCCGCGTCCAAGTAGTCGGTAGTCTGTCGACGATGTCCGACCCCACACGCCCCGAGCTGCCGCAGGAGCCGCACCCGCACGTGGACGCGGACCCGCAGGCTCCCGGGGAGTCCGCGCCTCGGCCGTCCCGCCGTGCCCTGTTCGGCATGCTCGGCGGGGGCGCGGTCGGTCTCGCCGTCGGTGCCGCCGGGGGCGCGGCGGCGAACAGCGCGCTCGCGGCCGCCGGACCGCTCGGCTCCGGTTCCGCCGGCGCGGCGCGCGGCGTCGTGCCGTTCGAGGGCGCGCACCAGGCGGGGATCGTCACTCCGGCACAGGACCGGCTGCACTTCGCCTCGTTCGAGCTGTTGCACAGTTCCGGCCGCGACGAGCTCATCTCGCTGCTGCGCGACTGGACCACCGCCGCGCGCGAGCTGACCGCCGGGCGCGACATCGGCTCGGGCGCCGTCGACGGGCCGCCGCTCGCCCCGCCCGACGACACCGGCGAGGCGCAGGGGCTCAGCGCGTCGAACCTCACGCTCACCTTCGGGCTCGGCCGAGAGCTGTTCGCGGATCGCTCGCTGCGCGGCGGCGGCACCGAGGCCGACCCGTTCGGGCTGCGCGAGCGGATGCCGAGGTCGTTCGCGCCGCTCCCCTCGTTCGCCTTCGACCTGCTCGACCCCGCCGCGACCGGCGGTGACCTGTGCGTGCAGGCCTGCGCGGACGATCCCCAGGTGGCGGTGCACGCGATCCGCAATCTCAGCCGCATCGCGATGGGCCGGGCGCGCATCGTCTGGAGCCAGCTCGGCTTCGGGCGCACCTCGTCCACCTCGCAGTCGCAGGAGACGCCGCGGAACCTCTTCGGGTTCAAGGACGGCACCGCCAACGTGAAGGCGGAGGAGGCGAAGGCGCTCGACCAGCACGTCTGGGTGTCCGACGGTCCCGAGTGGATCCGCGGCGGCAGCTACCTGGTCGCACGCAAGATCGCCATGACCATCGAGTCGTGGGACCGCACCACGCTGCAGGAGCAGGAGCGGGTGATCGGGCGCACCAAGGGCGAGGGCGGGCCGCTCTCGGGCGGAGGCGAGTTCACCGAACCCGATTTCGCGCGCACGCGCACCTCCGGCGGCCCGGCCATCGACATCGCGGCGCACGTGCGCCTCGCGCACCCGACCCAGAACCACGGGATCCGCCTGCTGCGCCGCGGCTACAACTACGTCGACGGCAACAACCCGCTCGGACAGCTCGGGGCCGGTCTCTTCTTCATCTCGTACCAGAGCGACCCCTCGGCGTTCGTCACGGTGCAGCGCGCGCTCAAGACCGACGCGCTGAACGAGTACATCCGCCACGTCGGCTCCGGCCTCTGGGCGGTGCCCCGCGGGGTGGCCGCCGGCGAGTTCGTCGGCCAGGCCCTCTTCGACTGAAGCCGGGCTACCGCCCGCCGCGCACGCCCGCGGGGACCTCGGGCCACTCGCTCGTCAGATAGGCCTCGACCGCGCGATGGCGGAACGTGTACGGCTTGCCCCGCGAGATGATCCCGCGCACGGTGTCGAGCCGCTGCGCGGTCGGCCCGGCGTCGGTCGCCTTCGCGAAGCCCGCTTCGGCGGCGATCCGGGTGAGCGTCCGCTCCTTCGGCGCCAGTTCCGCCATGGCCTCGAGGAACTGCTTCTCGCGCTCGGGCAGCCGGTTCAGGATCCGCTCGACGTGGGCGCCCGCCTCCCGGCCGGCGCTCCGCCACCCTGAGAGGACCTGATCCTCAGTGATGACGGATCCGGTTCCCGCGTACCAGGCCTGCTCTCCCGCGAGCTGGAACAGGAACGGCTCGCCGCGGCACAGCTCGACGATCGCGGCGGCCGCGGCGGGATCCATGCGGACCCGCTCGATGCCGCCGCCCGGGACCGCGACACCCCATCCGGTGAGCACGAACGCCTGCAGCGCCTCGGCGAGCTCCTCCTCCTCGATCGCCGTCAGCGTGGTCGTCTTGAATCGTCGGGCGAACGTCGCGCCCTTGCGCGCCCCGGTCATGTCCTCGAAATCGGGGAGACCGGTCAGGTAGACGGCGATCGGCAGCGACCGCAGCACCCGGTTTCCGCCGGGCACCTCGACCTCGACCTCGTGGGTGAGCGCGTCGCCGAGCGCGATGAGGAGCTGCGAGAGCGCGTGCTCGTCGGTGATGTTCTGCACCTCGTCGATGTGGATCAGCGCCACGACGTCGCCGCGCCGGATCGCTGCGCGCCCGACCTCGATCAGGAGGTCGGTCAGGGCACGGTAGGGGTCGGGGCCGGTGGCGCTCTGCAGGGTGAGCGAGATCCCGGCCGCCGCGACAGCCTGGACGCGGGCGAGCGCAGCCGCGACCTCGTTCGCGGGCTTCGACGACAGCCCGGCGATCTCGGCGAGCCGCAGGATCGCCTCCGCGACGAGCTTCAGCGGGTCCGCGCCCGACGGGATCCGGAGCTGGGGCGTCACCCAGTCCCCGTGCGCCGCGGCGGTCTGCGCGATGCGGCGCACCAGGGACGATTTGCCGAGCCCGGGCTCGCCGAGGATCGTGCGCCCGCGCTCGGGGAGGCCGACGATGCGACGCGGCCGGACGACGTCGCGCCAGTCGCTCAGCTGTTCGCTGCGGCCGGCCCAGACCTCGGGGACGATGTCCGAGCCGGGACTGAACGGGTTGTTGAGCGAGCTTCGCATTCGATAACTTTATCAGCCGCTCGGATCTTGATAACTTTATCGAGATTGCGGCGGGATGTCGCAGCCGGTCGCACGGGCGGAGGGCCCGCCCGGCACGAGCTGGGAACGCTGCGTCACCCAGCTGAACATCGATACCGCCGCCGCCGCGGAAGCGTTGATGGAGCGCGTGGACCCGTACTGCGTGATCTCGACCACGGCCTCCGCGGCCGCCACCGCCTCGTCGGTCAGCCCCGGGCCCTCCTGCCCGAAGAGCATGATGCAGCGCTCGGGCCACACGAACGTCTCGACCGGCACGCAGCCCGGAACGTTGTCGATCGCGATGATCGGCAGGCCATTGGCAGCAGCCCACGCGGCGAGCTCGGCGACATCGGCGTGGTACTGCACGTGCTGGTAGCGATCGGTCACCATGGCGCCTCGCTTGTTCCAGCGCCGGCGGCCGACGATGTGCACGGTGTCCGCGCCGAAGGCGTTCGCGCTGCGCACGATCGACCCGATGTTCATGTCGTGCTGCCAGTTCTCGATCGCCACGTGGAACGGATGCCGGTGCTCGTCGAGGTCGGCGACGATCGCCTCCATGCGCCAGTACCGATACCGGTCGATCACGTTGCGCGAGTCGCCGTGCTCCAGCAGCTCGGGGTCGAAGCGCTCATCGGTCGGCCAGGCTTCGGGGCCGCCAGGCCAGGGGCCGACGCCTGCGGTGGTGCGTTCGGGATGGCTCGTGGGCCCTGGGCCGTCGGCGGGCTCGGCGTTCTCAGTCACCCGCCCATTCTCCCAGTGCGGCGGGGATCCCCCGTCCCTCCCGGCCGAGACGCGAGGGCTCGCGGATCACTCCCCGGGTTCGGTGGGCCAGACGATGAAATCCGCGTCGACCCGGCGCGCGGGCACGTCCCCTGCTTCGTCGAGCACCGCCCGGATCCGGCCCAGCACCTCCGGCGGCAGCTCGAGCGGCGGCTCGTCGGGCTGGTAGGTCGTGCGGATCGGGTAGTCGACCCCGGGCTCGGAGGTCATCTCGATGTGGCAGCCGAGCACCTGCGTGACCGGGTGATACTGCGCGAACGCGATCAGCCGGTCGATGGTGCGCGAATAGGCCGGCCAGTCCTCGACGTAGAGCCGCCCCCGGTAGACGGTATCGCCGGTCAGCAGGAACCCGGTCCAGGGGTCGAAGAACACGACGGCCGAGCGCTCGTGCCCGGGAGCGCCGATGGCGCGCAGGCTGCGACCGCCGAGTTCGAGCCGCCCGGGCGGGGCATCGGCCTCGTCCACCGCGATGCCGAGGAATGCCCACGCGGCCGTGCGGTCGGCCGGCACCACGACGGTGCGCGGCCGGTCCGCGAACTGCGCATCCCCCGCGACGTGGTCGCCGTGCGCGTGGGTGTGCAGCACCACCAGTTCGTACTCCGGACGGGGGTGCCGACGCAGCCAGCCCGCGATCAGTTCGTCGACCGTGCGCCGCAGCGGCATCAGTTCCGGGTCCGCCGTCGCCCCGGTGTCGATCAGCGCGGCCCGCGCCTCGCCGAACAGCAGGAACAGGAACGGCGCCTCGTAGTCGACGGCCTTGTTCTGGCGGAGGATCGCGGTGTGCGGATCCACCCAGTGCACCTGCAGCTCGGGGTCGGCGTCGTGCTTGGCGGACGGCGAACCGTGGATCCAGCGGACACCGAGCGGCTCGGTCGAATGCCGTTGGCCGACGAGGGGCTCGGGAACCGACGGATCCTGCACGAGCGGGTCAGCGATCGTCATCGGCGGATGCCGCGCTCAGCAGCTCCAGTTCGGCACGGCTCAGTTCGACCGAGAGCGAGTCGAGCAGCGCCGACAGCTGGTCCGTGTTGCGCGCGCTCGCGATGGGGGCCGCGACGGTCGGCTGCTGGCGCAGCCAGGCGAGCGAGAGCGCGGCGACCGGCACCCGATGCAGCTCGGACAGCTGGTCGAGGCCGGCGAGCACCGCGAGCCCCCGTGCGTCGAGGTAGGCCGCGGCGTCCTCCGCCCGCGGGCTCGCCGAAGCGCTGTTCACGTCCATCGCGTCCCGATACTTGCCCGCGAGGAACCCCTTCGCGAGCGAGAAGTACGGGAACACCGCGAGCCCCTCGCGCTCGGCCGCATCCCGCAGGCCGTTCGTCTCGAAGTCGCGCTCCATCAGGTTGTAGTGCGGCTGCAGCGCGACCGGCAGGTGGTAGCCGCCCTCCCGGGCGATGCGGAACCACTCGTCGACCCGCTCCGCCGTGTAGTTCGAGATGCCGATCGCGCGGATCTTGCCCGCGTCCACCAGCCCCGAGAACGCGGCGACCGTGTCCTCGAGCGGCGTCTCGGCGTCGTCGAAGTGCGCGTAGTAGAGGTCGATCCGGTCGGTGCCGAGCCGCGCGAGCGAGGCGTCGGCCGCCGCGCGCACGTTCGCCGCCGAGAGTCCCGAGAACTCGGGATGCGTCGAGACCTTCGTCGCGATCACGACGCGCTCCCGCACGCCGCGCTCCCGCACCCATTCGCCGATGAGGCGCTCGGACTCGCCGCCGCCGTTGCCCGGGGCCCAGTGCGAGTAGCCGTCGGCGGTGTCGACGAAGTCGCCTCCGCCCGCGACGAACGCGTCGAGCACGCCGAAGGAGGCCTCGCGGTCGGCCGTCCAGCCGAACACGTTGCCGCCGAGCGCGAGCGGCGCGATCTCGAGTTCCGAGGATCCGATGCGGGTGCGGGCAGTGGTCATGGAGGACGCTCCTTCGCGGGTCGATGCGTGGGGCCGCGCGCTGCACGCGAGCACGTCGGGTGCAGCGCAGCCGCCTCCCACGCTATTCCCAGGTGCTGGGCGCCCGGTCAGCTCGGGGCGCTACGGTGCGCGCCCGGTCACACCCCGCCGACGCTGCCGAGATTGCAGTTGTGCATGGAATAGCGCCCTATTCCATGCACAACTGCAATCTCGGCAGGGCCGGGGCTGCGGGGCCGGGGGCTGCGGCCGGGGCCGGCCGGTCCGGGGCCGGTCCGGCCGCAGCCCGCTACTCCGCCGCGACCGCCAGCGAGTCGCCGTCGGGCGCGACATCGACGCGCACGATCCCGCCATCGCGCACCTCGCCCGACAGGATCGCCCGCGCGAGCCGATCCTCGATCTCGTGCTGCATGAGCCTCCGCAGCGGGCGAGCGCCGTACACCGGGTCGTATCCGGCCTGCGCCAGCCAGGTGCGCGCCTGCGGCGTGACCGCGACCGTGAGCCGACGCGGCGCGAGCCGGGCCTGCAGCCGGTCGACCGACAGTTCGACGATCTGCGCGAGGTCCGCTTCGGAGAGCGGCCGGAAGATCACCATCTCGTCGAGACGGTTGATGAACTCGGGCTTGAAGGCGCGCCGCACCGTCTCGCGCACCGCCGATTCCTTCTCGTTCCACGGCAGATCGGGATCGATCAGATACTGCGAGCCCAGATTCGAGGTGAGGATCAGGATCACGTTGCGGAAGTCGACCGTGCGCCCCTGACCGTCGGTCAGCCGGCCGTCGTCGAGCACCTGCAGCAGCACATCGAACACCTCGGGGTGCGCCTTCTCGACCTCGTCGAGCAGGACCACCGAGTAGGGGCGCCGCCGCACGGCCTCGGTCAGCTGGCCGCCCTGCTCGTAGCCGACGTATCCCGGAGGAGCGCCGACCAGGCGGGACACCGAGTGCTTCTCGCCGTACTCGCTCATGTCGATGCGGATCATCGCGTGCTCGTCGTCGAAGAGGAACTCCGCGAGCGCCTTCGCGAGCTCCGTCTTGCCGACGCCCGTCGGCCCGAGGAACAGGAAGGAGCCCGTGGGCCGGTTCGGGTCGGCGATACCGGCACGGGTGCGCCGCACGGCGTCGCTCACCGCGCGCACCGCGTCGGACTGGCCGATGAGCCGACGGCCCAGCTCGCTCTCGAGCGCGAGCAGCTTCTCGGTCTCGCCCTGCAGGAGACGCCCGACGGGGATCCCGGTCCAGGCGGCGACCACCCCGGCGATGTCCTCGTCGGTGACCTGGTCGTTGACCATCGGCGGCTCGCCGGCGCCCGCCGCCTCGGCCTCGTGCTCGGCCCGCTCGGCCTCGGCGAGCTGCTTCTCGATCACGGGGATCTCGCCGTAGAGCAGCTTCGAGGCCCGCTCGAGGTTGCCCTCGCGCTGCGCGCGTTCGGCGTCCATGCGCAGGCGATCGAGCTGCTCGCGCAGCTCGCCCGTGCGGTTCAGGGCCGCGCGTTCGCGCTCCCAGCGGGCCTCGAGCACGTCGAGGTCGGCCTGCTTCACCGCGAGGTCGTCGCGCAGCTTCGCCAGGCGCTCCTTCGAGGCTTCGTCCTTCTCCTTCTTGAGGGCCAGCTCCTCGAGCTTCAGGCGGTCGACCGCACGGCGCAGCTCGTCGATCTCGACCGGGGCCGAGTCGATCTCCATGCGGAGCCGGCTCGCCGCCTCGTCGATCAGGTCGATCGCCTTGTCGGGAAGCTGCCTGGCCGTGATGTAGCGGTCGCTCAGCGAGGCTGCGGCGACGAGCGCGGAATCGGCGATCGTGACCTTGTGGTGCGCCTCGTAGCGCTCCTTGAGGCCGCGGAGGATCGCGACCGTGTCCTCGACCGAGGGCTCGCCGACGTAGACCTGCTGGAAGCGTCGCTCGAGCGCGGCGTCCTTCTCGATGTACTCGCGGTACTCGTCGAGTGTCGTCGCGCCGATCAGCCGCAGCTCGCCGCGTGCCAGCATGGGCTTCAGCATCTGCGAGGCCGCGACGGAGGACTCGCCGCCGCCGGCGCCCATGAGGGTGTGCAGCTCGTCGATGAAAGTGATGATCTTCCCATCGGAGTCCTTGATCTCCTGGAGCACCGCCTTCATGCGCTCCTCGAACTCGCCGCGGTACTTCGCACCGGCGATGAGCGCCGAGATGTCGAGCGAGATCAGCTCCTTGTCCTTCAGGGACTCGGCCACGTCGCCCGCGACGATGCGCTGGGCGAGGCCTTCGACGACGGCGGTCTTGCCGACGCCCGGCTCGCCGATCAGCACGGGATTGTTCTTGGTGCGCCGGGTGAGCACCTGGCTCACCCGGCGGATCTCGGCGTCCCGGCCGATGACGGGGTCGAGCTTGCCGGTCCGGGCGACCTCGGTGAGGTTGACGCCGAACTGCTCGAGCGCGCTCTGTGCGCCCTCCTCGCCCTGGGCGGGCGTCCAATTGGCCTGCATCTGGGTCCTCTCTGTTCAGCAGACGGACGCGATGTCGCGAGTGCCGGCCGACCCGAGCACCCGCGACGTCGCAAACTTGAGTTCAGTTGACTCAAGTTTACGCCGGGACCCGCGGAAGCGCTACCCCGCGTCCCGGATCCGCAGGTCCTTTCGCAGGATCTTGCCCGAGCTCGACTTGGGGATCACGTCGATGAACTCGACCGCGCGGACCTTCTTGTGCGCGGCGACACGCTCCGAGACGAAGGCCATGACCTCCTCGGCCGTGAGCGAAGCGTTCTCCTGCAGCACCACGAACGCCTTCGGTACCTCACCGGCCTCCCCGTGCGGCAGCGCGACGACCGCGGCGTCGGCGACCGCCGGATGCGTGAGCAGCAGTGCCTCCAGTTCGGCCGGCGGCACCTGGTACCCCTTGTACTTGATGAGCTCCTTGAGCCGGTCGACCACGAACACCTGCCCATCGGCATCGATCTCGACGATGTCGCCGGTGTGCAGGAACCCGTCGGGCTCGAGCGTCGCCGCGGTGGCCTCGGCGTTGTTCAGATAGCCGACCATCACCTGCGGCCCGCGGATCAGCAGCTCTCCGGGAAGGCTGCGCCCCTCCTCCGGCCGCCCGATCTCCTCCCCCGTCTCGATGTCGACGATCCGCATCTCCGTGTTCGCGACCAGTGCCCCGATCGAGCCGCGGTCGATCTCGGGGCGGTCGCGCGGGATCACATGCGAGACCGGACTCATCTCGGTCATGCCGTAGCCCTGCAGCACGAGAGTCTCGAGGCGATCCCCCACGGCCTTCGCGAGGCTCGAGTCGAGCGCGGCCGCTCCCGACAGCACAAACTCGACGGCGGACAGGTCGTACTGCGCGACGATCGGGTGCTTCGCCAGCGCCACCGCGATCGGGGGCGCCACGAACACGGCGGTCGTACGCTGATCCTGGATGATCCTCAGGAACTCCGGCAGGTCGAACTTCGGCACCGTCACCAACGTGGCCCGCTCGCGCAGCGCCAGGTTGAGCAGCACCGTGAGCCCGTAGATGTGCGTGAACGGGAGCACCGCCAGCACGCGATCGTGCGCGTCGAGCCCGATCGCCGGGTTCGACTGCAGCACGTTGGCGACCAGGTTGCGGTGCGTGAGCATCACGCCCTTCGGCCGTCCCGTGGTGCCCGACGAGTACGGGATCACCGCGAGCTGGGTCGCCGGATCGAACGACACCTCGGGGGCGGCGTGCCCGCTCCCCACCAGGTCGCGCAGGCTCGCATAGCCCTCCGCGCCGTCGAGCACCACCACCCGGTCCTTCGACAGGCCGGCGGCCTCGGCTCCCGGGCCCGAGTTCGGCAGCAGCGGCGAGACGGTGAGGAGCATGACCGCCCCGGAATCCTGCAGCTGCCGGGCGAGATCCTCGGCGGTCGAGAGCGCCGCCACCGGGGTCACGACCGCGCCGGCCCGCAGGATCCCGTGGAACGCGGCGACGAACGCGGGGACGTTCGGCGCGTGCAGCGCCACCACGTCGCCCACCCCGATGCCGCGGGCGGCCAGGCCGCCGGCGATCGCCAGCACCTGGCCGCGCAGCTCGGCGTACGTCGTCTCGGCTCCGCTCGGCCCGTCGACCAGGGCCACCCGCCCCAGCTCGGCCTCGGTCAAACCGCCGAACACGGCGTCGGTGATGGACATACCCGGGATCTCGATCTCCCCGTAGGGGCTGCTGAACGTCACGTCGTCTCCTTTGACTCGTCCCGCTCATCCTCGGCGATGCGCCCACCCCGCGCAACGGTGCGCATCCGGTTCCGTGGCCCCGCGCCAACGGCGACGACCTCCGTCGGCGATAGCCTGGAGCTATCCCCCATCGAGCCACCCGCAGAGGAGCCCCAGCCATGTCGCGCATCGCACTCGTCCGCCAGCCCAGCCCCTTCTCGACGACGGCATCGTCGACCACATCGAGAAGGTCGCGGTCGATCTGGAGCGCGCTCGCGAGCAGTGGCGCGGCTACGTGGCGGCGCTCCAGGCGCACGGCTGGGAGACCATCGAGGTCGACCCCGCCGACGACTGCCCCGACTCGGTGTTCATCGAGGACACCGTCGTGATGTTCCGCAACGTCGCCGTGATCAGCCGCCCCGGCGCCGACAGCCGCAAGCCCGAGACCGCGGGCACCCGCAAGGCTCTGGAAGCGCTCGGCTGCCCCATCGCCGAGATCCGCGAGCCCGGCACCCTCGACGGCGGCGACGTGCTCAAGATCGGCGACACCGTCTACGTCGGCCGCGGCGGACGCACCAACGCGGAGGGCGTCGCGCAGCTGCGCGCGATCCTCGCCCCGCTCGGCGGCAAGGTCGTCGCCGTGCCCGTCACCAAGGTCCTCCACCTCAAGACCGCGGTCACCGCCCTGCCCGACGGCACCGTGATCGGCTTCCCCGACTTCGTCGACGACCCCGCGATCTTCGAGCGCTTCGTGCCGGTCCCCGAGCCGCACGGCACCGCGGTCGTGTGCCTGAGCAAGAGCGAACTGATCATCTCGGCCTCGGCCCCGCGCACCGCCGCGATGCTGCGCGACTTCGGCTACACCGTCACCGAGGTCGAGATCTCGGAGTACGAGAAGCTCGAGGGCTGCCCGACCTGCCTGTCGGTCCGCGTTCGCGCGCTTGTCTGATCCCCGCGGCGGCCTGAGCGCCGGCGCCGCCCCGCGGCACTGGATCGCCCTCTTCGTCACCGTCTGCCTCGTCGCGCTCAACATGCGCATGACGATCACTGGCGTGGGGCCGCTGCTCGACGAGATCGCGGCCTCGCAGGGCACCGCGCCCGCGGCGCTCGGCCTGCTCGCCTCGATCCCGCTGATCGCGTGGGGGCTCGTGTCGCCGCTGGCGCACGGGCTCGCCACGCGGATCGGCACCGACGCCGCGGTCGCCTGGTCGCTGCTCGCACTCACCGCGGGAACCGTCTGGCGATCGCTGCCCGGCCCCGCCCCGCACCTGTGGCTGGGCACCTGCCTCATCGGCGCGGCTCTCGCCGTCGCCAACGTCCTACTGCCCGTCACGATCCGGCGCGACTTCGGTTCCCGCATCCCCCTCGTCATGGGCGTCTACTCCGCGCTGCTCGGCGGGGCGGCCGCGATCTCGGCCGGGCTCGTGGTGCCCGTCTCCCACCTCGCACCGCCCGGCGGCGACCCGTTCGGCTGGCGGATCGCGCTGCTCGCGAGCGGGGTCTTCGTGCCGATCGCGCTCGTCGCCTGGGGCCTGACCCACCGACGCGGGATCTTCGCCGGGCGCGGACCCCGCGGCGTCGGAGGCTCCGCCGCGGCCGGGCCGGCGACGTCCGACGACCGGGCCGGCCGCCGGATCTGGCGCGATCCGCTCGCCTGGTGGATCGCGATCTACATGGGCATGCAGTCGTGGAACTTCTACGTGTTCGCGACCTGGCTCGCCCCCTCGAAATGTCGCGCGCCGTGCCGCCCGTCGTCGCGGGCCTCGACGTCATGCTGTTCCACGTCTGCGGCGTGCTCGGATCGCTCGCCGCACCGTTCCTCGCCCGGACCCGGCTGAGCGCGTTCCTCCCGATCGTCCCGCCGGTTCTCTGCATCGCCGGAGTACTCGGCATCGTGCTGCTGCCCGGCGTCGTGCCGGCGCTCTGGCTCGGGCTCGCGGGGTTCTCCTGCGGGAGTGCCCTGAGCATCAGCCTGACGCTCATGGCGCAGCGCGCCTCCAGCCACGCCGCGTCTTCGGCCCTGTCGGGCATGGCGCAGTCGGTCGGCTATCTGCTGGCCGGGCTCGGCCCGATCCTCTTCGGATGGGCTCACGAGCTCACCGGCGGCTGGCTGCTGCCGCTCGCGGTCGTGCTGCTCGCCTCGGCGACGGGGATCGTGGCCGGCCTCGCGGTTCGGGGCCGGCGGCGGGTGCTCGACCCGCGATAGGCGGGCGCGCCGGGCCCGGGGCGAGCGAACGGTGCTCCTGCTACGGAGTGCGCGCCCCTCGTGCGGAACGGTCCCGGCGGCGAAGGGCGGTCGCGGCGGCGGCGGACGGTCGCGCTGCCGAGGGGCCTCCGCGGTGTCGAGGGAGGGTCCCGGTGCCGAGGGAGGGTCCCGGTAACGAGAAACGGCCGGGCTGTCGAGGAACGGCCCCGGTGACGAGAAACGGTCCCGGAACCGAGGAGCGGCGCCAACGCCGAAAGACGGCCCCACCGACGAAGGAGGGTCCGGCTCACGAGGGGCCGGGCCGCGTGCTCGAATCTTCACGGGTCCTCGGCAGTTGCGCCCGCTCTCGATGGCATGGCCGTCCCTCAATTCCGCAGCGGAGGCGGTCCCGCCAACGAAGGACAGTTTCACCGCCCAGGGGCGGGCCTGCTGTCGAGGGAGCTCCGCCGTGTCGGGGAGCGGCGGCGGCACCGAAAGATGGTCCCGCCAGTGAGGGACGGTCCAACTGACGAGAGACGGGCCCCGCCGACGAGGGGCGGCTCGGCTCACGAGGGGCGGCTCGGCTCACGAGGGGCGGCTCGGCTCACGAGGGGCGGCCCGGCTCACGAGGGCCGGGCCGCGTGCTCAAATCTTCACGGGTCCTCGGCAGTTGCCCCCGCTCTCGATGGCATGGCCGTTCCTCGCCGCAGACGGGGGCGGGGCGGGGGCAGCCCACTCAGCGGTCAGGACGCGGCGCACAGAGCACACTCCGCAGATCGCCCACCGCCGAGCAGGCGCAGGAAAGCACCCGCGGCGAACACCCACCGGAGCACGCGCGGCGAACACCCACCGGAGCACGCGCATCGCGACCACGCACCGGAGCACACGCGCAGCGCACATCACGGCGCAGCGCACGTGCGGCGCGAGGCCCTCGGCTCCGCAGGGGTGGAGCCGAGGGCCTCGCCGATCCAGCGCGAACCCGCCGCGCTACTCGGCTCCGGCCTCGCCCGGAGCCTCCGCGCCGGTGCCGTTCGCCCGGCGGCGACGCAGGATCAGGAGCACCGCGCCCGCACCGAGCAGGATCGCGGCAGCGATCCCGAACAGGGCGAGATTCTGGCCACCGGTCACGGGCAGGGATCCGCCGGTCCCGCCCGATGCCGCGCCCGTGGACTCGGCCGCGGAGGAGGCGCTCCCTCCGGCGGAGGATCCGGCGTTCGCGGAGGATCCGGCGTTCGCGCCAGCGGCACCGGCGTCGGCGGTTCCGGTCGACCCGGTATCGGAACTGCTGTTCGCACCGGCCCCGGAACTCGCGTTCCCGTCGGCCCCGGCACCGGCGTTCGCACCGACGCCCGCACTCGCGCTCCCATTCGCACCAGCGCCAGCACCCGCACCGGTGCCGGCACGGGTCACCGTGATCGGCAGTTCGGCGACGGTCTCGCCGTCGCGCAGCGCCACGATGGTGTGGGCGCCGGCCGGAGCGTCCGCGGGCACGGTCACGCGCTGCGAGAATGCACCGTGCTCGTCCGCAGTCGCCGTGCCGAGGGCCACCGGCGTGGAGTGGAGTTCGAGCGCGAGCTGCTCGTCGGGCGCGAAGCCGGACCCGGCGATCCCGACGCTGCCGCCGGCCTCGACCGAGATCGGCGATCCGGCATCGTTCCCGGGCACCGTCAGCTTCGGTGCGACGGGCTGCTCGGCATCGGCCGGCAGCGCGACGTCGATGTGCTTCGCCTCGCGCGCCGCTCCGCCTGCCCCGAAGTAATAGGCGGTGACCCGCAGTCGGTCCTGGTAGAGCCCGACGCGCAGGCCGATCGGGTCGGCGCCGCCGACGGCGGTCTCGTTCCAGTCGCCGCTCGGGCCGTACTGGGTGGTGACGGCCGCCGTGTTGACGATCGTCGGGCCGGAGGCCGTGGTCGGATCGAAGCGCTGCTCCACCGACCAGTCGTTCAGCTCGGGCGACCAGTGGGTGTGCGAGGTGAGCACGGTCACGTTCGAGTACTGCGCGAGCAGGGCCTCGATGCGCTCGGTGTCGGCGCCGTAGTCACCCTGGTAGAACTTGGCGTAGGTGCCCGAGACGGAGTTGTTGAACACGTGGTGCGTCATGAGCAGTACCGGCTTGCCCTGCGACTTCCAGTAGGCGAGGCGCTCGCTCAGCCAGGTGAACTGCTGATCCGAGAGGTCGACGAACGGTCCGCCGCCCCCGTGGTACACGTGGCCCTCGCTGCCGAGCCAGAGCAGCGGCAACTGTCCGTCGACGAGCTGCTCGCCCCAGAGGCCGCCCTGGCCGCCGACCTCGCGCATGCTCGTCTTGTCGAGGAACCGCTTCACGTAGGCGGGCACGCCGTCGGATCCGTAGTACTCGTGGTTGCCGATGGTCGAGATGCGGGTGGCGTAGTCCTTGCCGCCGCCGGCGTTGAAGGCCGCGAAGTAGTCGTCGTACTGGGTCGCGGTGCCGTTGCTCGTGAGGTCGCCGTTCGCGACGATCGTGCTCGCCTTCGGGGTGAGCGAGCGCAGGCCCGGCAGGGTCTGGTCCCGCAGGCGCGCGGTCGCGCCCTGGATGTCGCTGATCACGTCGACCGCGGCGACGGGCCGCGCGTCGGCGGCGAGCGCCGCGAGCGGCTTCACGATCGCGACGTCGTCGATCATCCAGGATCCGGCCCCGGCGTCGGCCGCGAACGCGAACTCGAGCGTCATCGACTTGGCGCCGGCGGGCACGGTGAAGGGCAGGCGCGGCTGCGCCGATTCCTGGTCCGTGGTCGTCCATTCGTTCAGCGCGACGCGCTGACCGGTGTCGAACACCGCGGTGACGGCGGCGCGCTGGCTGCCTCCGCGCTTGCGGTAGTGGCTGTCGAAGCGGAGTTCGAGCGCGTCGCGCGAGGTCACTCGGATCGGCTTCGTCCGCAGCACGCTGTCGACGGCGGTCTTCGACGCGTCGGCGACGGCGATCTTGCCGGATGCGCGGGTGAAAGCCTGGCGGCGATCCACTCCGAAGGTATCGATGACCCGAGCGAGCGTGGTCTGCTCCCAGCCGGAGGCCGGGAACTCCCACTGCTCGGTCGATTCGATGCCGTCGAACCAGCGCTGCGGTTCCGTGCTGTTCGCGGTTCCGGCGGCCTTCGCGACGACGGTCACGGGCAGCTTCGCCGGGGCGATCCCCTCGCCGCTGAGCGAGAGGGTGCGCACGCCCGCTGCGGAGCCGGCGGGCACGGTCACGTCGAAGCTCACGGTGCCGTCTGCGCCGGCCTTGGGGATCCCGGTCACGGGAGCGCCGGCGAGATCGGCGGCGAGCTGCTGCCCGTCCCGGAGGCCGCCGATGCGCACGGCGAGCGGGGCGCCGGGGACCGCGAGCGGCTTCGCGGCCGACAGGATCTTGAGGTCGACGGCCTTCGGAGCCGCCTCGGCGATGTCGACGTTGTCGATCATCCAGAACCAGTTGTTGCTGCTCTGCAGGTAGGCCCAGCCCACCTGGACCGTGGTCGCGGACTTCGGCACGTCGAATGTGACCGACTCGCTCGTGTTGAGTCCGTTGGCGCCGTACGACTTGACCACGACGGGGGCGCCGCCGTCGATGCGGGCGAGCAGCTGCGACGGCGGGTTCTGCCCCTGCTTGTAGTGGCTGTCGAACTGCACGGTGACGGCGCCCGTGCGGTCGGCGATGGTGAGCGGCGCCGACCACAGGGTCGAGTCGAAGGTGCCGGTGGCGGGGCGGTTGGAGTCGGACTGCACGACGGCGACCATGCCCGAGGCTTTGCCGAAGCTGCCGCGGTCGCCGGTGCTGCCGAACTCCTGGGTCACCTCGGCGGTGGTGTGGAAGGTCCAGCCCTCCCAGCCGGCGCGCATGCCGGTCGTGTTGACGCGGTCGACGAGCCAGCCCGCGGGCGGGGTCTGCGCCGACGACGCGGTCTCGAAGGTCTCGGCGAGGTGGGCGGGTGCGGCGAACGCCGGGGCCGCCGCAGGGACGACGAGGCCGGACATCAGGGCGAGGAGCGCGCCGGCAGCGAGGCCGGAGCGTCGGCGGGACGCCGAGGGGGCTGAGGGATGCATCTGCTCTCTTCGGTTCGGGGAGGGGCGGGTGAATCGGGTGGAGGAAAGCGACGAACGCGGCGAACGGCGCGGGATCAGGCTCGCTGCGCGATGGCGGCGAGCGCGGACGCATGCAGGCGCCCGTTGGTGGCGAGCAGTTCGCCGGAGGTGTGGGATTCCTCGCCCGTGGCGTCCGTGCAGGATCCGCCGGCCTCGCGCACGATCGGCAGGATCGCGGCGATGTCGTAGGGCTT
The DNA here is from genome assembly GCF_047946755.1 of Leucobacter sp. HNU. Taxonomy (GTDB): domain Bacteria; phylum Actinomycetota; class Actinomycetes; order Actinomycetales; family Microbacteriaceae; genus Leucobacter. The sequence continues at coordinate 3,310,311 of NZ_CP178837.1, read as the reverse complement.
GACATCGAACTCGCAGACGATGTCGACCGCGCCTTCGGCGAGGAGCATGTACGACCAGAGGTCGCCGTAGGCGCGATCCCGCCAGACGCGGGACGCGAGGTCGAGCAGTTGCTCGCGCCGGCCAGCGGCCTCCCAGGTATCGATGCCCTGGAAGCTGAGCGAGGCCTCGTCGAGCACGTCGACCTCGCTGACGCGCAGCCGGCGGGGCTCGCCCGCCGCGTCGGTGACGCCCGGCGCGGTCGAGCGCTTCCAGGCGCCCGACCCGGTAACGGCCCACCAGCGGGCGCCCATCGCGGGTGCCGACACGACGCCGAGCACGGGAACCCCGTCGACCTCGAGCGCGATGAGGGTGCCCCAGTTGGGGACGCCGCGCAGGTAGTTGGCAGTGCCGTCGATGGGGTCGATGATCCAGCGGCGACGGCCGGAGGCGGAGTCGCCCGTCTCGGTGGACTCCCCCGTCTCCTCGCCGAGGAATCCGTCGCGGGGGCGGCGTTCAGCGAGCCGGGCGCGCAGCGCGCGCTCGGTCGCGGTGTCGGCCTCGGTGACGAATGATCCGTCGGGCTTGCGGCTGCTGCGCAGCCCTCGGCGGAGAAGCGCGGCAGGGCGATGGAGTCTGCGAGGTCGGCGAGCTCGTGCGCGAGCCGCAGGTCGTCGTCGTACACGGCGGGCCCTACTGGAGTCGCTTGCGGATCCACGCCGAGGCGAGGTCCACGACCACGATGAGGATGAGCACCATGATCAGGTAGGTGAGCATCTGGTCGAACTGGAATGTCTTGATCGACTTGTTGATGAGCAGGCCGATGCCGCCCGCGCCGACGAGGCCGAGCACGAGCGAGGAGCGCACGTTGACGTCGAAGCGGTACAGCAGCAGTCCGGTCAGCTGGGGCAGCACGGTCGGAATGGTGGCGTTCGCGACGACCTGGAACCGGTTCGCGCCGGCGGTGCCGAGCGCCTGCTCGGGCCCGGGATCGACCTCCTCCATCGCCTCCGACCAGAGCTTGCCCATGACGCCGGTGTTGTGGCAGATGAGGGCGAGCACGCCCGCGAAGGGACCGAGGCCGACCGCGGTCACGAAGATGAGGGCGAAGACGATATCGGGCACGGCGCGGAAGAACGACAGGATCGCGCGGGCCACCTGGTAGACGAAGGCGTTGGGCGCGGTGGTCCGCGCGCCGAACACCGCGAGCAGCAGCGCGAACGGCACGGAGACGGTCGTGCCGAGCAGGCCGACCCAGAGGGTCTGCAGCACGCCCTGGGCGCCGTCGCTGAGCACCTCGGGGCTGAGGTCGGGCGGGAACGCCTCGGCGATGAACCGGCCCATGCCCTGCGCTCCCGAGACGAGCGAGTCGAGGCGGAAATCAGTGCTCTCGAAGGCGATCCAGTGCAGGGCGACGAGGATCAGGATCCCGACGGTCCACGAGGTGGCGCGCATGGGCGCCTTCGCGTCGCGCGGGACGGGCAGACGGCGCGGGGACCGGCCGTCCGGCTCAGTGCCGGTGTCGGCAGCGGTGTCGATGGGTGCGGTCACGGGGATCCCTTACACGTAGAGGGCGGCGAGCGCCGCGTCGTCGATGTCGTCGATGGGCGCGTCGAACGCCAGGTTGCCGTCCCGCAGGCCGATCACGCGGTGCGCGTACTTGCGGGCGAGGTGGGGCTGGTGCAGCACCGCGGCGACTCCGAGGTTCTCCTCGACCGCGAGCTCGTGCAGCAGGGCCATCACGTCGTCCGCCGCGCGCGGGTCGAGCGCCGAGACGGGCTCGTCGGCGAGCAGGATCCGGGGGCGCTGGCAGAGCGCGCGGGCGATCGCCACGCGCTGCTGCTGACCGCCCGACAGGCTGCCCGCGCGGTCGTGTGCGCGATCGGTGAGGCCGACGCGATCGAGGCAGGCCATCGCCTCCTCCTTGAGCTCCGTACCGAACAGCGGCGGGACGGAGCGCAGGGTGGCGAGGCGGGCGAAGCCGCCGGCGCAGACATTCTGCAGCACGCTGCGGCGGCCCACCAGGTGGATCTTCTGGAACACGGTCGCGGCGGAGCGGCGGGCTTCCGCCCGGCGCGCGCCGCTGGCCTCGGTGAGGCGGACCCCGGAGATCTCGATGTCGCCGGAGTCCGCCTCGATGAGACCGTTCACCGCTCGGAGGGTGGTCGACTTCCCGGAGCCGTTGGCCCCGAGGAACGCCACGACCTCGCCGGCGTGCACCTGCATGCTCATATCGCGCAGCACGACGCGGTCGCCGAAGCTCTTGGAGATCTTGCGAACGTCCAGCAGGACCTCGCGAGCGGTGTCGGTGGTCATCGGATCAGACGTCCTTCTCGGTGAGGCCCATGGTCTTGGCCAGGTCGAACAGCGGCTGGTAGGTCTCCTTGGTGACCTCGATCATGGGGCCTGCGGGATCCACGTCGAGGAACTTGCCGACCTCGGCCACATCCTTCGGGTCGAGCTCGAGGAACGCCTGCTTCACGGCGTCCTGGAACTCCTTGGGCGCATCGCTGCGGACGGTGATCGGATCGTTCGGGATCGGGTTCGACTTCCAGACCTGGCGGAACTTGCTCTCGTCGAACGTGCCCTCGGACTTGGCGCTCTCGAGCGTCTGCGAGTTGATCTCGGCCGCATCGACGGTGCCGTTGACGAGCGCGAGGAGCGCCTCCGGGTGGCCGCCGGCGTAGTCGGAGCGGACCTCCTTGTCGATGCCGACGTCCTTCAGCGCCGACATCGGGAACGCGTCGCCCGAGGTCGAACCGGGGCTGCCGAGGGCGAGGGTGCGCCCCTTCAGATCTTCGATCGTCTTGACGGGGAGTCCTTCTTGACCCAGATGCCCGCGGTGTAGGTGGTGGGCTTGCCCTCGGCGTCGCCGAAGGAGACGAGCGGCACCGCCTTGGCGCGCTCACTGGCGAACACGAAGCCGAGCGGGCCGAACTCGGCCACGTCGAGCTTGCCGTTCTCCATCGCGAGAACCTCGGCCGCGTAGTCCTCGGTGATGACGACCTCGACGGGGCAGTCGAGCTTCTTCTCGAGCGCCTTGGCGAGGGTCTTGTAGGCGGGCTCAAGGCGGCTCGGGTCCTCGTAGGGGAGGATGCCGAACTTGATCTTTCCGTTGGGGCAGGTCACGTCCTTGCCCGCGGCGGCGGTGCCGGACGCGGCCGACGAGCAGCCGGTCAGACCGAGGGCGAGCAGCGCCGCGGCGGATGCGGCGATGGCGAGGGACTTTCTCACGGTGATTCTCCTGTGTGTGGTGAGGGCGGGTGTGAGGTGTGCGTGGGTGGAACGGGTCGGTGAAGACTGGGGGCGCGTCGGCTAGAAGCCGGCGACCACGCGCTCTCCGAGCGCGAGGCCGACGGTCATGCCGACGCCGGTGGTGACGGCGACCGCGGTGACGCCGTCGATCGGGCTCTCGACGAGGAGGTCCTGGCGGGCGCTCGTGGCGTACACGCCCTGCCAGCGCTCGACCACCTCGAAGTCGGCGCCCGATCCGAGGCCGAGCACGCGCGCGGCCTCGTCGAGCAGGAGACGGCTCCAGCGCTCGTGCATGAACGGCGGCGCGCTGTCGAAGTCCTCGTGCGAGTCGCCGACGAGCAGCGTGCCGTCCTGCTGGTGGGTGAACATGACGTTGGCGCCGATCTCGAGCAGCTCGGGGCGGTCCCGCAGGATCTCGGCGCGCAGGGCCTCGGCCGCCGGGCCCGCGAACGCCCCGTAGCGGAGCATCGAGGTGCCCGTGAGCACGGCCGGCCCGAGTGCGAGACCTGCCGGGGCGACGACGCGGGTCATCTGGAGCGCGCACTCGCGGACCTCGCCGGCCTCGGCGGTCCCGGGCAGCAGGCGACTGAGCAGGTGCCCCGCCGCGACCACGATGCGGTCGGCGCGGATCGCTCCGCGACTCGTCGTGAGCACCCCGGTGCCGACGGCGGTCGCGGTCGTCGCGAACCGCACTTCGCCGCGCTCGTGGGCGTCGACCCAGGCCGCGATCCGGGCGACCGCGGTGCGGGGGTTCGCGGTCAGGTCGTTCGGCAGCAGCAGGCCGGCGCGGGGCTCGGCGGCGGAGCCCGCGGTGCCGAGCACGCGCCCGGCAGCGGATCCGGTGAGCAGTTCGGAGGGCATCGCCGTGTCGCGCGCGGCCAGATCCTCGAGCACCGCGGCCTCGGCTGCGCTGCGCGCCACGGCGAGCGTCCCCGAGACGCGGGCTTCGAGGCCCGTCCGGTCGATCAGGTCGAGCCAGATCTCGCGGGCGCGAACGGCGAGTTCGCCGATCTCGCCCGCCTGGACCGAGACGCAGGCGTGGCCGAAGTTGCGGACGCTCGCGGTCACGGCCGCGGAGTCCTGCTCCACCACGGTCACGCGATGGCCGGCGTCGAGCGCGGCGACCGCGTGAGCGAGGCCGACGATCCCGGCGCCGACGATCGCGACGTGGAGCGGTGAGGGTCGAGGTGTCATGGCAACGAGGATGCGGCGCGGCAACTAGTCATGACAACTCGAAACGGGCGAGTTCGCGGAGTGTTCACCGCCGTTCAGGTTTCGCTCCGATCCGGCTACCAACTGTTCACTTCCGGGGATCCGGAGGCCCTCCAAACCGGTCTTGACAACTTGTACGCTGCTCACATGACCGAGACGAAGCCGCTGCACGCACAGCTGTACGATGCGATGATCGAACGCATCCGTACCGGCGAGTGGGTGCAGGGAGAACGCGTTCCGAGCGAGAAGTCGCTCATCGCCGAGTTCGGCACCTCGCGGGGGCCGGTGCGGCAGGCGCTCGCCGCGCTCCGCGCAGAGGGCATGATCGTCGGCGGGCGCGGCGCACCGCCCCGCGTGCAGCGTCTCGTGCCCTCGCAGTCGTTCGAGACCTTCCTCTCGTTCACGGAGTGGGCGAACCACCTGGGCTACGTGCCGGGTCAGCGCGTCATCGAGGCCGCCCGGCGCCCGGCGACCGAGGAGATCGCGCGCGACCTGCAGCTGACCGAGGGCGACCCGGTCGTCGAGATCGTCCGGCTCCGCCTGCTCGACGGCAAGCCGGCCATGCTCGAGCGCTCGCTGTTCCCCTTCTGGGTCGGCAAGCACCTGCTCACGGCGGACCTCGACCGCGGCAGCATCTACCAGCATCTCAGCGCGCTCTACATCACCCCCGTGCGCGCCCGGCACACGATCGACGCCGTCGCCGCGCACCAGCTCGATGCGGAATGGCTCGGCGTGGTGCCCGGCAACCCGCTGCTGCGCGCCCGCCGCGTCGCGTTCGACGCGCACGGCGCGCTCATCGAGGTCGCCGACGACCGCTACCTGCCGAGCATGGCCACCTTCGTGATCGAGAACTCGGCCGCGCATCGCACCCCCATCACGCGCGAGCCGGTCGGCTCGTCGCCCGAACCCCGCGAGCCGGTCCGACCGGCCAGCCTCATCAAGGAGCACGCATGATCACCCTCGCCGCATTCGACATGGCCGGGACCACCATCGACGACCGCGGAGCCGTCTATCGCGCGCTCGAGCGGGCGGTGACCGAGACCGGTGCGACGGTCGCGCCCTCGGACCTGCAGACCTGGATGGGCACCGAGAAGCGGGCCGCCATCACGGCGCTCGTCGAGCTCGGCGGCGGGCGCGCGAACGACGAGCTCGTCGATGCGGCGTTCGAGCGCTTCCGCACGATCCTCGACGAGCTCTACACCGCGGAGCCGCCCGTCGCGATGCCCGGCGTCCCCGAGGCGATCGACGAGCTGCGCGGCCGCGGGATCCGCGTCGCGCTCACCACCGGCTTCTCGCGCGACGTGGCCGAGGGGATCCTGCGACAGCTCGGCTGGGCGGTCGCGGGCACCGACGCCGAGACGGACGCTGAGCTCGTCGTCGACGCGCTCGTCTGCGGGGACGAGGTCGCGCAGGGCCGCCCGGCGCCCTACATGATCCACCGCGCCATGGAGCGCACGGGCGTGCTCGACGTCGCGGGCGTCGTCGTCGCGGGCGACACCGCCGTCGACGTCCAGGCGGGCGCCAACTCCGGCGCGGCGATCACCATCGGCGTGCTGAGCGGCAAGCTCGATCGCGCCGCGTTCGCCGACCAGCCCTTCACCGAGCTGCTCGGCTCCGTGGCGGAGGTTCCCGCCTATCTGGATTCGCGCGTCTCCTAGGCGCCGCCCCTAGGGCCGGGCACGCGGCAGCGAGAACACGACGAGGCTCAGCGCGATGAGCGCGATCCCGGCCCAGCCGAGTCCGCCGAGCCGCTCGCCGACGACCGCCCAGGCGAGCACCGCGGCGACGGCGGGCTCGGCGAGGGTCAGCACGGTCGCCGAGCGGGCGGGCACCGTGCGCAGGCCCGCGCCGAAGGCGAGGTAGCCGAGGAACATCGGCACGATCGCCATGTAGGTGCCGACCGCGAGATCGCGCGGATCCTGCAGGAACGACCCGCCCGTCACGACGAGCACGGGCAGCAGCAGGACCCCGCCGACCCCGAACACAGCGCCCATCGCGGAGCGCGAACCGCAGCCCGCGGCCATCAGACGCCGCGCGGCCCAGGCGTAGACGGCGTAGGTGAGCCCGGCCAGCAGCGCGAGCCCGACACCGAGCGCCACGGATCCGCCGCCCGCCGCACTGCCCTGCCCGCCGAGCGCGAGCAGCGCCGTGCCCGCGATCCCGAGCCCCGCCCCGGCGAACCAGCGCCCGTCGAGCGGCGTACGCTCGAACGCGCGCTCCAGGATCGCGGCGAAGATGGGACCGGAGGCGAGCGCCACCACCGTGCCGACGGCGACGCCGGCGAGGTGCATGCCCGCGTAGAAGGCGAGCGGGTAGATCGCGACGGCGACGGCGCCGACTCCGATCAGCACCGGGTGGCGGCGCAGCCGCTCGCGATCGCGGCGCAGCTGCGGCACGGCGATGAGGGCCTGCAACAGGCCGCCGATCCCCATCGCGGCGGCACCGATCGCGAGGGGGCCCGCATGCGGGGCGAACGTCGCGGCGGTTCCGGTGGTGCCCCACAGGATCGCGGCGACGAGCACGAGCAGCGCTCCGCTCCTCGACGCCCCGGCCATGCGCTCATGCTAGCGGGGCGCGGTCACGCGCTACGCGACGGAGTGCGCCCGTTCCGCTTGCAGCCCCTCCGGCGCGATGGCCCGCGTCGCGAGGCTGGGGTGGGCGTGCACGAGGATCGGCAGGTGGTCCGAGGTGCCGCGGTTCAGGGTGCGCACGCGGTCGATGTCGAACCCGGCCGACGTCGCGAAGTCGAAGTGCCCGCGGAACACCTTGTAGCGGGTGTAGGTGCGCTTGTCGCTGATCGAGAGCTCGTAGCCGGCCTCGCGCATCTCGGCGTCGAGCCGGTTCTGGAACACGGGATAGTTGAAGTCGCCCACCATGAGCGCGGGCAGGCCGGGGCCGAGCTGGCGCAGCTGGTCGAGCGACGCGTGGATCTGGGCGCGGCGCAGGGAGTTCAGCGCGGTGAGCGGCGCGGCGTGGAAGGAGGCGACCACGAGATCCCGGCTCGTGCCGCGGTCGTGCAGGCGCACCCCGAGGAGGCGCTCGTGCGCGGGCGCGAGCACGCGGTCGTGCAGCGACTTCTTGAGCTCGTAGGTGTGCGCGGCCTGCACGTGCAGTTGCTCGTCGCGGACGTACATCGCCAGCCCGAGCCGGTTGCGCTCGGTCGCGTGCACGAGGCGCAGCGCGCCTCCCGGGGCGTCGAGCCGCGCGGGCAGGGTGACGGCGTCGGCCTCCTGCAGGCAGACCACATCGGGTCCGTGGTCGGAGGCGAGCGACTCGAGTTCGGTCACCGCACGGTTCTTGCGCAGGTTGTAGCTGATGATCTTCACGCTCACCCCATTCGGTTCGACGCCGCCAGCCTATGCCCGTCAGCCTCTGCGCTCGCCGAGTTTCCCCGCTTTTCCCCAGGCGGACGGTCGCGGGTCACACGAGGTCGAGGATCGCCGCCTCGTGTTCGAGTGCTTCCCGCACCGCCGCGAGTGCGGGACGCCCGCCGGAGGCCGCGCGTGCTGCGGTGAAGATGGTGCGGTGCGGATCCCCCGCGAGCGTCACGAGCCGGATCCCCGGCCGTTCCGAACCCGCGTCGGCGCCGAAGCCGGGCCCGACGTGGACGAGGCCGGGCAGCAGGGCGACCGCGTTCCCCGATTCGATGAGGCGCACGTGCGCCTGCAGGTCAGCCGTCTCGGACCGCACGTCGGGTTCGAAGCCCGCCGCGCGGCAGGCCTGCTCGGCCCAGTGCCGGGAGGCCGCGCCGCGGGGTTCCATCACCCAGGGCAGTTCCGCGGCGTCCGCGAGCGTCCGGACACGGTCGAAGGCCTCGCCGCCGACGCCGACGGCCGGCAGGGCGAGCCGGATCCGGTCGCTCGTGAGCGGCTGGCGGTCGAGCCCCGCGAAGTGCGGCGCGGCATGCCCCGGGTACTGCTCGGCGACGACGAGATCGAAGCCGCGAGCCCAGGTCTCGCGGAGCGCCTGCTCCGGTTCGTACTGCACCGTTTCGACGCGCAGCTGCGGGTGCTCGGTGCGGAGCCGGCGCAGCGCCTGCGGCATGATCGCGAGCACCGCGGTCTGGAACACCGCGACACGGATGCTGCCCGATACCTCGGGGAGCCCGCGGTGCAGGGCGGCTTCGGCCCGTTCCAGCCCCGCGAGGAGCCCTTCCGCGTCGGCGACGAGCGCCTCGGCCGCCGCGGTGAGTTCGAGCGTTCGGCCGGACTTGCGCAGCAGCGGGACCCCGGCCTCGCGTTCCAGGATGGCGAGCTGCTGGGAGACCGCGGAGGGCGTGTAGTTGAGGGCCTCGGCGACGGCGGCCACGGTGCCGCGGGCCGAGAGCTCCCAGAGGAGGCGGAGGCGTTTCATGTCGAGCATCGCGCGGGTTCCCATCCATCAGTTCTTCTTCACATTATTGCTCAGAAAGAGTCGCTTTTCTTCATGCTTGAACCGCGGGAAACTGACCCCATCAGCACGAGGCCGTGCACCCCAGCATCGAAGAAAGACCAGACGTGACCACGACCCAGAGCACCCGCACCGGGAGCCCCACCGTTCGCCCCCAGGACCTCGCCGACGACGCCATCGCGCTCGTCCAGCGCTGGCTGCGCGAAGCCGCCGAGATCCCGGCCGACGCCTCGGCCGCCCGCCTCGCCGGCGTGCTGCGCGATCCGAACGGCCTCGACTTCACCGTCGGCTTCGTGGACGGCGTCGTCCGGCCCGAGGACCTGGGCGCCGCCGCGAAGAAGCTGAACGAGCTCACGCCGCTGACCCCCAAGTTCCTGCCCGCCGCGCTGCGCGGCGCCATCGGCCTCGGCGGCGCATTCGCAAAGCCGCTGCCCGGCGTCGTCGTCCCGATCGCCCGCCGAGTGCTGCGCGAGATGGTCAGCCACCTCATCATCGACGCGAGCGACGCGAAGCTCGGGCCCGCCATCGCGAAGATCAAGCGCGACGGCGTGAAGCTCAACATCAACCTGCTCGGCGAGGCGATCCTCGGCCAGCACGAGGCCGAGCGCCGGCTCGAGGGGACCCACAAGCTGCTCGCGCGCGACGACGTCGACTACGTCTCGATCAAGGTCTCCTCCACCGTCGCCCCGCACAACCACTGGGCGTTCGACGAGGCCGTGGCCCACATCGAGGACCAGCTCCTCCCCCTCTACCAGCGCGCCGCGGCGGCGAGCCCGAACAAGTTCATCAACCTCGACATGGAGGAGTACAAGGACCTCGACCTCACCCTCGCGGTGTTCACGGGGATCCTCGACCGTCCCGAGTTCAAGACCCTCGAGGCCGGCATCGTGCTGCAGGCCTACCTGCCCGACGCGCTCGGCGCGATGATGCAGCTCCAGGAGTGGGCCGCGAAGCGCACGGCCTCCGGCGGGGCGCCCGTCAAGGTGCGCATCGTGAAGGGCGCGAACCTGCCGATGGAGCACGTCGACGCCGCGATCCACGGCTGGCCCGCGGCCACCTGGGCCTCGAAGCAGCAGAGCGACACCAGCTACAAGGCCGTGATCGACTACGCGCTGACCCCGGATCGCGTGAAGAACGTGCGCATCGGCGTGGCCGGCCACAACCTGTTCGACGTCGCCCTCGCCTGGCTGCTCGCGAAGGCGCGCGGCGCCGAGAGCGGCGTGGAGTTCGAGATGCTGCTCGGCATGGCCACCGGCCAGGCCGAGGCGGTGAAGCGCGAGGTCGGCTCGCTGCTGCTCTACACCCCCGTCGTGCACCCGCAGGAGTTCGACGTGGCGATCGCCTACCTGATCCGCCGCCTCGAGGAGGGCGCGAGCCAGGAGAACTTCATGTCTGCCGTGTTCGAGCTGAACGACAGCGCGCAGCTGTTCGCCCGCGAGCAGGACCGCTTCCTCGCCTCGCTCGCCGACCTCGCCGCGATCACCGGCGATGGCACCCCCGAGACCTACGCCGTGCCGCCCGCGAACCGGCAGCAGGACCGCTGCGCCTACGACGCCGCAGGAGCCGAGGCCCGCGTCGAGGCGCGCGTCGCCGCGGGTCGCGAGGGCCGCTTCGAGAACACCCCGGACACCGATCCCGACCTGCCGGGCAACCGCGCCTGGGGCCGGGCCATCGCCGGGCGCATGGTGGGCTCGACGCTCGGATCGGCGCTCGTCGAGTCGTCGCGCATCGCTGACGCGAAGGTGCTCGACGAGACCATCGCCCGCGGCGTCGCCGCCGCCGATGCCTGGCAGGCGCTCGGCGCGGACGAGCGCGCCCGGATCCTCTACCGGGCGGGCGAGAAGCTCGAGGAGCGTCGCGCCGAGCTGCTCGAGGTCATGGGCTCCGAGTGCGGCAAGACCCTCGACCAGGGCGATCCCGAGGTCTCCGAGGCCATCGACTTCGCGAACTACTACGCCATGCTCGGCCAGCAGCTCGACCTCGTCGACGGCGCCGAGTACCGCCCGCAGAAGCTCATCGCGGTGATCCCGCCGTGGAACTTCCCGGTCGCGATCCCCGCCGGCGGCACCCTCGCGGCCCTCGCCGCCGGTTCTTCGGTCATCATCAAGCCCGCGAGCAACTCGGCCCGCTCGGGCGCCGTCATGGTCGAGGCGCTGTGGGAGGCCGGCGTGCCGAAGGACGTGCTGCAGTTCGTGCAGTTCGGCGATCGCGAGCTCGGCTCGAAGCTCGTCGCGGATCCGCGCGTCGACCGTCTCATCCTCACCGGCGCCTACGAGACCGCGGTCGCGTTCCGCGAGCTGCGCCGGGATCTGCCGATCCTCGCCGAGACGAGCGGCAAGAACGCGATCATCGTGACCCCGAACGCCGACCTCGACCTCGCCGCGAAGGACGTCGCGCAGTCGGCCTTCGGCCACGCGGGCCAGAAGTGCTCGGCCGCGTCGCTCGTGATCCTCGTCGGCTCGGTCGCCACCTCGAAGCGGTTCCGCGGGCAGCTGCTCGACGCCGTCCGCTCGCTCAAGGTCGGCACCCCCGAGAACCTCGAGACCCAGATGGGCACCATCATCACCGCCCCCTCGGGCAAGCTGCTGCGCGGCCTCACCCAGTTGGGCGCCGGCGAGACCTGGGCGATCACGCCCGAGCCGGTCGCGAGCGACAGCCCCCTCGCGGTCGACCGCGACGGCGGGAACAAGCTGTGGAGCCCGGGCGTCCGCGAAGGCGTGAAGCGCGGATCCGAGTACCACCTGACCGAGTACTTCGGCCCGATCCTCGGCATCATGACCGCGAAGACGCTCGACGAGGCGATCGACATGGTCAACGAGATCGACTACGGCCTCACCAGCGGCCTGCACTCGCTCGACCGCGACGACCTCGAGCTGTGGCTGCGCCGCATCCAGGCGGGCAACCTCTACGTCAACCGCGGCATCACCGGCGCGATCGTGCGCCGCCAGTCGTTCGGCGGCTGGAAGAAGTCGGCGATCGGCGCGGGCACCAAGGCGGGCGGGCCGAACTACCTGCACGGCCTCGGTTCCTGGGTCGACGCCCCCGTCGAGTCCGAGCTGCGCGCGCCGCTCCAGGCCGCGGCGCCGCTGCTGCTCGCGGCCGAGCAGGCCGGCGTGACCGGCGACGACCTCGCCTGGCTGCGCGCCGCGCTCGGCTCCGACGACCGCGCCTGGGACGACGAGTTCGGCATCGCCCGCGATGCCTCGCAGCTCGGCGTCGAGCAGAACGTGCTGCGCTATCTGCCCGTGCCGGTCACGATCCGCGCGACCGCGGACGCCCCGCTGCGGGAGACGGTGCGCGCGATCGCCGCGGGCGTCGCAGCCGGCGGCTCGCCCACGGTCAGCGCCGAGACCGCACTGCCCGCCCAGCTCACCGCGGCCCTCGCCGCGGCGCGCGTGCCGGTGTTCGTCGAGGACGCCGCGGCCTGGACCCGCCGCGTCGCCGCGATCGCCGCGCAGGACGGCCCGCACGCCGCGGCGCGGATCCGGATCGTCGCGGGCGAGTCCCGCGAGGCCGTGTCGGCCGCAGCGCACGCCGCCGCGAACGGCAAGCCCGACGTCGCGATCTACGACGGCCCCGTCGTGTCCGCCGGCCGCGTCGAGCTGCTGCCGCACCTGCACGAGCAGGCGGTGTCGATCACGGCCCACCGCTTCGGCACGCCGAACCACCTGTCGGACGGCCTGATCTAGCACCGGGACGGGGGCGGGCCGATCCGCGGCGATTGGCCCGCCCCCGCGCCCTGCGCGTAGGCTCTGCACCAGCGCAGACCGTTCCGCACACGCGAGCCGCACGGCTCGACTCCGAGGAGGAGTCAACGATGCCTGAGCACACCAGCGGCACGCAGCACGCACCGTCCGGCAGACGGCTGGAGGTCGACGACGTCATCGTGGTGGAGCCCGCGAAGATGAAGCTCGCCCTGCGCGGCGCCTTCGTCGGTAACTTCATGGAGTGGTACGACTTCGGCATCTACGGCTACCTGGCCGTGACCATGACCAAGGTGTTCACGGCGGGCATGCCCGATTCCCTCGGCCTCACCGTCACCCTCCTCGGCTTCGCCGTCTCGTTCCTCGTCCGCCCGTTCGGCGGCCTGATCCTCGGCCCCATCGGCGACCGCATCGGCCGCCAGAAGGTCCTCTACTTCACGATGGCGATCATGGCGATCTCCACCGCGCTCATCGGCATGCTGCCCTCGGCGGCGCAGGCCGGCGGGTTCTGGATCATCATCCCGCTCTATCTGCTCAAGATGACGCAGGGCTTCTCGACGGGCGGCGAGTTCGCCGGCGCCACCACCTACGTCTCCGAGTTCTCGCCCGACAAGGATCGCGGCTACTGGGCGTCGAAGCTCAACGTCGGCTCCTACCTGGGTTTCGCCGCGGGGGCCACGGTCGTCGCGCTGACCACGCTGACCACCGAGAGCCTGCTCGGCATCGACGGCGCGATGGTCGAGTGGGGGTGGCGGATCCCCTTCCTGCTCGCGATCCCGCTCGGCGCGATCGCGATCTATTTCCGCATGCGGATCCCCGAGCCTCCCGGGTTCGAGGAGACGAAGGAGCTGCAGCACGAGCAGCCGCCGACCGACCCGCACGACCTGCAGTACCGGCACGGCCTCGGAAGCCTCATCCGCGTCTACTGGAAGCAGATCCTCATCGGCATCTCGATCGTCGCCGCGGAGGGCACCGCCGGGTACGCGCTCACGAGCTACATGCCGACCTATCTCGAGAAGGATCTCGGGATCTCGAACCTGAACGCCGCCATCGCGACGGTGCCGGTGCTCGTGATCATGTCGCTGCTGCTGCCCACGATCGGCCGCTGGTCGGACCGTGTCGGGCGCAGACGGATCTACTTCCTCGCGACCGGATCCTCGCTCGTGCTCATGCTGCCGGCGTTCCTGATCCTGCAGACGGCACCGCAGGCGGGCATGTGGGTCGTGTTCCTGGCCCTCGGGATCGTCGCGATCCCCGTCGCCTTCTTCGTGTCGATGACCGCTTCGGCGCTGCCGGCGCTGTTCCCCACCGCCGCGCGGTTCAGCGGCATGGGCATCACCTACAATCTCGCGGCCTCGCTCTTCGCCGGCACCACGCCGCTGATCGCCGACCTGCTCGTCAACGCGACCGCGGGGTCGTGGATCAGCCCGTTCATGCCCGCCCTGTGGATCATGGCTTTCTCGGCCATCGCGGTGCTCGCCGTGCTCGCCATGCGCGAGACGGGCGCGCGGCCCCTGCTCGGCTCGGTGCCCACCGTGACGACCCGCGAAGAGGCGAAGGAGCTCGTCGCCACGCAGGACGAGAACCCCCTGATCGACACGAGCACCATGCCGCTCCGCGTGGTCCCCGCCCGCCGTCGTTCGGCGGGTCGAGGGTAGGCTCCCGGCATGCGCACCGTTCCCGAACAGCAGACCGCCTTCCTGCGTCTCGTGCTGCTGCTGCAGTGCGTTCCCCTGGGGATCATCCTCGGGGCGCTCCTCGGTCTCCTGCTGGGCGGCCCCGTCCTCGGCCCGGCTCCGATCGTCGCGCTCCTCGTCGGCTGGATGCTCTGGTTCGTCGGCATCGTCACCACACTGGTGATGACCGCGCGACGCGAATCGCAGTTGCAGCAGCGACTCGCGTCGGCGACCGGGACGGCAGCGACGCACCCGGCCGCGATCGCCGAGTGGCCCGCGGCGAACGCCATACTCTCGCGGGCGATGCCCGTGAGGAAGCGCGCAGCGTTCCGCACGGCGCTCTACGTCGCGCACACTCCGGGGGACGGCACGCTGCCGGTGGCGGTCCGCATCGCGCCGGGCACGCCCCCGCCGCCGTTCAGCGGGGCGCGGCTCCGTCTCGCTCCGCACGATCCGGCGGTCGCGGTCATCGACGCGCTCGCCGCACCGGCCGAGCACGCGGCCGCGGCCGGCGACCCGGCGCTCGCGGGGCTGAGCCGCGTGCAGCGGGGACTCTCGCTTCCGCTCCGCTCCTGGTTGCCCGGAGCCGCCGCCGGCGTCATCGCGCTGGCCGCCACCGCGGGCCTGCTCCTGCTGCTCCGCTGATCCGAATCGCCGAGCGCCCGACGACTCACCGTATCCACACATGCAATGTCACACCCCACAACACGCGAGGAGGCGCAATGCCCCAGACCTGGATCTCCACAACCGATTACCACACCGCCGGCGAGCCCTTCCGGATCGTCACGGACGGCGCACCCGTGCCGTCCGGTGACACCGTCGGTGCGCGCCGCATCAACGCCATGGCCGACGAGGGCGGGATCGACGGGCTGCGCCGCCTGCTCTGCAACGAACCCCGCGGTCACGCCGACATGTACGGCGGCTTCATCACGCCGCCGAACGACGACGGTGCGCATTTCGGGGTGCTCTTCTGGCACAAGGACGGGTTCTCGACCGCGTGCGGGCACGGCACCATCGCGCTCGGCGTCTGGGCGACCGACACCGGTCTCGTCGAGTCCGATCCCGACGGCGTCACCGAGGTGCGCATCGACGTACCGTCGGGCCGCGTCGCCGCCCTCGTGGAGCGGCGCGACGGAGCGCTCGTGCGCGCCACGTTCCGCAATGTCGCGTCGCACGCGATCGCGCGCGGCGTGGCGGTCGAGACCTCGCGCGGCACGGTGCGGGCGGATCTCAGCTTCTCGGGCGCCATCTACGCATCGGTGCGCGCGGCGGATCTCGGGCTCTCGGTGACCCCCGAGCACTACACCGATCTGATCGCGATCGGACGCGAGGTGAAGTGGGCGCTCACCGCGTCGCCCGAGGCCCAGCACGCGGCGGATCCGCGCCTTTCGGGGGTGTACGGCACGATCCTGTGGGACGATCTCGGCCGGCACGGCGAAGGCCCGCGCCAGCGCAACGTCACCGTGTTCGCCGACGGTGAGGTGGATCGCTCCCCGTGCGGCTCCGGCACCGGCGCGCGCGTCGCCCTGCTCGCGGACGACGGCACCCTCGGAGCTGACGAGATGCTCGAACATCGCTCGATCGTCGATACCGTGTTCTCGGCTCGGTGGGCCGACGGTCCGACAGCGCCCGACGGCCGCGCGACCGTGATCCCCTCGGTCTCGGGAACGGCCTACCGGACCGGCGAGCACCGGTTCATGCTCGACCCCATGGACGCCCTCGGCGACGGCTTCGTGCTGCGCTGACGCCCTTCACACCGGTGCCGGTGCTACGGCGGTATGCGCCGCTCGACCGGCACCGGGTCGCCCGAGGCTCGGCGGCTCAACGGACGCCGACGAGCCCCGTACTCGACCCCGGATGCGGCCCTTCGAGTCGCGCGACGGAGACCTTCACCTCGCTCAATCCCGCTTCGACCGCGCGGACGTCACCGCGCAGTTCGTGCACCTCCGCTCTCACCTCCTGGATCTGCTGATGCGCCAGTTCGAACCTGCGATCGATCTGTTCGAAGGGACCGTCCAGTCGCCCTTCCAGCCGACGGAGCATCGTATGGAGACCGCCGAGGATCGTCGCGACCGCGCCGATGACCGCCACGAGCGTGCCGATCGTCTCAGGAGGCATGTCGATCCTCGCTTCCCGGCGCGACCTGCCGCGCCTGACCGCAAAGGTACCCGAGCGCCGCACGGCGCGTCACCGGAGTGCGAAGGCCTGTGGATAACCCGCCCGCACGGCTACGCGACCACGCGGCCGCCCTGCACGATCGCCACTCGGGCGTCCTCCTCCCAGAGCGCGGCCGGCTCCGCGATCGGGTCGGCCGAGAGCAGCAGGGCGTCGCCGTAGGCGCCGGAACCGAGATGCCCGAGCGCCGGGTCGCCGATCAGCTCGGCATTGGTCTCGGTCATCGATCTCAGCGTGGCCGCCGCGCCGCTCGCTTCGACCTGCAGCCGAACCCCGCGCAGCTGGTCGTCCTCGAGGTCGCCCATCAGGTCGGTGCCGAACCCGACGCGAACGCCGGCGGCGAGCGCGATCCGCACGGCCTCCTGCCCGCGGGAGAGCACCTCGGCGTTCTTCGCGAGCGAGATCGCGTTCAGGCCGATCCCGGCTCCGCGGCGATCCATCGCATCGTACGCCGCGAGGGTCGGCACGAGGAAGGCGTCGAGCTCGGCCATGCGGACCGCCGTCGCGGAATCGATGAGGTTGCCGTGCTCGATGGACCGTACCCCGTTCTCGATCGAATGGCGCACCGCCTCGGACGAGTAGGCGTGGGCGGCGACGTAGCTGCCGCGGCGCTTCGCCTCCTCGGCGACGACGCGCACCTCTTCGGGCGAATACTGCGGGATGGGCAGCGGGTCGGCGAGCGAGAACACGCCGCCCGAGGTCATGATCTTGATGGCGTGCGCGCCGGTGCGCAAGCGGTCGCGCACCGCGAGGCGGAGGTTCTCGACGCCGTCGACGACCTCGCACATGTGCCCGTGCGAGAAGCAGACGTCGATGTGGGGCGCACGCGGGTCGCCGTGCCCACCGGTCTGGCTGAGCGCCGGCCCGGTGAAGTGATAGCGGGGCGCGGCGAAGAGATCCGCGTCGATCGCGCGGGCGAGTCCGATGTCGCCGCCGGCGACGTCGCGCACCGTCGTGAAGCCGCGGTGCAGCGCCCGATCGAGTCGGCGCGTGCCGTTGATCGCGGTGAAGCTGAGCGGCCCCCGCTCGTTCTCCATGCCGTCCATGCTCGTGGCGTAGGCGTGGAAGTGCGCGTCGATGAGGCCGGGCACGAGCCACCGGCCCCTCGCATCGAGTGTCTCGGCGCCCTCGGCGGGGCCAGCGGCCACTCGCCCCTCGGAGATGTGCACCGCCCGGTCGACGAAGGCCTCGCCGTCCCACACCTGCGCTCCGACGATGTTCAGCGATCCCGTTCGCATTCCGCTCCGCTCCTGTGCTGTTCCGCGCGACGCGCGTTGCGGCGGTGCGCCCGGAGCACCGGGCGCACCGCCGCGCTGGTTCATCGGCCCCGGATCGCCGCCGTAGCGGCTTCGTCGATCCCGAAGTCGGCCGTCACCACCACACCGTAGTCCTGTTCGGCCGATCCCCGCGAGACGAATCCGTTGCGCACGTCGTGCGCCACGGCCGCCGGGTCGCGGTCGAAGGGGTTGCCGTAGCCGCCTCCGCCGCCGGTCTGGTTGACGAGCACGTCGCCGGCCTCGAGGCGGTTGTAGCTGCCGCCCTGCACGACCTCCCGGTCGGTCCCGGGATTGAGCACGACCCGGTTCGGCTTGCCCTCGGCCCCGCCGTCGATCGCCCACGGCTCCGTCTTCGTCTTGTAGACGAGGCAGATGCCCGTCGCCGGAGCGGTGAAGCGGTAGGAGCGGCTCACGCCGACGCCGCCGCGGTGCTCGCCCGCACCGCCCGTGTCAGGCCGGTAGCCGTAGTGGTCGATGATCATGGACGACTTGGCCTCGAGCACCTCGACGGGGTTGTTGCGGCAGCCGGGCTCCGACAGGTGCATGATCCCGTCCTCGCCGTCGTGCCGCGCGGTGCCGCCGAAGCCGACGGCCTCGTTGGTCGCCTCCTGCCACGGCTCCCCCGTGCGCGGATTCACGCCGAGGCCCATCATCGAGCACACGTCGCCGCCTGAGCAGGCGGGCACGAGTTCCGGCATGCCCTGCGCGAGCGCCTTGAGGATCACCTCGCCCGCGAGCAGGCCGGTCCAGAGCGTGAAGGTGGGCATGGGCGAGACCGCGTGCATGACCGAGCCGGGCACCGTGACGACCCGCAGCGGGGCGAAGTTGCCGGCGACCACCGGAGAGTCGGGCGTGGTGAGCGACTTGAAGATGAGGCTCGACAGCGCCTCGGTCTGCCCGGGCGGCAGGTTGATGGGGCCCTCGACATTCTCGGCGCTGCCGGTCCAGTCGACCACCATCTCCTCGTCCGAGACGGTGACGGTGCACTGCAGCCTGACGAGGTCCTCCTTGTTGATCCCGTCGTCGTCGACGTAGTCGACCGCGCTCCAGGTGCCCTTCGGCAGCTTCGCGAGCGCGAGCCGCGCGAGCTTCTCGCCGTGCTCGTTGATGGTGCGCATGGCCTCGGTGAGGGTGCCGACGCCGTACTTGCCCGCGAGCTCCTGCGTGCGGCGCACGCCGGTGACGCACGCCGACACCTGCGCCTGGATGTCGCCGATCGTGTGCTTCGGCATCCGGCTGTTGAAGCGGATGATGTTGAACACGTCGTCGTTGCGCTCGCCCCTGCGGTACAGCTTCGAGGCCGGGAGCATGAGCCCCTCCTGCGCGCGGTCCGTGGAATCGAGCACGTAGCCCGGATCCTTCTGGTTCAGGTCGGTGACGTGCACGCGGCACGACGCGAAGCCGATGAGCTCGCCGTCGACGTGGATCGGGGCGAACACGAGCGGATCGAGGGTGTGCGCGCTCGACCAGTAGGGGAAGTTGATGATGAAGACGTCGCCCGGCTCCATCGCCTCGGCCCCGAGGAACTCGATCGAGTGCTTGATGCCGGCGTCGTTGCCGCGGGTGAACACCGCGATGCCCGGCGCGTCGGCGACCACGTCGCCGTTCGCGTCGTGGATCCCGATGCCGTAGTCGTGGATCTCGTAGACCACGGTGTTGTAGGCGGTGCGGCAGAGGTTGCGCGCCACCTCCTCGGCTGCGGCCAGCAGGCCGTGCCTGATGATCTCGGTGGTGATTGCGTCGGCCACGTCAGGCTCCCTTCTTCGCGTACTGGATCGAGATGACGAGTTCCCCGTAGGCGCCGACCTCGAGGCGGTCGCCGGCGTGCAGCACGGTGGTCGCCGTGTGCTCGGTCACGACGGCGGGGCCCTCGAGCACGTCGCCGGCCATGAGCTCCTCGCGGGCGACGAGCGCGTACTCGGCGGTCTCGTCGCCCGCGAGCACGACGGTGCGGCTGCGCAGCTCCGGCGCCCCGCCGTCGGACCGGCGGGCGGCCTTCGGCAGCTCGGGCTTGTCGACGATGCCGACGGCCCCGAGGCGCAGCGTCGTGGTCTCGATGGGGTCGTCCATGGTGTGCCCGTACTGCCGCAGGTGCAGACGGTCGAACTCCGCCCGGATCGCGGCGCGGGGATCGGAGCCGCCCTCCGGGTAGTCGACGGTCACGGCGTGCTCCTGGCCGGAGTACCGCACCGCGACGACCCGGTGGAACACCATCCGGTCGTCGGGGAAGCCCTCGCTGCGCAGCGTCTGGCGCGCCTCGGCCTCCATGCCGGCGTACAGCGCGTCGGCCGCGGCCGCGTCGAGATCCTCGAGCGCCTGCAGGCTCGTGCGCGAGTAGTCGTGCTGCACGTCGGCCATGAGCATGCCGAGCGCCGAGAAAGCGCCCTGGCCCGGTGGCACGATCACCTCGGGGATCCCGAGCTCGCGCGCGACGTCGACCGCGACGAGCCCGCCTCCGCCGCCGAACGACAGCAGCGCGAAGTCCTTCGGGTCGTGGCCCAGCTCGATCGTGATGGCGCGCACCGCGCCCATGATCTTGGTGTTCGAGATCTGCACCATGCCGCGCGCGAGCCCGGTGACGCTGAGCCCGAGGGTCTCGGCGATGGGCGCGAGCGCCTCGAGCGACTTCTCGCGGTCGAGCGTGAGCTCGCCGCCGAGCGGGGTGTCGGTGCCGAGGTAGCCGATCGCGAGGGCCGCGTCGGTGAAGGTCGGCTGCGTGCCGCCGCGCCCGTACGCCGCGGGCCCGGGCATGGCGCCGGCGCTCTTCGGGCCGACCTGCAGCGCTCCGGCCTCGTCGAGGTAGCCGAGCGATCCGCCGCCCGCGCCGATCGTGTGGATGTAGAGCGACGGGGTATTGATGGGCAGCCCCTCGAACTCCGCGCCGTGGTACAGCACCGGGTTGCCGCCCTGCACGAGCGAGGCGTCGAGGCTCGTGCCGCCCATGTCGATCGTGATCAGGTTGGGCCGGTCGATGAGCTTCGCGAAGGCCGCGGCCCCGACGACGCCGCCGGCCGGGCCCGACAGGATCAGGTTGACCGGCTGCTCGCGCGCCGCGGAGGCGGTCATGGCGCCGCCGCCGGAGCGCGACATCAGGAACCGGCCGTCGAAGCCGCGCCGCTCGAGCTCGCCCTCGAGCGCCTTCAGGTAGCTGCGCATGATGGGCTTGATGTACGCGTCGAGCACGGCGGTGCTGGTGCGCTCGTACTCGCGGTACTCGCGCGACAGCTCGTGCGAGATCGTGACCTCGACGCCCGGGGCCTCCTCCGCCAGGATCTCGCGCATGCGGAGCTCGTGCGCGGGGTTGGCGTAGGCGTGCAGGAACGCGACGGCCACGGCGTCGTAGCCGCGGCGCAGGATCTCGCGCGCGACCTCGCGGGCGTCGTCCTCGTCGAACGGCGTCGCGACCGAGCCGTCGAACATGCTGCGCTCGGTGACCTCGAAGGTGTCGTACCGCTCGAGCAGCGCCTCCGGCTTGCGGTAGGCGATGTCGTACATCACCCGCCGGTCGGTGCGGCCGAGCAGGTAGACGTCGCGGAAGCCGCGCGTCGCGATCGTGGCGATGCGCGCGCCGGTGCGGGTCAGCAGGGAGTTCAGGCCGAGCGTGCTGCCGTGGTTGAACATCGAGACCTGCGCCGGGTCGGCGTCGGCCTTGTCGAAGGCCGCGAGCACGCCGGCGGTGGGTTCGCTCGGCGTGGTCGGGACCTTCTCGAAGCGGAGCTCCCCGGTCTCCGGCACGAGCTTCACGACGTCGGTGAACGTGCCGCCGACATCGATGGCGATTCGGACGTTTTCGGACATTGGACGGTCCTTCCGTAGTGGGGTCGTTGGGGGTTTTCGGGCAGCCCGCGGAGACCCGGGGTCGTCCGGGCCGTGCTGGGGCGCGCTGCGGGGTCGGTGGCGGAGGCGGCGGGCGGCTAGCGCTTCCCCGTCCGGCGGCGGCGAGGCCGACCGCGGCGAGGATGATGAAGCCCGTCACCATGTCCTTGAGCTGCGGGTTCAGGTTCAGCAGGTCGAAGCCGTTGCCGATCAGCGCGATGAGGAACACGCCGGCGACCGAGCGCCAGACGGCGCCGATGCCGCCGTAGATGCTCGTGCCGCCGAGGATCACCGCCGCGATGGCGCTGAGCTCGAGCCCGGCGCCGGCGAGCGGCTGGCCCGACGCGATGCGCGAGACGCCGATGGCGGCCGCGGTGCCGGCCGCGAGCCCGCTGATCACGAACACCAGGATCCGGGTGCGGTCGACACGGATGCCCGAGAGTTCCGCGGCCTCGGCGTTGCCGCCGACCGCGTAGACGCGGCGGCCGAAGACCGTGCGCGAGAGCACGAACCACAGGATCGCGACCGCGACGATCATCACGAGCACCGCGACGAAGACGCCGCCGACGCGGTTGCGACCGAGCGCCGTGAACCCGGGGGTCGTCACGGTGATCAGGCTGCCGCCCGTGATGAGCACGGCGACGGTCGTGAAGATCATCGACGAGGCGAGCGTCGCCAGGAACGAGTGCACCCGGAGCCGGGTGATCACGGTGCCGTTGAACGCGCCGAGCACGATGCCGATCACGGGGGCCGCCGCGAGCGCGAGCACGACGTTGCCGGTCGTGACCGCGAGCCAGGCCGAGACGACCCCGGCCACGCTGTAGATGGCGCCGGTCGAGAGGTCGAACGCGCCCGAGATGATCACGAACGTGCCGGCCGACGCGATGATCACGAGCGGGGCGTTCTGGTTCAGGATGTTGACGATGTTGCCGAACGTGAAGAACGACGGCGACAGGATCGCGAGCGCGATCAGCACGGCCGCGAGCAGCAGCAGGACCGCGTACTCGATGACGAGCTCCTTCGCCGAGAACTTCCTGCGGGCACGCGTCCGCGTCACGGTGGTGTTTGCGGCCTCGCTCACGCTGCCGTCTCCTCTCCGGTGGTCACGTGGAAGAGCCGGAACAGCACGTCCTCCACGGTGGTCTGCTCGGGGACGATCTCCCCGAAGGTCTGGCCGTCGGAGACCAGGTACGCGCGGTGGGCGAGCTCCATGATCTCCTCGTGCTCCGACGAGATCAGCAGCACGCCGATCCCCTCCGAGGCGAGCCTGGCGATGAGTTCGTAGATGGTCCGCTTGGCCCCGACGTCGACGCCGCGCGTCGGCTCGTCGAGGATGATGAGGCGCGGCCGGGCCGCGAGCGCCTTGCCGAGCAGCGCCTTCTGCTGGTTGCCGCCCGAGAACCACCCGACCGGCAGCTCGATGTCGGGCGGCCGGATCTCGAGCGATTCGGCGAGCTCCTGCGCGGTCCGCCGTTCGATCCCGCGCTCGACCACCCCGCCGCGTGCGCGCGCGGGAAGGCTCGCGAGCGCGATGTTCTCGCGCACCGAGCGCTGCAGCACGAGGCCGTCCTTGTGCCGGTCCTCCGAGACGAGCACCAGCCCGGCCTCGATGGAGTGCCGCGGGCTCCGCCCGGCCCAGTCCCGGCCGTCGAAACGGACCTCGCCGGCGAGGATCGCGTCGAGGCCGAACACCGCGCGGAGGCACTCGGTCCGGCCGCTGCCGACGAGCCCGAGCAGGCCGACGATCTCGCCGGGGCGCACGTCGAAGCTCATGCGCTCGACCCCGGTCCCGGTGCGCAGCCCGCGCACCGACAGGATCGGCTCGGCGGCGGCCGGCGCCGGCGGCCGCTCCGGGTAGGCCTGCTCCATCTCGCGGCCGAGCATCGAGGTGACGAGGTCGTGCTTCGACACCGCCGCCGCGTCGACCGTCTCGATCCGGCGGCCGTCGCGCATCACGGTGATGCGGTCGGCGACGCCGAGCACGGAGTCGAGGAAGTGCGAGACGTAGATCACGCAGCAGCCCCGGTCCCTGAGCATCCGCATCAGGTCCTCGAGCTGCGCCATCTCATGGGCCGTGAGCGAGGAGGTCGGCTCGTCCATCACGATGATGCGGGCGTCGCGGGCCAGGGCACGCAGGATCTCGACCTTCTGCTGGTCGGCGATCCGCAGATCGCGCACCTTCTCGCCCGGGTCGAGCCCGAAGCCCACCTGGGCGTCGAGCGCCGCGAAGCGCTCGGCCAGATTGCGCCGCTCGATGCCGAAGCGGTGCTCCTCCGCGCCGAGGAAGACGTTCTGGCCGACGGTGAGGTCGGGGACGAGCGCGAGCTCCTGGGCGATCATCGCGATCCCCCGCCGCTGCGCGATCCCCGGGTTCCACCGGTCGACCGGGGCGCCGTCGACCACGACGTCGCCCCGGTCGGCGGCGTAGACCCCCGCGATCACCTTTCCGAGGGTCGATTTGCCTGCGCCGTTCTCGCCGACGAACGCGTGGATCTCCCCGCCGCGCACCTCGAGCGAGACGTCGTCGAGCGCCTGGGTCGCCCCGAACCGCTTGTCGACGCCGCGGAGCTCGACGAGCACCGGGCCGGTCGCAGAATCCTGCATCGGACTAGCCGTTCCACTCGCCGGTGAAGTCCGGCATCGCATCGAGGTCCTTCTTGGTGGACATCGGCGGGAGCTTCACGAGCGTGTCCGCGTCCACGACGGCCTGGACCTTCTCGCCGCGGAGCTTGTTGATCAGTTGCTCGAGCGCGGCCTTGCCCATGCTCACCGGGTAGTTCAGGTAGTCGTTCGTCCACTTGCCGTCGCGGACCGCCTTGACGGCCTCGGTCGTCCCGCCGCCGCCCGTGAGGAAGATCTTGGACGGGTCGATGCCGGCGTTCTCGAGGGCGATCTGGGCGCCCATCGTCTGCTGGTCGGCGTTGCTCAGGATCCCGTTGATGTCTTTGTTGGCCTGCAGCAGGTTGGACACGGCGGTGAGCGACTTGTCGCGGTCGTAGGCGCCCTCGACGGTGCCCACGATCGTGATGTTGTCGTGGGCGCCGAGGACCTTCTTCCAAGCCTTGATGCGCGCGACGTCGAGCGGCGAGTTCAGCAGGCCGGCCAGCAGGCCGATCTTGCACGGGTCGATGTTCTTGCAGTACTCGACGACCGTCTCGGCCTGGCGCTCGGCGCCGGCCGAGGGCGGCGAGGCGACGGTCGCGACCACGCCCTCCGTCTGCGGCTCCATCTTGTCGATGTCGGGGCCGATGGGGTTCAGCACCGAGACCACGGGGATGTCGTTGCCGAGCGGGAACGCGGCGGCGAGGCCGGGGCCGTCCTGCGGCACGACGATCACGCCGCTCGCCTGGCCCGTCGTCCCGGCGTTCTGCAGCTGCGACAGCTGGGTGTTGGCGTCGAACTGGCCGTCCTGGATCTTGGTGGTGATCGTGATCCCGAGCTTCTTCTCGAGCTCCTTCGCCTCCTGCTGCACCCCCTCGTAGACGGCCTGGTTGTAGCCGTTCTGGGAGGAGGAGGCGAGGAAGACGACGGAGAACTTGTTCCCGCCGCCGCCCCCGCCGTCCGAACCGCCGTCCGAGCTGCAGGCGGCGAGCGAGACGCCGAGCGCGAGGACGCCGGCGCCGGCGATGATCCGTGAGAGGTGCGTCATTGCATTCTTCTTTCGTGAGGGGTCTGATGCGTTCAGATCTCGGTCTTGGAGACGCGGTGGTCGACCGCGTAGAGGCGGCCGACGCCGATGCGGGCATCGGCGAGGAGCGCCGACAGCTCGGGCGCGGTGCGCCCGCGGTTCGGATGGTCGAGCCATTCCTGGTAGGCGGCCTCGTCGGGCCACAGCGCGGTCACGATGATCTCGCCCGATCCGTCGACGGCCGAGGCGATCTCGGAGCCGAGAGCCCGGGTGAGGTCGAGCGATTCCTGCAGGATCGCCTCGCGGCGGTAGAGCTCCAGCACGGATACCGCCTGCTCGGGCGCGGTGTGCAGGGTCAGGACTGAGCGGATCATCAGGTCTCGTACTCCGTTGTGTCGATCGTGGTGTGCCGTTGCGCCGAGATCGCGGTCATCGGGATCCGCGGCGCTGCCATGAAACTAGCCCCACCCGTTCGGCGCATCGTGTGCAGATTGCACCTTGCGCCGGGAGCTTCGAGTGCAAAAGAATGAAACCGACCCGCGGTCTCGCCGAATTCCGGTGCGCTGCGGGCCGGCAACGGAGCAGCGCGCATGCGGATCGGGATCGGCGTCCACCACCGACGACTCGATGCGGTGTGCCTGCGGCGTGACGGGACGCTGACGACGCACTCGATCCCCCGCAGCAGCGAAGAGATCGACTCGGCGCTCGACCGTCTCCTCTCGGGCATCGGCGCCACGCACGATCCGGTACGCTCCATCGCCTTCGATCTGAGCGAGGTCCTCCGCCGCTCGGACCGGCTTCCGCTCACCGTGGTCCGCATCGCGCCGCGTCCGCCCATCGATCCCGGAGACGAGCCGAGGGTCGGCGAGGCCCCGATCCTGCACGTGCGCGGCGGGCACACGACCCTCGGCGAGGAGCTCGCGCCCTTCGACTCGGCCGGGTTCCGGGAGGCGTCGGCCCGCATCCCCGCCGGGTCCCGCGTCGTGATCACGAGCGCGGGGGCGCTCGTGAATCCCGGCCACGAGCTCGCGGCCGGCGAGATCCTGCTCGAGCATCCCGGCGCGCTGAGCGTCTCCTTCTCGCATGCCTTCAGCAGCAACTCATTCGCGACCCGCGAGCGGACCGCGCTGCTGAACAGCGCCCTGCTGCCCGACGCGGAGGCGCTCTCCACGGCGCTCGCGCTCGTCGCCGGCCGCCACCATCCCGATGCGCGGCTCTCGGTGACGCGGAACGACGGCGGCCGGGTCCCGCTGAGCCGCCTGGCCGACGCCCCCGTCCACTCCGCCTTCTCCGGCAGCCCGATCGAATTCATCGGCGCCGCGGCGCTCTGCGGCCTCGACGACGGCGACCTCGTGCTCGCCACCGGCGACGGCCTCCGTCTCGGGACCCTGCGCTTCGGCGCGGCCGTCGTCATTCCCCAGTTGCGGTGGGGCGGGGCCCGGCTCGCCACGCAGACGGCGCACCTCGTGCCCGCGAGCGAGATCCTGCTCAGCGGGCGCAGCCCGGTCCCGCGCGTCGTCCGCGCCGGCGGAACAGCGCTTCCCGGCTGGCTCGACGCGTCGGAGCTGCTCGAGACCGACCTCGACCTGCGCGCACTGGGCGCGGCCTGCGCTCCGCTGACCGACTGGGCCGTCGACATCGTCGGCGCGGGCAGCGCCGCCGAGATGGCGCACGAGCTGCAGGCCGCCGAAGCGCGGGTCCGCACCCGCCTTGCCGCCTTCGGTGCGCTGCCCTCGACGGTGCGGATCCTCGAATCCCGCTTCACCGCGACGACCTACGAGCACGCGCGGGTCGTCTCCGTGCGCGTGCACGGCGTCGCCGGGGAGCCCGCAGGCGCCCTGCTCGCCGAGGGGAGGGCGTCCCGTGCGGCTGAACGCTGAGGATGTGCGGCACCTGCGGACCGGCGCCCTGTTCCTCGCCTGCGCCGCCGATCCGGAGTGGTGCGACGAGCAGCAGGATCGGATCCTCACCCGGCTGTCCACCGGCCAGGACGGACCCGAGCTGCTCGGCGTCGAAGCGCTCCCGGACGACGCGCTCGTGGCCGCGATCGGCTTCGTCAACAACGGGTTGCCGCTGTCCGAGATCCGACCGGCCGGAGACGAGTTCGTGAGCAGCGTCCGGCTCCTCGAACGCGAACTGGGGCGGCGTATCGAGGGCCTGTTCCCGCTGGCGGCGGCCAACGTGAACTCGATGGTCCCGCTGCTCACGGGCATGCAGCTCGACCGCCCCGTGGTCGACGCCGACCCGATGGGTCGCGTGTTCCCCCTGCTCTACCAGTCGGTGTTCACGCTGGCCGGACTCCCGGCCGGGCCGCTCGCGGCGACCGGCCCCGTGGGCGAGTCGGCGGTGCTCCGCGTGCGGGAGCCGCGCCGAGCCGAGCGCCTCGTCCGGGCGCTCGCCGAGGAGTTCGGCGGCTGGTCGGCGACGGCGCTCTACCCGATGACCGCTGCCGAGCTCGCCCGGAGCGGGGTGCTCGGCAGCGTGTCCCGCATGATCCGTGTCGGCCGGATCCTCGAGTCGTCCCGCAGCACCCGCGAGAAGCACGAGCTGCTCCGCCGCACCGAGGGCGTGCGGCGCATCATCCGGGCGAGGGTCGCCGATGTCGCGGGGCTCTCCCGGCCGGCGCCGGCGGGCGAACCGGACCACCCGTCCAGCGTGGTCTTCATCGAGGAATCGCAGGGCCGATTCGTGCAGCTCGAGATCCAGAACGAGCTGCTGATGCTCATGGTCGACGGCACCGCGGAGGCCGTGATCCCCGACATCATCACGATGCTGCATCCCGAGGACGGGCGCGTGGCGAGCCTCGACGACCTGTGGGTCGGCAACACCCTCGACCTCGTCGTGCTGCCCGCCGCGCCCCAGTGGTACTCCCCGCGGGGCGCCGCCTCGCCGCCCCCGAAACCCTGCACGCGCTGCTGCCCGGCCGCGGAAGGAACCGACCATGACCCGAGCTTCCACCGGGGCCGTCGAGCTCCGCGACCTGATCGGCGCTCCGGGACTCGACGGCCTCGATGTGCTGCACCTCGCCGCCGAGCGCGGTCCGGTGCGCGATCTGGCGCTCGTCACCGACTTCGAGGACATCGGGGCCGTCGGCCCCGACACCGTGGTGCTGCTCTCGGCCGCGGGAGCGCGAGGCGGTTGGATGGTCTCCGCGGCCCTGCGGCACGCCTGGGAACGACGCGCCTGCGCACTCATCGTGCCCGAGCAGCCGTTCACCGCGTCGGTCGTGGATCTCGCCCGGCGCCTCGAGGTGTCGCTGCTCACCACGCGCGGGGACATGACCCGGCTCGCGATCGACGCGGCGATCCGGCTCGGCACCGCTCGAGCGGAGTCCGCGGCGCGGGTGCGCTCGTCCGCCGAGCGATTGGCCGGCGCCGCCGATCCCGCGCACGCGATCGCGCTGCTGTCGAGCGAGCTCGACGATGCCCGCGTCTGGGTCGAGTCCGCTGGCACACGGACGTTCAGCGCGGGTCCGGAGGCGCACGCCCTCGCTGCGGCCGAACCCGGTATCCGGGTCTCGGTAGCACTGTTTCCGCACGGCAGCGGGGCCCTCGGCGGCCGAGGCGGTTCCGACGGCCGCCCCGCGGGGACGTCCGAGCGGCTGATCGCAGAGGTCGCCCCCGCGGCGACGGCCTTCGCCGAGCAACTGCTCGCCGATGCCGCCCCGGTCGTGCGCGCACTGCTGCTCGAGCAGCGGCTCAAGGCGACCCGCGCATCGTTGCCCGTCATCGCGGTCACGGCGCTGACCGGGTCGGCACCGGTCGCGGCGTTCGATCCCCCGGACCCGTCGTTGGTCGACGCGGCGGGATTCCCGCTGCTCGAAGGCGAGTACCTCGCGGTCTGCCTCGTGTCGGAGGAGCCCGAGCGGCTGGGGGCGCTGGTCCACCAACTGTGGTTCCTCGCCTTCCCGGACCTGCCACTCGCGCGCTTCGACGGCGGCTGGTTCGGCTTTCTCCCCGCCGCCGACCGCGACCGTCTGGCCGACGCGCTGCGGCGGATCGAGCGAGGGTTCATCCGCGCAGCGGGCCTGCCCATCGCGGGCGGCTCCTCACGGGTGCACCGATCCCGCTCCGACACGCGGATCGCGGTCCACGAGGCCTGGCTCGCCGCGCGGGTCGCGGATCGCGGCGACGACGCCCGGGCTCGGAGCGGCGTCGCCCGGCCATTCCTCGCCTTCGAACGGATTCCCGCCCGGCTGCTCGCGCGCTTCGTGCCGGGCGACCTGGCGGCCCGCCTCGTCGAACTCCTGTTCCCAC
This sequence comes from Leucobacter sp. HNU, assembly GCF_047946755.1. Lineage (GTDB taxonomy): Bacteria > Actinomycetota > Actinomycetes > Actinomycetales > Microbacteriaceae > Leucobacter. Next base: position 3,280,946 of record NZ_CP178837.1, on the reverse strand, counting down.
GGCTCGTCGCCGACCCGAATCGGGATCAACTGATCGACGCGGTGCTCGCGGTACTCGCCTGCCGCGGATCGGTGCAGGCGGCCGCGACCCGGCTCGGCCTGCACCGGAACACGGTGCAGGCCCGGTTGCAGCGCGCCGGCGAGCTCGGGATCGATCTCTCGGACCCCGAGCTGGTGCTCCCGGTGCACCTGCTGCTCAGCGCCGCACGGCGCACGGCGGGCGCACCGGAGCGCTCGGGAGTCTTCGAAGCCCCGGCGTGACCGAGGCCGTGCTCCGGCCTGCCTCAGCCGGCCAGGGCGCTCTCGATCGCGGCGCGCAGCGCCGGATCCTGCGGCTCGACGGCCGAGCGGAAGCGCACGATGCGCGGCTGCCCGCCGTTCGCCGGGTCGGGCCAGACCACGAACTTCTCGAAGTTCCAGCGCACGACCCCGCCGCGTCCCTCGCCGTCCTTGCCGCGGCGCAGCTCCTCGAACAGCGGGTGCCGCCCTCGGCCGTTCACCTTGCCCTTCTCGAGCAGCGGGAAGGTGACGCCGTAGTTGACCTGGCAGAACTCGGAGATCTCCGTCGAGGTGCCCGGCTCCTGACGCAGGAACTGGTTGCACGGCATGCCGACGACGGCGAGCCCGCGTTCGCCGAACTCTCGGTGCAGGTCTTCGAGCCCGCCGTACTGCGGGGTGAAGCCGCACTTGGAGGCGACGTTGACGACGAGGGCCGCTCCCGGCGCGAGATCGCCGAAACGGGTCTCGGAACCGGAGAGCAGGGTGACGGGGATCTCGCGGATGGATGCAGGACTCATGCTCCGACGCTACTCCGTCTCGGCCGCGGAGAGGCTGATCATCCAGGTGACCCCGAACCGGTCGCGCAGGTCCCCGAAGGTATCGCCCCACGGGGCCCGTTCGAACGGCATCCGCACCTCGGCCCCGTCGAGCAGCGCCTCCCAGATCGCCGTCAGGCGTTCGGCGTCGTCGCCGGAGACGCAGACCGAGGTGCCGCCGCCGGCGGACACCGGATCGTCGGCCATGGAATCGGGGAGGTCGGCGGCCATGAGCGTGAGCCCGTCGTCGGTCTCGAGCTGTCCGTGCATGACCTTGTCGCCTTCGTCGTCGCCGCCCATCATGCCGGGGATGGCACGGTAGTCCATGATGTTGAGCTCGCCGCCGAGCACGGACCGGTAGAACTCGAGCGCCTCGCGGGCGTTGCCGCGGAAGGAGAGATAGGGGTTCAGGCGAACGGACATGATGGCTCCTCAGAAGCTGGCGCGCCCCGGGTCCGCGGCGCTCTGGGGCCATTGTGCGCCTCGGATCCCACCACGGCAACCAGCTCGCGCGGATCGCTCCTTGCACCTCGGAACGGGAGCGTGCTAGCTTGTGCAATGTCACACACCATAGAGACTTCCCGGGACCGATCGGCACCCGGACCGCCCGAAAGGAACCGCTCGCCATGACCGAGAAGAAGCCCTGGCACGGCGTCATCGTCGCCACCGCCCTGCCCTTCAACGACGACCTGTCGGTCGACTACGACTCCTACGCGGAGCACGTCGCCTGGCTCGCCGAGAACGGCTGCGACGGCGTCGCACCGAACGGCTCGCTCGGCGAGTACCAGAACCTCAGCGACGTCGAGCGCGCGAAGGTCGTCGAGACCGCCGTGCAGGCCTCGCCCGAGGGCTTCACCGTCATGGCCGGCACCGGCGCCTACGGTGCGCTCCAGTCGGCGCACTGGGCCGAGCAGGCCGCGAACGCCGGTGCGAGCTGCGTCATGCAGCTCCCTCCGAACGTCTACCGCGCGAACCACGAGCAGGTGAAGCACCACTACGCCACCGTGGCCTCGGTCGGTCTGCCCGTCGTCGCCTACAACAACCCGATCGACACCAAGGTCGACCTCGTGCCGGAGCTCGTCGCCGAGATCCACGCCGCGGGCAACATGGTCGGCATCAAGGAGTTCTCGGGCGACCCGCGCCGCATCTACGAGATCACGGAGCTCGCCCCGACCCTCGACATCCTCATCGGCACCGACGACACGGTGCTCGAGGTCGGCCTCGCCGGCGCCGTCGGCTGGGTCTCGGGCTACCCGAACGCGATCCCGAAGAGCTGCATCGAGCTGTTCCAGCTCTGCACCTCGGGCAACGTCGAGGACCTGGTGCGCGGCCAGGAGATCTACCGCGACCTGCACTCGCTGCTGCGCTGGGACTCGAAGACCGAGTTCGTCGAGGCCATCAAGCTCTCGATGGACGTGCTCGGCCGCAAGGGCGGCGCCTGCCGTCCCCCGCGCCTGCCGCTCGCGCAGAGCGTCGCCGACCGGATCATCGCCGACACCCGGGCCGCCGTGGCCAAGGGCTACGACAAGTAGCCCGAACCGGTCCCGGTGCGGCGCGCATCACCGCACCGGGATCACCGCTCCCCTCCGCCCCGCAGCCCCACGAACTCGAGGAACCCCATGCGCACCTCGCACGTCTACCACGCCGTCGATTCCCATACCGAGGGCATGCCCACCCGCGTGATCACGGGCGGCGTCGGCGTCATCCCCGGCGCGACGATGGCCGAGCGCCGCACCTGGTTCATCGAGAACACCGACGAGCTGCGGCAGCTGCTCATGTTCGAGCCCCGCGGCCACGCCTCGATGAGCGGCGCGATCCTGCAGCCGCCCACCCGCGACGACTGCGACTGGGGCGTGCTCTACATCGAGGTGTCCGGCTTGCTGCCCATGTGCGGCCACGGCACCATCGGCGTCGCCACCGTGCTGGTCGAGACCGGCATGGTCGAGGTCACGGAGCCCGTCACGACGATCCGGCTCGACACCCCCGCGGGTCTCGTCATCGCAGAGGTCGCGGTGACCGACGGCCACGCCGACAGCGTCACCATCACCAACGTGCCGTCGTTCTCCGAGCGGCTGGACGCCAGCGTCGAGGTCCCCGGGCTCGGCACCGTCGCGTACGATCTCGCCTTCGGCGGCAACTTCTACGCGATCGTCGAGCTCGAGTCGCTCGGCATCGAGTGGCGCGAGGACCGGGCCAACACGGACGAGCTCCTCGCCGCGGGTCTCGCGATCATGGACGCCATCAACGCGGCGGACGAACCCGTGCACCCGGAGCGCGACGACATCCGCGGCTGCCACCACGTCTATCTGCAGGCCCCGGGATCGACCGCCGAGCGGTCGCGCCACGCGATGGCCATCTTCCCCGGCTGGTTCGACCGCTCCCCCTGCGGCACCGGCACGAGCGCCCGCATGGCGCAGTTGCACGCCCGCGGCGAGCTCGCCCTCGACACGGACTTCGTCAACGAGTCGTACATCGGCTCCCGCTTCGTCGGGCGCCTCGTCGCCGCGACCGAGGTCGCCGGCCGCCCGGCCGTGATCCCCACCGTCACCGGCCGCGCCTGGATCACGGGCACCGCCCAGTACATGCTCGACCCGAGCGATCCCTTCCCGAGGGGGTTCCTGCTGTGACCTCCCTCCCCTACTTCGACGCGGACGCGGTGCGCGCCGCGCTCCCCTACGACCGCGCCATGCGCGCGATCCGCGAGGGCCTGCTGAACGGCGTGGATCCCGAGTTCGACGGCCCGCGCCTGTTCAGCCCGGCGCCGGGCGGCGAGTTCCTGCTCATGCCCGCACAGGGCGCCGAGTACAGCGGCCTCAAGGCCTTGACCGTCGCGCCGGGCAACCCCGCGCGCGGCCTCGAGAAGATCCAGGGCCTCTACGTGCTCTACTCGTCCGACACACTGGCACCCGTCGCCGTGATGGAGGGGGCGAGCCTCACCGCGATCCGCACCCCGGCGGTCGCCCTCACCGCCGTACGCGCGCTGGCCGACGCGGCGCCGCTCGGCGCCGAGCTGCCCGCCGAGCCGCGCGTGCTCGTCTTCGGCGCCGGCGTGCAGGCCGCGAGCCACATCGAGGCGGCCCTCGCCGCGTTCCCCGGCGCGCAATTCGACGTCGTCGGCCGCCGCCCCGAGCGGGTCGCGGCGCTCCGCGAAGCGGTCGCTCCCATCGTGTTTCGCGATCGCACATCGGATCCGGAGGACGCGGTGCGCGAGGCCGACGTGATCCTGTGCGTCACCAGCGCGAGCGCGCCCCTCTTCGACGGCTCGCTCGTGCGCGACCACGCCGTCGTCGCGGCCGTCGGCACGCACGGGCGCGAGCTCCGCGAACTGGACGACGCCCTGGTCTCGCGCGCCGACATCGTGGTCGAGGGCCGGGCCTCCGCCCGCCGCGAGAACGGCAACCTGGCGACGGTGATCGACGACGAGGCCTGGGAGACGAGGCCCCCGGCGAACCTGCGCGATCTGGTCGCGGGAGGGGTCGTCCGCACCTCCGGTCGCCCCGCCGTCTACACGGGTGTCGGGATGTCGTGGGAGGATCTGATCTGCGCCTCCGTGGTGTTCGCCGAGGGCCGGCTCGCCAGGGAGAACTGAGGAGATCCCATGTCGACCGTCCCCGCCCGCGAACCGCGCGCCCGTCTCACGCCGCTCAAGCGTCCGCTGAACCTGCGCGAGACCGTGCTCGATCAGCTGCGCACGGCGATCATCACCGGCGAACTCGCCGAGGGTTCGCTGGTCTCGGCGCCCACGCTCGGCCAGGCGCTCGGCGTCTCGGCGACTCCCGTGCGCGAGGCGATGATGGATCTGGCGCGCGAGGGCCTCGTCGAGACGATCAAGAACAAGGGCTTCCGCGTCACCGCGATGAGCCAGTCGGATCTCGACGACCTCGCCGAGATCCGGTTGCTGGTCGAGCCGCCGTCGATGCACGGCGTCGTCGGGAACGTGCCCGATGCAGCGTTCGAAGAGCTGACGCGCCTCGCCGACTCCTGCCGTCGGGCGGCGGAGCGCGAGGACCTCGTCGAATACCTGCGCGACGACCGCGAATTCCACGCACTCGTGCTCTCGTTCACCGGCAACCCGCAGCTCGTCTCGCTCGCCACCTCGCTGCGCGTGCGCACCCGCATGTACGGCATCGCCACGCTCGCCCGTGACGGCCGCCTCGCCGAGAGCGCGGGCGAGCACCACCGCCTCATCGAGCTGCTGCGTGCGGGCGATGGCGCCGCAGCCGAACGCCTGATGCGCGAGCACATCGGCCACGCCCGCAAGTCCTGGGCGACGGGCGAGCTCGACCGCTCCGAGGCGCCGCCGGGATCCGGTGAGGACGGGAGCGCATGACCCGCCGCACCGCCGACGTCCTCGTCATCGGCTCCGGGATCATCGGGGCCGCCACCGCCTACTTCGCCGCCCGCGCGGGCCTCTCGGTCACCGTGCTCGAACGGGACCTGCCCGCGAGCGGCACCACCTCGCGCTGCGAGGGCAACATCCTCGTCTCCGACAAGGAACTCGGCCCCGAGCTGGCGCTCACCCGCTTCTCGCTCGACCTCTGGAAGGGCGAGCTCGCCGAGCACGGCCACCGCTGGGAGTTCGAGGCCAAGGGCGGCATCATCGTCGCCTCCCGCGAGAGCAGTCTCGCATCGCTCGAGCGCTTCTCGGCGTCGCAGCGCGACTTCGGCATCGTCGCCGAGCGGCTCGACGCCGCGGGGCTCCGCGAACTCGAGCCGCACGTCACCGACCGGGCGCTCGGCGCCGCGTTCTACCCCGAGGACAGCCAGGTGCAGCCGATCCTCGCGGCGACCGGTCTGCTGCGGCTGGCCCGCGACCTCGGCGCGCGCCTGGAGGTGCGCACCGCCGTCACCGGCTTCCTGCGCGACGGGGACCGCGTCACCGGCGTCCGCACCCCGCGCGGAGACTTCTCGGCCGCGCACGTCGTCAACGCCACCGGAACCTGGGCCGGCCAGCTCGCCGGGATGGCCGGGGTGAACGTGCCCGTGCGGCCGCGCCGCGGCTTCGTGCTGGTCACCGAACCGCTGCCGCCGATGGTGCACCACAAGGTCTACGCCGCCGAGTACGTCGACAACGTCGGCAGTTCCGACGCCGGCCTGCAGGCCTCGCCCGTGGTCGAGGGCACGCCGGCAGGCACGATCCTCATCGGGTCGAGCCGCGAGCGCGTCGGCTTCGACGGCGCGGTCAGCGCCGAAGCGCTGCGCACCATCGCCGGCAACGCGATCCAGCTCTTCCCGTTCCTCGAACGCACCCGGATCCTGCGGCACTACCACGGCTTCCGCCCGTACTGCCCCGATCACCTGCCGGTGATCGGCCCCGACCCCCGCGCACCCGGTCTCTGGCACGCCTGCGGCCACGAGGGCGCCGGCATCGGCCTCGCCGCGGGCACCGGCAAACTGCTGGCCCAGGCCATCGCCGGTGCCGCCCCCGAGCTGCCGCTCGCGCCGTTCCGGCCCGAGCGCTTCGACGAACCCGAGTTCCTGGCCGCGCATCCCGAGGCCGTACCCGCACCCGAGGAGGCGTCCGCATGAGCCCCGATCCCGGCGAGCGCGTGCGCGCGAGCTTCGACGGCGAGCCGATCGAGGCCGCACCGGGCGCGAGCGTCGCCGCCGCGCTCATCTCCACCGGTCGCACGGCCTGGCGCACGACCCGCGAAGGCAAGCCGCGTGGCCTCTTCTGCGGGATCGGCGTCTGCTTCGACTGCCTCGTCGAGATCGACGGGGAGTCGGGCCAGCGCGCGTGCATGATCCCACTGACGGAGGGCATGGAGGTGTGCTCGGCCGGCGGACCGCGCGGCGAGAGGGCCGAGGCGTCCGAGACCGAAGGCGGCGCGGCATGACCGCCCGGAGCACGGGCGCGGCGCCCGCGTTCGACGTCGCGATCGTCGGCGCCGGACCCGCGGGCCTCGCCGCGGCCGGCGCCGCGGTCGCGCGGGGTGCGCGCGTCGCGGTCGTCGACGCGGCCGAGCAGCCGGGCGGCCAGTTCTGGCGGCACCGTTCCGAGGCCGCGGGCGTACCCGACGACGGTGCGTTCCATCACGGGTGGCGCGAGTACCTCGCGCTGCGGGCCGCGTTCGACTCCGGTATCTCTTCCGGGGCCATCGCGTACTTCCCCGCGACGAGCGTGTGGATGGCGCGACGCATCGGCGGCGCCGGGGGCGGAGATCGCTTCGCACTCGAGCTCGCTCCGGCGCACGGCGCTGGATCCGCACCCGTGCCGTCGATCCGCGCATCGCGCCTCGTCCTGGCCACGGGCGGCTACGACCGACAACTGCCCGTGCCCGGCTGGGACCTGCCCGGTGTCATGGCGGCGGGCGGCGTCCAGGCCTTCGTGAAGCAGAACGGCATGCTGCCGGGACGACGCTTCGTGATCGCCGGAACCGGCCCGTTCCTGCTGCCCGTCGCCGCCAACATCGTGCAGGCCGGCGGCGCGGTCGCCGCGGTCTGCGAATCGGCGTCGCTCGCCGGCTGGCTGCCGCGCGCCCACCGCGCGGCGGGCGTACCCGCGAAGGCGGTCGAGGGAGCCGAGTACGCCTGGACGTTCCTGCGGCACCGCATCCCCTACCGGATCCGTACCGTGGTCACCGAGATCCTGGGCGAGAGCCGGGTCGAGGCGGTGCGCACGGCGCGCGTCTCGAGCGCGGGCGGCGTGGTGCCCGGATCCGAACGCGTGATCGACGGCGTCGACGGCGTCGGCCTCGGCTGGGGGTTCACCCCGCAGCTGGAGCTCCCCGTGCAGCTCGGCGCGTCGACCCGCATGGACGTCGACGGCTCGCTCGTCTGCGAGGTCGACGGGCACGGGCGATCCTCGGTGCCCGGGCTGTTCCTCGCGGGCGAACTCACGGGCGTCGGCGGGGCCGTGCTGGCCGTGCTCGAAGGCAGGATCGCCGGGCGGTCCGCCGGTGCCGAGGCGGTGTCCGGCACGGCCGGTCCGGTCGCGCCCGGGGAGCTGCGGGCGCTCGCGCGGCAGCGCGGGTTCGCGGAGGCGATGCATCGCGCGCACCCGGTTCCCGCGGGCTGGCAGGATCGCCTCGCCGAGTCGACCGTCGTGTGCCGCTGCGAGGAGGTCTCGGCGGGTGCCCTGCTCGAGGCCCGGTCGGAGCTCGCTGCCGAGGACCTGCGGACCGAGAAGGGCGTCACGCGCGCCGGCATGGGCTGGTGCCAGGGGCGGGTCTGCGGGTTCGCAGTGTCCTGTCTCAGCGGCGGCGACGCCCGGAGCTCGCTGAGCACCTCGGCGAAGCGTCCGGTCGCGCAGCCGCTCCCGCTGGGTGCGTTCCTCGACCTGGAGGAGTGACCCGGGGATCGCCCGTGCGCGGTGCACCCCCGCTTCGGGAGGAGATCCGCGCTCAGGAGGAGGATTCTCGACGAAACCTCCTCCTGAGCGCGGATCTCCTCCCGAACGCGACCGCACCGAACGCCGTCGGCGCGCCCTCAGGCTCCCAGATACGCCTCGATCACGCGCGGGTCGGCGGCCAGCTCGTCCGCCGGGCCCGACATGGTGACGCGGCCCGATTCGAGCACGTAGGCGCGGTCGGCGATCTTCAGCGCGGCACGGGCGTTCTGCTCGACGAGCAGGATCGTGGTGCCCTGCTTGTTGACCTCGGCGATGATCTCCATGACCTGCTTCACGATGAGCGGTGCGAGCCCCATCGACGGCTCGTCGAGGAGGAGCAGCTTCGGCCCGCCGACGAGCGCCCGACCGAGTGCGAGCATCTGCTGCTCTCCGCCCGAGAGGGTGCCGCCCTGCTGGGTGCGCCGCTCGGCCAGGCGCGGCATCAGCTCGTAGGCGTAGTCCGCGCGCTCCTGGATCAGCTTCTGGTCCTTCACGAGGTAGCCTCCGAGCAGCAGGTTCTCGTGCACCGTCATGGTCGAGAAGATCTTGCGCCCCTCGGGGATGTGCAGGAGCCCGGCGCCGACGATGTCCCACGGCTGGAGCTTCGTCAGATCCCTGTCGCCCCACGTCACCCGGCCGCTCTTCGCGCGGACGAGGCCCGAGAGCATCGACAGCGTCGACGTCTTGCCGGCGCCGTTGTTGCCGAGCAGGGCGACGATCTCGCCCTCCCCGACCTCGAACGACAGCGCGCGCAGCGCGTGCACCCGGTTGTAGTAGAGCTCGACGTCCTCGAGCACGAGCTTGCTCATTCGTCCTCCTCCGTTCCGAGGTATGCGGCGATCACGACGGGGTCGTTCTTCACCTGCGCGGGGGTGCCGTCGGCGATCTCCTTGCCGTAGTTCAGCACGACGATCCGTTCGGAGATCTCCATCACGAGACCCATGTCGTGCTCGATGAGCACGATGCCGACGCCGAGCGCGCGGATCTTGCGGATCAGCGCCATCAGCTCCTGCTTCTCGTTGTGGTTGAGGCCGGCGGCGGGCTCGTCGAGCAGGATCAGCTTCGGCTCCGTGGCGAGCGCCCGCGCGATCTCGACTCGGCGCTGCTCGCCGTAGGGCAGTTGGGTCACGAGCAGCTCGTCGTCGGCGCGGAACCCGACGAAGTCGAGCCAGCCCCGCGCATCCTCGGTGCATTTCGCCTCGCTGCGGCGGTACCGCGGCGTGTGCAGCATCGCGTCGAACACGTTCTGATGGAGCCGCGAGTGCATGCCCGTCTTCACGTTGTCGAGCACGGTCATCTCCTTGAAGAGCCGCACGTTCTGGAACGTGCGCGCCATGCCCAGTTGGGTGATGCGCGACGGCTTCCTGCGCGTGATCGGTTCGCCGTCGAAGACGACGGACCCCGCGTTCGGCCGGTAGAAGCCCGAGATGCAGTTGAACGCGCTCGTCTTGCCCGCGCCGTTCGGTCCGATGACCGAGACGATCTCGCCCTCGTGCACCGAGAAACTGAGCCCGTCGACGGCCTTGATGCCGCCGAACGAGACCGCCAGGTCGCGCACCTCGAGGATCACGGGGCCGCGGGCGCCGCCCGGGGCCGGATCCGTCGGGGCCGCGGCGGTTGCCTGGGTATCGCTCATCGCCGTCCCTCCTCTGCGTCGTCGTCGAGCTCGCCGACCACGCCGACGACCGCCGTGGGCGGCACCTGCGGGATCTGGCGCTTCTTCAGGAACGGCAGCACCGCGTTGGCCGGCCAGATCCCCTTGGGGCGGAAGATCATCGCGACCACCAGCAGCACGCCGAACAGCAGGTAGCGCCACTCGCTGAAATCGCGCAGGAACTCGGGGGCGAGCGACACGAAGAGCGCGCCGAGGATCACGCCGGGCGTCGATCCCATGCCGCCCAGCACGACCGCCATCAGCACGAGCGCGGAGTACAGGAACTCGAAGCTGTTGGGCGAGATGGCCGACAGGTGCGCGGCGAGCAGCGTGCCCGCGAATCCGCCCCAGACCGCGCCGATGATGTAGGCCATCAGCTTGGTCTTGTAGCCGTTGATGCCCATCGCCTCACTGACGTCCTCGTCGTCGCGCACCGATTTCCACGCGCGGCCGAGCTTGCCCTTGCCGAGGCGCGAGACGGCGACGACCGCGAGGCCGATGCCGACGAACAGCACGAAGTAGTAGAAGAGGATCTTCGAGTTGAAGGTGATCCCGCCGAGCACCAGCCCGTCGGAGAAGGACCAGCCGAAGAACGACCACGTCGGGATCCCGTGGATGCCGGACGGGCCGCCCGTGATGTCGAGGTTGTTGGCGGTGATGCGGATGATCTCGCCGAAGCCGAGCGTCACGATCGCGAGGTAGTCGCTGCGCAGGCGCAGCGTCGGGCCGCCGATCACGAGGCCGGCCACGATGCAGGCGAGCACCACGACCGGGAGCGTCTCGAGCATGCTCCACCCGAACGTCGTCGTGAGGATCCCGCTCGTGTAGGCGCCGACCGCCATGAACGCGATGAAGCCGAGGTCGAGCAGGCCGGCGTAGCCGACCACCACGTTGAGGCCCATCGCGAGCACGACGTAGATCATCGCCGACGTGAGGATCGAGATGAGGTACGGGCTGGCCGAGATGAACGGCAGCACGGCCGCCGCGATGAACAGCACGAGGGCGAGCACTTTCATGAAGCGCTCGGGGGCGAGGAGGCCCGAGACGGCCGGGGGCCGTTCCAGGAAGGGCTTCGGCGCTTCGAGGCGCCGCGTCGTCTTCGCCATGATTACACCCTCTCCACGACGCGCTCGCCGAGCAGGCCCGTCGGTTTGAACACGAGGAACAGGATCAGGAAGCCGAACGCGAACACGTCGCGCCATTCCCCGCCGAAGAAATTCGTGCCGAACGACTCGAGGAGGCCGAGGACGATGCCGCCGACCATCGCCCCGTAGAGGTTGCCGATGCCGCCGATCACGGCCGCGGTGAACGCCTTGAGCCCGATCACGAAGCCCATGAGGAAGTCGATCGAGCCGTAGTACGCCGCGGCCATCACGCCGGCCGCGCCCGCGAGCGCGGAACCGATGAAGAACGTGCGCGAGATGACCTTGTTGACGTTGACGCCCATGAGGAGCGCCGCGTTCTGATCGAGCGCGATCGCACGCATCGCGCGGCCCTCCCGCGAGTGCATCACGTAGCGCTGCAGCAGGAACATCAGCACGGCGGCCACGACCATCAGCACGATCTGCGGCATGGTGATGCGCGCGCCCAGGACCTCCATCTGCCCGCCGCCGAGGCGCACGGGGAAGACCAGCGGACTCGCGCCCCAGATCTGGCGCACCGCGTACTCGAGGGTGAAGGAGACGCCGACCGCGGTGATGAGCGCCGCGAGTCGCGGGCTCTTGCGCAGCGGCCGGTATGCGACGCGCTCGATGAGCACGCCCATGCCGCCGGTGAGCAGCATCGCGATGAGCAGCACGAGCAGCAGGATCGGGATCGACCCGACGCCGAACAGCCCCGTGACGCCGCCGAGCACCACGAAGGCGAAGAACGAGCCGAGCATGTACAGGTCGCCGTGCGCGAAGTTCAGCAGCTTGATGATGCCGTAGACCATGCTGTAGCCCAGGGCGACCAGGGCATAGAACGAGCCGACGAAGAGCCCGTTCCAGATGAGTTGGAACATGTGGTGCCTCTCAGAACCCGAGAGGGCGCGTGAGCGGATCCGCGTACGCCGGTGGAGCGAGCCCGCGAGTCGAAACCGAGGAGTCCTCGATTTCGACTCGCGAGCTCGATCGATCAGCGGGAATTCTGCGGGCCGTTCGAGCGCCCTGCTACTTCAGGTCGTCCTTCAGCACGAAGGCGCCGCCGGTGCCGGTCGGGGCCACGATCACGAAGCCGCCGCCCTCGCGCGATCCGTCGGATGCGAAGGTCAGGTTGCCCGTCAGCAGCGGGAAGTCCTTGAGGCCCTTCAGCGCGTCGACGACCTTCGTGTAGTCGGTGCCCTTCGCGTCGGTCATGGCCTGCGCCATCACCTTGACGGCCTCGTAGGTCTGGATCGAGTAGGGGCCGGGATCCTTGCCGCCGGAGACCTTCTTGTAGTCGGCGATCCACTTGTCGCCGTTCTCGAGCATGTCGGGCGTGCGCGTGAAGGTGCCGTAGACGTCCTTCATCGAGTCCGCGCCGGCGATCGCAGAGAGCTGGGCGTCGACCGAGCCGTCGCCCACGAGGATCGGGCCGGTGTACCCGGCGCCGCGGAGCTGGTTGATGAGCAGGCCGCCGGCCTGGTAGTAGCCGGTCCAGACGACGTAGTCGGGCTTGGAGGAGAGGATGCTGTTGACGTTCGCCGAGAAGTCCTTCTCCTTCGGGTTCACATGCTCCCGCTTGACGGTGAAGCCGTCGGCCTGCTTCTCGATCGAGTCGCCCAGGTCCTTCGGGTAGGCCTGGTTGTCGTCGACGATGACGACGGTCTTCGCATTCGCCTTCGTGATCCAGGTGACCGCGGCCTGCGCCTGCTGCGTGCCCGTGCCGTTGACGAGGAACGCGCCCTGGCCCACGAGCTCGTTCGAGTTCGCGGCGGGGATCACCATGGCGATCCCGGCATCCTTGAAGATCGGCAGGGTCGGCAGGGTCGCGCCGGAGCAGTATCCGCCGACGCTGCCCTTGACGCCCGCTGTGACGAGCTTCTGCGCGGCGGCGACCGCGGTGGTCGCATCGCAGGCGTCGTCCTCGCTGACGAGTTCGAGCTTGCGTCCGTCGACGCCGTCCTTGGCGTTGATCTCGTCGATGGCGAGCTGTGCGCCGTTCTTCATGTAATCGCCGAACGCGGCCTCGGACCCCGAGAACGGCGCGAGCATGCCCAGCTTGATGGCGCCCTTGTCGTCTCCGCCGCCGGAGCCGCCGCTGGCGAGGCCGCCCGAGCAGCCGGAGAGTGCGAGTGCCGCGCCTGCGGCGAGCGCCGTGGCAGCTGCCAGGCGGCGTGTGGAGGGGCGTGAGAACATCGGTGTTCCTTTCCGGTGATGCTTCGTCGAATCGTCGGATCGGTGCGGCTCCCGGTGGAGTCCGCCTCGACTACCAGTGCAATGGTACTGAGGGGTGGGGCATCCGGGAACCGCAAAAGGTCACAGTTCCGACACGCCGGTGCGCGTGTGCGCGCGCACCGGATCGGCGGTATGCGGATCCCCGGCGGTCTGCGGCGATTGGACGCATCGTTTTGTCGCGTGCACCGCAGAAATATGACATAGCCGGTTTGCACAGCCGAGCAGGCGGGCCCTCCCCCGTTCACCCCTCCCGGAGTCGAGCTCCCCCGGACGCACCGCTTCCCCATCGGGGGGGTGGGTGCAGTCATCCATGGGAAGCGCGGGTCTTCCCTGGACGACTGCGCCCTCGACGGCGGCGCGCGCGAGCCCCGCCCCTCGGGCTAGCCGATGAGGCTCGGCTGCAGGTCGCGCAGCGTACGGGAGCGCATCTGGCGTCCCACGCCCACCGCGGAGAGCAGCACCGCGGCCACGAGCACGAGCCCGAGCAGCAGCGCGTCGTTCACCGCGTGCGACAGGTTGCCGCCGTACATCACCTGCCGGATCCCGTCGACCGCGAACGACATCGGCAGATAGTGGTGCAGCGTCGCGAGCGGTTCCGGCAGCGTCTGCCAGGGGAATGTACCGCCGGCGGTGACGAGCTGCAGCACCATGAGCACGAGCCCCATGAACTGGCCGACGCTGCCCAGCCAGACGTTGAGCGCCAGGATGATGGCCGCGAAGGTGGCCGACGCGAGCGCCATCATGCCGTACACCGCCCACGGGTGCTCGGCGCGGAAGCCCAGCGTGCCCGTGACGATCGCGTAGAGCGCGGCCATCTGGATCGCACCCAGCAGCGCCGGCGTCGCCCAACCGGCGAGCGCGACGGGCAGCGGACCGCGGAGCGCGGTCATCGCCCGCCGCGACACGGGCTTGAGGATCAGGAAGAGCGCGTAGATGCCGATCCATGCGGCGAGGCTCACGAAGAACGGAGCGAGGCCGGCACCGTAGGTGCCCGCGGAGGTGACCTTGGAGGTCTGGACGTCGACCGGGTCGGAGATGTTCTGCGCCTGCTTCGCGCGCAGGGCGGCGTCGCTCGCGGGGATCTTCTCGATGCCCGCCGCGAGCCCCTGCCCGAGTGTGCCGATGCCGTTCTGCAGGGTCCCCAGACCGGTTTCGAGGGTGCCGAGTCCGCCGGTCAGCGTTCCGGCCCCGTCCGCGGCGGTGGCGATGCCGTTCGCCAGCTGCGGGGTGGCGTCGGCGAGCGTGCGCGCGCCGTCGGCCACCTGCTGGGATCCGGCCTGCAACTGGTCGAGCTGCGCGCTCGCGCCCTGCACCTTGGTGTTCGCCTGGCGCAGCGCGGAGCCGGCCTGGTCGAGGCGGCCCGCGACCCGGTCGATGGCGGCCTGGTCGAGGCCGGCCTTCTTGAGCTCGTCGATGATCGCCTGACGGTCCCCCGCCAGCCGGTCCACCGCCTGCTGGCTGCCGCCCGCGACCTCGCGGCCGATCCGGGCGATCTCGGCGTCGGCCCCGGCGACCTTCGCCGCACCGTTCGCGAGCTGCTCGGTCTGGGCGGGCAGCGAAGCGGTTCCCGTGCGCAGCTGCTCGAGTCCGGCGGCGAGCTTGCCCGCACCGTCCTTCGCGCTCTTCGCGCCGTCCTTCGCGGAACCGGCGCCTGCACCGAGCTTGACGGTGCCGTCGTGCGCCTCGCCCAGCGACGTGCGCACCTGAGCGAGCCCGTCGAGGAACTGCTTCGCGGCCTCCTGGTTGACGGACTTCACGATCTGCTGGCGGATCTGCTTGACCGCCTGCTCCCCGATGGTCGAGGCGAGGTAGCTGTTGGCATCGTTCGTGGTGAGCAGCACCTCGGCCCGATGCGGATCGGTCCCGCGCGACGATTCGAGCGCCGCGGTGAAGTCCTTCGGGATCGTCACCGAGAAGTCGTACTCTCCCGCGCCGACGCCGCGCTTCGCCTCCTTCGCGCTCACGCGGTTCCAGTCGAAGCTGCCGTCGTCGATGAGCTGCTTCGCGACCTCGTCGCCGACGTTGCGCCTCGTATCGCCGTGCTGCACGCCCTCGTCGGCGACGACCAGGGCGACGGGCACCTGATCCAGCTTCGCGTAGGGATCCTGGTTGGCCCAGAGGTAGAGCCCGCCGTAGAGCAGCGGGACGCACATGAGCGCCACGAAGGCGAGGCGCGCCATCTTGGTCGCCCACAGGCGGGCGAACTCCGAGCGGATCATCTGCAGGATCTTCACGCGCCGGCTCCCGTTCCGTGCTCTTCGGCGTCTGCCGCTCGGGCGTCGGGGTCGATCGGGTCGGCCGCATCGGCGGGGTCCGCCGCGAGCGCCGCGGCGATGCTCGCCGCGTGCTCGGCCCGCAGCGGCGTCACCTCGCCCGTCCCCCACCCGTCGGGGTGCGCCTCGATCGCGGCACGAGCCGCGAGGCCCGCGATCACGAGCACCGCGGTGCCGCGCTCGGCGATCTCGCACGCGATGCGCCACCACTCATCGGGGTCGCCGCCGTGCCGGTCGGGCGAGACGATCACGAGCGCCTCGACGTCGGGGCGCAGCAGGGCGAGCTCGCTCAGCGCGCGCACGCGCGCGCCGGGCGCGAGATCCGCCATGATCGTGCGCTCCTCGTCGCGGAGCCCGAGCCGGTCGAGTTCGCGGCGCACCGCGAGCATTCCACGGCGCTGACCGGCGAACATCAGCTCCTCGGCGACGACTTCGCACAGTCGGACATCGCCGTGCGGTTCGCTCACGTCGGGTGCGTCCACGAGCGCGGTGCGGCGCCGCAGCGCGCGCCGGTCGGGTTCGCCGTCGAGGAGCACCGTTCCGGTGTCGGGCTTCATGCGACCGGTGGCGATGAGCCCCAGCACGGTCGGCCGCTGAGCCGTCTCCGCCTCGACGAACACGGCACGGCCGCTCTCGACGGTCAGCGAGGTCTGCGGCAGCGCTCGGCCGCCCGGCCCCTTGGTGACGGCCTCGACTTCGATCCTCACCGTGTTCCTTCCTCGCAGCGGCCGCGCGGGTTCGATCCCCGGAGCGAGCACCGGAGCATTCTCCCACGGTGAATGCTGAGCGCACGCCCGGCCGGGGCGTTCCCCACCGCTCAGACCCGCCTGCCGGGCCGGGTCCGTTCGATGGTCCGGTCGTTCTCGTCCTCGGCGTCGGGCTCAGCGCTCGGCGCGGTCCCGCGCTCCGCCGCGTCGACCAGCACGACCGTGATGTTGTCGCGGCCGCCGGCCGCGCAGGCGCGGCGCACCAGCTCGTCGGCCGCGGATCCGGCGTCTGCGGTCGTCGTGAGCACAGCGCACAGCTCGTCGTCGTCCACCTCCGTCGTCAGGCCGTCGGAGCAGATCAGCATCCGTGTCCCCGGCTCGATGGGCACGAGCCAGGCGTCGTGCCGGGAGTCGAGCGAGCCGAGCGCCCGGGTGATCACGTTGCGCGATACGCGCTCGGCATCGGCGCTGCCCTCCGCGCGCAGTTCCTCCTGCAACGAGTGATCCCGGGTCACCTGCACGAGCTCCGATCCGCGGTGGAGATACACGCGGGAGTCCCCGATGTTGAGCACGTACCAGTGGGGCGCGCCCTCGACCGAGGTGCGGATCGCCCCGGTGAGCGTGCAGCCGGCCCCCGCTCGGACTGGGCGGAGAGCCCGGCGACCGCGGCGCGAGCGCTGTCGATCGCACCTTCGATCTGCGTGATCGGCACCCCTCGGGTGCCGCCTCGAACCGCCCCGAGAACACGTCGATCGCGGCGCGGCTGGCGCGATCGCCCGCGTCGTGGCCGCCCATGCCGTCGGCGACCAGGAACACCGGATCCCTGGCGAGCAGCGAATCCTCGTTCACCGCGCGGCGCAAGCCGGGGTGGGTCAGGGCTGCGGCCTCCAGTCCGATCACGCGTCACCGTTGCGGATCAGCCGCACCTCGAGCGTTCCGATCACCATCCGCTCGGTCGCGAGCACCTCCGAGTGCGGGGTCACGTCCTCCTCGGTATCGTCGTCGAACAGCAGCACCAGGCCGTTGGTCGAGCCGAGATCCTCGATCGACCACATGTCGCCGTCGTAGCGCAGGCGCGCGTGCGACTTCGAGAGCGTCCGCGTCGGATCGGGGATCGTGAGCAGCGCCATGCCCTCTGGCCCGCGCGGCTTTCGGCCGATGATGATCTCCTCGTCGCGCAGCGGCAGACGCTCGCCGTCCGGAAGCTCGAGCACCCAGTCGATCCGGGGACGACGGGCGACGACGACGGTGCGATCCAGCTCATCGTCGGTGCGCTCGACCTCCGCGGGCATCGCCTGCGGTTCGGCGCCGGCCGCTTCGGTCGTCGGCTCGGCCTTGCGGACCTTGCGGGTGGTATAGGCGGCCTCTGAGTCCGTGTGCACCACGGCCGGGTCGAGCGCCGGGTCGGCCGCGGGCGCGACCGGGACGGGAACCGGGATCGGAGGGGCGCTGACGGTCGGGGGCACCGGCGCGGGAGCGGCTGCCGGAACCGGCGGAACGGGCGACGCAGCCGGCGGAACGGGCGGCGCAGTCGGCGGAACGGGCGGCGCAGCCGGCGACTCGACGCGCGGCTCGGCAGGTGCCGGCTCGGACGCTGCGGGCGCGGAGCCCGGCCAGGAGAACGGCTGCGGCGGCGCCTGCGGTTCGAGGCGGGATGCCGGCGGTGCCTGGAGCCCCTCGGCCGCGAGTCGTGCGTACTCGCGTTCGGTGTCGCTGCCGAGCGGCCCATCGAGCTGGGGGGCGGCCTCGGGAGCGGCGTGGCGCGGCACCGGCGCGGCCTCGGGATCGGCGGGCTGCTGCGCCTCGGCGAGGAGCGCATCGAAGCCGGACGGAGCCGGGGCGGACTGCGGCACGGACTGCGGCGCCGGGGGCGACCACGGCTCCTGGGCGGCGGGCGCGGGCTGCGCGGCGACCGGAGGCTGCGGCGGCGCGAAGGACTGCTGGGGAGCCGGCTGCGGCGCGAACTGCGGCGTCACGGGCTGCGCGGGAGCCTGCGGAGCACCGAACTGCTGGTGTGCGGGCTGCGGGGCGAAACCGGTGGGCTGCTGGGTGGGCTGGGGCGCGAACCCGCCGGCCTGCGGCGCGAATCCGCCGGACTGCGGACCGGCGGGCGCGAAGTCGGGGAGCCCGGAGGACTGACGCATCACGCCGCCTCCCGAACGCGCCATGTGCCCGTTCAGCAGGGTCGCCCAGAGCGCGGGGATGAACGCCCCGGCGACGGTGTAGCCGACGCTGCCCCGCGCTTCGGTGGTGAGGCGGTGGTAGGCGATGAGGCGCACGATGTAGCCGACGATCGCGAGGCCGGGCACGAGGAACGCGAGGACCAGCCACCCGGGCAGGTCAGCGCGCTGCAGCAGGCGCCAGTCGTTCCAGACCGGGATCCAGCCGTGCGAGGACGGCAGGTCGAGCTTGGGGAACAGGCGCGAGAGCGCGGCGAGGTACCAGATGTAGAGTCCGAGCGCGATCAGACCGGACACCCCGATCATGGCGATCAGATCCCATGCCGCAACATTCCCCATCTCGCGAACTCCTCTGCATGTTCCCCGCAAGCGCCGATACGCTGCCGATTCTTCCCTACCCGCAGCCTGGCGGCAAACCTTGCCGCAGAATATCGCGGAATTCCCGGAACCGTAATTCCGATTCCTCCCCCGGTTCCGGAGCCTCCTTGCCGAAGCATCGCCGACGTCCAGCACGATCCGTCTGCGCAGCCTGAGGACGACGATCGGGACGGGGAGCGTGTTGACGACGAGCAGCAGCACGGCGTTCATGCTGCCCCGGAGCCCACCTGGATCGCTCTGCGGCCTTGTCTCCGCGGCCGAAGCGCGGCGCTAGGCGCGTCGATCTCCGAGGAGTTCGAAGAGCGGCCCGCCGCTCGGATCGCGCAGCGACTCGAGGACCCCTGAAGCGGCTGATCGATGTACCAGCTCAACGCCACCGCGCGATCAATTCGACCGGGAGTTCGAGGCACGTCCTCCAGGGGATACGCGCCGCGGAAGCAGTCGATGCCCTGAGCGGAGAAGACGCGCATTCGCCTCGGATCGTCGAAGACTTCGGGCCCCTGCCACGGGACGAATCTCACTTCCAGGCGGCCGGATTCCTGCCCTACCCTCTCCTTCGGGTCGAGGTGATCCTCCGGGGATTTATGAATGTAGCCCAGCTTGTCCCGCACCAGGTTGGCGTATACCACGCAGAGGTACGCCTCGGCCTGTTCCTGGGTTGCGAAATCGTACACAAACTCAGGCGAAGAGCCCCGGAGGGATTGTGAAAGCCGAACCCATCCGTCCGGCAGCACCTCGAGAACATAGGCCACTTCGCCATGGTCCGCGGTAAATGATGTCCGACGAGCGCTATCCCCCGGCCCCGAGAAGTAGACCGGCTGCCCCGGCGCTTCCAGTTCCGACATCCAGGACACAAAATCCGCGCTCCACGACAGGACGCTCTTATCCAAAGTAGCCTCGCATATCCATTTCGCTGACACTCAGCTCTTTCC
Source organism: Leucobacter sp. HNU (assembly GCF_047946755.1). Taxonomy (GTDB): domain Bacteria; phylum Actinomycetota; class Actinomycetes; order Actinomycetales; family Microbacteriaceae; genus Leucobacter. The sequence goes on along the minus strand of NZ_CP178837.1, from coordinate 3,261,322 downwards.
ACTTGCCGCTCTCCAGATCCTTCTCCAGGATCCGAAGCTGCAAGCCTCCGCCGTCCCGACCGAACGCCTTGTCGATTCTGGATATTTCCAGCCTCACGCCATCTGCCTTCATTCGCTCGATAGCGTCCCCGGCGAATTCATATTGATAGTACGGTTTGTTGAGAGAGTCCACGGGCAACCCACGCTGCTCGAAAGTAGCAGGCTTGCCATGCTCGAACAAGCCGAGGTATCCGCCGTTGGGTGCGCCGATCCGGTCGACCTGGACGCCGTATGTCCTCAGGAACTCCGCGGGATCCGAGTACACCACACGCGATCCGGGGACGGCGCCATCATTCGAAGGATAGCGCCACCAGGCCTGCCCTTCCTCTGCCCCAGGCTTCGCGAATCTCTCGTCGTATTCAGCCTTGGTGAGCGGCTGATTCGTATTGTAGTCGCGCCCGTACGGAGCATCCGGATCAGCGATCAGGTCCCAGGTCTTCTGGTTCAGCTCGTTCTTCACCGGATACGGGCCGCTGTCGGCGTTATCGGGATAGGTGCGCCCGTCGCCGTCGCCCTTCACATAGCCCTTTTCCTGATCCGCCGGGGTCCGCTCCCAGCCCGGACCGTGGTCCGGTCCGTTCGGTCCGGCGTCGACCGGAGAAGGATGAGCGCCCGAGTCGCCACCGCTGCCGTCCGGTCCTCCGGTGTCCTTCCCCGGATCGGGTCGCTGCCCGCCATCGCCGTGGGATCCCTCGCCCGAGCCTTCATGGCCGGAGTCGCCCTTCGGATTCCCCGCAGGATCCCGGTCCCCCGCGGATCCGTTCCCGGAATCGCCCTCGTGATGGCCGGAGGAACCCTGCCCCGCGGAATCCCCGTCGTGCTTCGGACCGCCACCGGTCTCACCGCCGCGCTCAACGTGCGGCGCCTGCGACCCGTTCCGATCCGGCATCTCGACCCGGGGTCCCTCGCCGGCATGCGGACCCTTGACCCCGTCCGCCACATCGACCTTCGGCGGTTTCGGGTTCTTGAGATCGTCCAGGAGACGCGTCACCCGCTCACCGGCCGCTGCCGCACGCTTGGCAATAGCCTCCGCGGTGTCACGGGCCAGTGCACGGGCGCCCGCGCCCAGTTTCGATCCCTTGCCCGCCCAGCCGGCGATCGGGACGAATCCCGCAGCGACCTCGCCCGCGGCTTCCGCCGGGTTCGTGAACCACTTGTCCCACGAGACGATGCCCTTCAGCATCTCCAGAGACTTCGCCGACGAGTCGCCCCAGAGCTTCTGCGCTTCCTTGTCGCCGAGCAGCGCCAGCCCCCAGACCAGGGGATTCACCGTTGCGATCAGCGAATTCGCCCCGTCGAGGAGTCCGCCCCAGGTCCGTCCCGCAGTGTCCCAGGTCCACGACCACTCACGGCCCTCGTAGTTCACCCCCACGAAGTTCAGCAGGGAGATGCCCGTGTTCGCGGCACCCTGCCCGAAGTTCTCGGTGCAGGTGCGCTCGTGCTCCGCCTGCTTGCCCCAGGGCAGGTCGGCGGCGTGCTCGCCGCCGATCTTGAGGGCCTCGGCGTCGATCGCCTTGAGCTTCTCACCGGCGGTGTCCCGCAGCGCGTTGATCGCATTCGCGCACTCGACCTGGAGCGCATTGAGTTTCGCGTAGGCGTCGGCGACCTTGTCGAGCAGTTCGTTGTTGCGCTCGACGTGGTCTCCCGACTCGCGCCAGTACGCGCGGATCTCGGGGTAGCCGAGCCAGCCCTCGCGGACGGTCTCGCCCCGTCCCCTGAGGTACTCGAACGGGTCGGTGACGATGTTCACCTTGGAGACCTGGATATCCCACTCGTACGCCTTCGTACGATGGGCGAGCACCCAGACGCGGTTCTCGCTGTCGAAGTCGGAGGCGAGCCACTTGGCGGCCTCGGACTTGACCGCCTCGAGCGACTTCTTCACCGCCACGAGCTCCTGGCCGTACGTCCGGAGCGCAGCGGCGACCTTGGTCAGCTTGCTCGCGACCGTGCGGGTCGACGCGGTCGCCGGAGCCATACCGCCGTAGACGATCTGCGCATCCGGCGCGACGAACGACGCCGAGATCGGGGTCCAGGCCGTGTCGACGCCGTCGGCGCTCGCGCTCACCTTGCCCGCGACGAGGTCGAGCGCGTCGGCGGCGCTCGTGATGGACTCGGGCTTGAGATCGTCCGTCGGGATGCCCGGAGGGTAAATCAGTCCGTCCGACGACTTCGACGTTCTGCTATCTGCCACGGTGGGGAACTTTCTGGTCGTACCGGGTCAGAACCGGGTGGTGTCGCTGGTGCTGGCCGCCTTGCCCGCGGCGGTGATCGAGTTCTGCGCCATCTGCTCGTCGCCGGCGAAGTAGCAGTTCGCCGCCGCAGAGGTGCAGTTCAGGGTGTTCTTGACCGTCTCGCCGATCCGCTTCAGCCTGCCGTCGCGCTGATCGACGAGGAATGCCTGGAGGGCGCCTGCGACGATCCCGTCGCCACCGCCGCCGTCGATGACCGGCTGCTGCACGCTCTCGCCCATGCCGCTCAGCGCGGTCGACAGCGCCAGGAACGCGGTCTCGGTGCTCTGCAGGGTCGTGTTGATGCCCTGCGGGTCCAATTGCCAGCCGCTCACAGTTGCGTTCCCTTCACCACGGGCGTGCCTCCCGACAGCTCGGCGAGCCCGAAGAGCACCGCGAGTCCGCGTTCGATGCTGCCCTGCGGGCCCACCCCTCGTACCAGCAGGTCGTGTCATCGGGCACCTCGACCTCGTGCCGGAATACGCGGCGGAGGTCGGCCTGGGTCTCCACGACGCGAGCGCGCCCGAGGGTGATCACCGGCGTCCCGTCGAACTCGGTGAACTCCAGCGTTCCCCCGTCCCGAGTCTGCGTGGCGACCAGCGGAGGATTCATCACCTCGGCGATGCCCCGCTGCTCCTCGACCGAGATCGGGCCGGGAGCGAACAGTGCGAACTCGACCGGCATCACCGACCACCCCCGTCCAGCGCTCCGACGATGGCCGATTCGCCGAATGCTTCGGCGAGGCTCTTCGCCTGCTGCCAGGGCGTACCCGAGACGCCGTCGAAGCCGGCGATCACCGAGGGCAGGCGCCGACGACCGGCAGCGCTGATACGGTGCTCGGTCGCGAGGGCCTCGAGGTCGACGCCGAGCGCACGCACGGCGCGGGGGCCGATCAGCACGGCGGCCGGAACGATCGCAGGAGTCGGAGCCGACGGGTACGCTCCGCTCCGCCAGCCGGGCATCACGCAGACGGAGCCGATCATCGGCATCGATACGGAGTCGGCGACCCGGGAGAGCACGTCCGTCGCGGTCGATGCGACCTGCGGGAACGGGGTGCCGATCGGCGCGACCGGCATGGTGGCGGTCACGACCTCCATCACCCCGGTCGGCGTCCGGGACACGGAGTGCACGCCCTGGAACACGCCTCCGCCGCCCGAGAGGAAGGTGCGGATCGTCGGCATCTGCGAGCGCAGGTACTCAGTGTAGCGCCGTTTCTCCCACACGAGAGGAGCCGGTTCGTGCGCGCCCCAGGCACTGATGCCGCACCCGGCGAGCCCTTCCGCGAGGATCTCCGCGAACGAACCGATCTCGACCTCCACGGATGCGCTGTGGTGCGCCGACGCCATCACGACCGCCTGCAGCGCATCGGGTTCCGAGGGCCACTCGCCCGTCCAGGGCTCACCGGGTCCTGCGCAGGCCTCGGACACGGTTCCACCGCGCGCGCCGGAATCGAGGTCCATGAAGCCTCCGCTGACCCAGACGAGCCGGCGTGCACCGAATGCCTCGCAGTAGAACCGCGCCGCGAAGGACCACCAGGCATCCGCGCGGGCGATGACGACCGGCGTCAGGCCGGCGCCGTGCGCCGCGGTGAGGAAATCCGCGAGCGGTTCACTGAAATGGATCGTCGCCGCGAACGATTCCGTGCAGGCGTAGGGCCCTTCTCCGAAGTCCAGCAGCGGATGCTCGAACTGCGTCATCCAAACACTCCAGACGGCCCGATCAGCCGATGTTGGCGACCGCGGACTTCGCCTTGTTGATCGCCGCCTGGGCGGTCTCGTCGTTCTGCGCCATCGACTGCTTGAGCGTGTGGATGATCTCGCGCACGCCGTCGGCCGCGTTCTTCCAGCGGAGCTCCTTCGCGGCGTAGTCGTCGGAGACGCCGGTCGCCTCGTAGTCGCTCATCGCGGTGCGCACGTCGGCATCGCGCTGCTCGATGAGCGTCTCGAGCCGAGCGGCGACGGCGAGGAAGTTCTCCTGCGCGGACTGCGAGGCCGCGAGGTCGAAATCGCGGCGTTCGAACTGGTTCCCAGCCATGTGTGGTGTCTTTCTCTCGCGTGCGGGTCAGCGGCTCGATGAGAAGCGGGCGGCGTCGAAGGACACCGAGCTCTCGGTCTGCCTGGTCTGATCGGACATGTCCTGGTCGCCTTCCTTGAACGACAGATCCATGCCCGCGATACCGCCGAGCACTGCGGCGAGCGCGGCGTTCAGCTCGGCGGCGACCTGATCGCTCTGCGCCTTGAAACGGTCGAACGCGGCTCGGCCGGCGCCGTTGAAGTTCCCCTCGAGGGGTTCGCCGGCCTGCACCAGCTGCTTGACGAGCGCGCCGAGGTCGTCGTTCGAAGACGAGGTCTTCTTCGTGAGTTGGGAGAGGGTCTCTGAGCCCATAGCGAACTTCATGACGCCCAGTATTCTTCATCTTCGCCGCAAAGTCGAACCCTCGATCCTGTTTCCCTAGACTGTACGAGTCGTCTGAGGCGCGAAACGCGTCGTGGGCAGGGCAGGGATCGATCAGCAGGGAGGCCGCGCATGGTCGCGAAACGCGCGAGTCGGGAGCTGCCCTGCCCGTCGTGCGGATTCCGCGTGCCGGCGCGCGCCGCGGCATGCCCCCGCTGCGGCGTTCCGATCGTTCGCGCAGCGCCGAAGATCGTGCAGCCGCGCCCCTATCGGGGCCCGTTCACCCTGGCGAGCGCCGGACGCATCATCGGCGCGATGTTCGTCGACGTGCTCGCGCCGGTCCTCCCCGTGCTGCTGTTCGCACCGCTCGGCGCGGTCGCGCTCGCGGTGTTCCTCTGCTGCGCGGTGCTCCTGCTGCAGCTGGCGGGCGTCCTCCGCCGCGGGCGGAGTCTCGGATGCCTCGTCTGGGGGATCCGCGCGGTCTCGGCCGAGACCGGTTCGGCGCCCGGTGCACGCCTGTCCGGGCTCCGTTTCGCCAGGGTCCGTGGAGGCGGCGCGCACGACCCGCTCGATCCTTACTGGGCCGTCCCGGCGCTGCCCGCGGCCCCGGCGCCGCTCCGCGCCCCGGCGAGCACCGCAACCGACTCGGCGAGCGCCGCGGTCGCGGTGCAGGAGGGCCGGGAGAGCCCGTCACCCGACCCCGGGACCGCCGCGCCGGTCCCCCGGCGGATGCCGTGTCCGGGCTCCCCGAGGACCTTGAGCGAACCGCGTGGGTGGCTTCTCCGCTCAGGCAGGGCGCCGCGGTGCTCGTCATCGACGACGAGGTCCGGCTCCCCACCGCTCGGGTGATGCTCATCGGGAGGAATCCGAGCCAGGACACGGATGCCGACGCTGTGGCGGTGGCCATCCCCGACCTGCACCGGGAGCTCTCGAAGGTCCACTTCCGGCTGGATCAGGCCGCCGACGGCACCATCTCGATCACGGATCTCGCCTCAACCAACGGCACGTTCGTGGAGGAGGACGAGCTGGTCGCCCATGTTCCCCGTGTCCTCCGCGTCGGCGAACGGGTCTTCGCCGGAGGGCACCGGCTCCGCGTCGAACCGCGCACCCGTACCCACGAGTTGGAGGCCCGATGAGCCGGCATGAGGACCAGGCGCTCCTGGAGGCCGTCTCCACGCACCGGCAACGACTGCGAGGCGCCTTCGTCGGAGGTCGCGCAGGAATCGGCCGCGGCGCCGCCACGCTCACCGGGCGGCTCATCGGCAGCCTCGTGATCGCCGCGGTCGCCTGCGCCGTCTGCGTCGGAGTCTCGTTCGTCCTGAGCGTCCTGCCCACGCTGAAGCAGCCGAAGGCCGTTCCGGCCCCGGTCGTCCCGACCGCCGTCCACGAGAAAGCCCAGTCGCAGTGAACGATTCCATCCGCATGATCGTGAGGGGTGCGTCGAAGCGCGCCACCATCGTGGTGCCCGCAGACGAACCCCTCACATCGCTGCTCCCGGACATCACGATGCTCCTCGAGGAGCAGCCGTCGCCGGCCGGGTTCACCCTGGTGACGCCGATCGGCACCGAGCTCGACCTCTCCGCGTCCCTGGCGGAGCAGGACATCGCGACGGGAACGGTCCTCCGTGTCCTCCCGGTGTCCGAGGCGCCGTCGCCTCCCGAGGTCTCGGACGTCACCGACGCCGTCGCCGAGCACTTCGAGCAGATCGGATCCGCCTGGGGCGCCGCCCACCGGTTCACCGTCGCCGCCGTCGCGCTCGGGGCGGTGAGCGCGCTCATCACCCTGCGCTTCCCGGAGGCCGTCTGGCTGAGCCCCGCACTGTTCATCGTTTCACTGGTCGCGGCGCTCGGGTTCGGATGGGCGATGTCGCTCCGCGCCGGCATGCTCGCCGCGGCGCTCGGCATCGGCGCGGTCCCGGCCCTTTCGCTGCTCGTCGCCCCGCTGTTCCCCGGCTCCCGAGTTCCGGTGACCATCGCCACCGCGCTGCTCCTGCTCTGGGTGCAGCTCGGAGCAGGCGGGGGTCGCCGTGCCGCGCTCGGTGCGGCCGCGGGCGGTCTGAGCGCGATCACCGCTCTCATCGCGCTCGCCCTCGGGGCGACTCCGGCCGAGACCGCGGCCGTGCTCGTTCCGCTGCTGGTCCTGGCGCTCGGGATGCTGCCGACCGCGGCGCTGTCGCTCGCGGGCGTGTCCCTCCTGGACGATCGCGGGCTCTCCGGAGAGCTCGTCCCGCGGGCCGGCGTCGTCGACCGCGCGGCCCGGGCCTACGGGGCATTCGGCTGGGCGATCTTCGCGGTGGCGGGCGTCGGCGGCCTGTCCGCCGCGGTGCTCCTCTCCGACGGCGGAGTCTGGACGACGCTGCTCGGGCTGGCGCTGCTCCTCATCATGCTCCTGCGCACGAGGATCATGCCCCTCTCGACGCACCGGCTGGCGCTCTGGGGGTTCTCCCTGCTGGGGCTCTTCGCGGGCGGTCTCGCACGAACGCACGATCCGGCGTGGGTGCTGCCGGCCGCCGCAGGAATCCTCATCGCGACCGCGCTCCTCCTCGCGCTCCTGCGCCCCCGGCCCCACTCCCGGGTGCGACTGCGCAGGCTCGGGGACCTGCTCGAGGCGCTCGCGGCGCTCGCGGTCCTCCCCTGATGCTGGGCGTGTTCGGCATCTACGAGCTGCTGCTCCGGGTGTTCTGATGCCGCCGTTCCTCTTGTCCGCCTCTGCGCAGCGCGCCTTCCTCGACCAGCGAGCCCGGACCGAGGCGCCGGTTCCGGCATCCAGGTCGCTCGCGTTCCTCTCGCTGGAGCCCTCGGTGGGGGTCTCCACCCTGGCCCGTCTGGCGCTCGAGCAGCTGCGGCAGGCCCACGCCGACCGCCTGCTGCTGGTCGATACGAGCCCCGGGCAGACCGCCGGGACGATCCTGCAGTCGAGCAGGCCGCTGCCGGACGCCCTGGCCTCCCGCCTTCCCTCGGAGGCGCGCCAGTGGCTGGGGTACCGCGACGGGATCGCCGCCCTGGCGTTCACGAACGCCGAGCCCTCCGATTGGAACCGGGTGGTCTCGCCCCTCGTGCGCCACTTCGACATCACCTGCACCGACTGGGGTGCCCGCCCGTTCGAGACGGCGGCCCGAATCGCCCGGTTCAGCCATACGATCTGCCTGGTGGCGAGCGCCGAACGAGAGGCCGCGGAAGCCGCGATCGCGCTCGCGAGCGCGGTGGCGGAACAGCGCCCGGCCTCCCGGCCCGTGGTCGCGCTCTCGGATGTGACGCGCACGGGGTCGACCTGGCCGAGGATCGTCTCGCAACGGCTCGGGTTCCCCGTCGTCGGGGTTCCCTACGATGACGCGCTCCGTGCCGGGTCCGCACCAGGCGGTCGCACCCGGCGGTCCGCGCTCGCGCTCGCGGCTGCGCTCATGGCGGACCCCGAGGAGCCGCTGCAGGGAGGGACTCGATGGTGAAGCTCGTGCATCGGCCGGCGCGGATCAACCCCCCGCTGGAGCGACCGGAACCGCGGGTCCTCGCTGCCCCGCCGCAGCAGGGAGACGCGGTCCCCGGAGGCCTCCCGCTGCGCACGCTCCTCCCCGTGTTCGGATCGCTGTCGTCGATCGTGATGATCGTGGTGCTCCGGGCCAACCCGGTCATGGTCGTGATCGGCGCGGTGATCCTCGTCGTCGCGCTCGTCGGCGGTATCGGGATGGCCGTCGGGCAACGCGGTCAGGCCGCCCGAGCGCGTCGTCGGGAGCGCGAGCGCTATCTCGACTACCTCGAGAATCTGCGCGCCGAACTCCGCGAGGCCCACACCCGCACGCGGACGCGGGCGCGGGTGCTGCACCCCGACCCGGTGCAGCTGTCCGAGGCCACGCGCAACCCGGAGCAGCTGTGGGATCGGCGTCGAAGCGACCCGGACTTCCTGGAGGTGCGCGTCGGCGTGGGCGTCGTGCCCTGGTTCGACCTGCAGCTTCCGCCCGGGGCCAACCCCGTGCAGCCCTACGATGCGATCATGGCTGGCGAGGCGCAGAGCGTGATCCGCACGCATTCGGCCGTCGCGGGAATGCCCGCGACGATCGGGCTGCGCGGAGCCGGCACCGTCACGATCGTCGGGGCCGAGGCCGAGACGCACGCGATCGCCCGGAACCTGATCGCGCAGATCGCGGTGTCCCACGCTCCCGAGGACGTCCGGCTCGGGCTCGCGGTCCCTCCGGAGCTGCTCCACGAGTTCCCGAACGCGGACCTCCTGCCCCACTTCGGAATGGACACCTGGGACGGGCCGCTCCCCGCTCGCCGGATCGCGCCCGATCAGCGCGAACTGCTCGCCCTCATCCGCGCCGAGCTGGCCGAACGCACGGCTCGGGCGGCCTCGCGTCTGCGCAACGGCAACCGCTCCGCCTCGTCCGAGACCCCGCTCGTGCTCGTGCTCGACCACTCGCGCGCCCGGGCCGAGAACCTGATCCTTCCCGAGGGGTTCAGCCCGGAACAGCTCGGCATCACCGTCGTCACCCTGGTGCCCGACCGCCTGCAGGAACCGAGCGACACGAAGCTCCGGCTCACCGTCGCCGAATCCGGCGAACAGGTGCAGATCGAGCGGCTCCTCCCGGGACGCGATGCGGTGGAGGCGGTCCCGGACCGCCTGGACCCAATCCCCTTCGAGACGCTCGCCGCGCGACTCGCTCCGCTCCGCCTCTCGCCGCAGTCGCGGAGCGAGTCGGACGAGGAGCGCTCCGAACTCGACATCCTGCAGATCCTCGGCGTCGACTCGCTCGCCGACATCTCCCATGAGCAGTGGCGCCGCCGCTCGACCCGCGATTTCCTGCGGGTCCCGTTCGGTACCGGAGACGACGGCGCCCCGGTCGCACTCGACCTCAAGGAGTCGGCGCACGGCGGCATGGGTCCGCACGGGATCTGCATCGGCGCGACGGGCTCGGGAAAGTCCGAGTTCCTGCGCACGCTCATCCTCAGCCTCGTGATCTCGCACGGGCCAGATGACCTGGCGATGATCCTGGTCGACTACAAGGGCGGAACCGCGTTCACGCCGTTCCAGTCCGTCCCGCACATCGCCGGGCTCATGGACAACCTCGAGAACGACGCCCAGCTGATCGAACGGGCCAGAGCCTCGATCTCCGGAGAGGTCGTCCGGCGGCAGCGCCTCCTGAAGGAGGCCGGCGGCTTCGCCTCGATCACCGACTACCGGAGCGCACGCGACGCCAACCCGGCGATGCCGCCGCTGCCGCACCTCTTCCTGGTCATCGACGAGTTCGGTGAGCTCCTGACCGCGCAACCGGAGTTCATCGACCTCCTGCTGCAGATCGGGCGCATCGGTCGCGCGCTCGGAATCCACCTGCTGCTCGCGAGCCAGCGCATCGAAGCGGGCAAGCTGCGCGGTCTCGACACCTACCTGTCGTATCGGATCGGACTTCGCACGTTCTCCGAGCAGGAGTCCTCCGTGATCCTCGAGACCCCGGACGCGTTCCATCTCCCGCCGTACCCCGGCTACGGGTACCTGAAGGTCGACACGACCGTGTACACCCGTTTCAAGGCCGGATACGTCGCCGGCCCGGTGCCCGGCCCCAACCTGCTCGAGCGTTCCGCCGAGGAGAACGGCTGGGAGGTGTTCGTGCAACCGCCCTACAACACCATCGAGGCGACGTTCGCCGGGGACGCCGGAGCGGGTCCCGGCGCTCCCGCAGCGAGTGCGAAGCGCTCCCTCATGGAGGAATCCGTGGCGAGGCTCCGAGCGCCGGAGCTGCAGACGACGCCGGTCTGGCTCCCGCCGCTGCCCGACCGGTTGCCGCTGTTCGAAGTCGTCGACGAGCACCGTCGCGCGCCGCTGCAGGTCCCCATCGGGCTGCTCGACGAGCCCGCGCGCCAGTCGCAACAGCCCTGGACGGTGGATCTCACCCGAGCCGGTGGGCACTTCGCGGTGATCGGTGCGCCCCAGACGGGTCGGTCCACCTTCCTCCGCACCTTCGCCGCGGGTATCGCGACGACGCACACGCCCAAGCAGGTCACGATGTACGGTCTCGACCTCACGGGTGCGGGCCTCGCGCGGCTCGAGGACTTCCCCCACGTCGGCGGAGTCGCGACTCGCGCGAACCGGGAGCAGCAGGTCAGGCTCCTCGAGGAGCTGCAGCACATGATCGACGAACGGGAGCGGCTGTTCCGCGTCCACCGGATCGAATCGCTCTCGCAGTTCCGGAACGCGCACGCTGCCGGAAAGCTCCCGCAGGTGGTCTCGCCCGACATCGTCCTGCTCGTCGACGGGTACGGCCTGGTCCGGCAGGACTTCGACGCCCTCGCGGACCAGTTGGCCGACCTCCTCACGCGCGGGAGCTCCTTCGGGGTCCACCTCGTGCTCGCGCTCACTCGCTGGAACGAGGTCACGATGGGGCTCCAACCCCTCATCGGGAACCGCGTCGAGCTCCGCCTCAACGACCCCACCGAGTCGACGATCAAACGGAAGCTCTCCGAGACGATCCGACCGAATCAGCCCGGACGGGTGCTCACCGACGGCGAGCTCTTCGCACAGGTCGCCCTGCCGGTGATCGAGGACGTCGAGGACGATCTGATCGGCGACGCCCTGACCGAGCTCGCCCAGCAGATCGGACGCGCCTGGAACGGACCCGAGGCTTCTCCCATCCGCCTGCTCCCGGAGGATCTCGATCCGGCGACCCTCCCCGACGCGTTCGCGGAGCCCGACGGGATTCCGATCGGCCTGCGCCAGGACACGATGGAGCCCGTCCTCCTGGACTTCGCGGGCGCCGACCAGCACGTCCTGGTGCTCGGCGATGCGGGGAGCGGGAAGACCACGCTGCTCCGCCAGCTGTGCGCAGCGCTCATCGACCGGCTCTCCCCGGAGGAGCTCGTGGTCGCGCTCATGGAACCCCGTGGACGCCTCGCGGGCGCACTCCCCGACGAGTATCTCGGCGGACACGCGAACAACGCGGTGAAAGCCAAGCAGCTCTCGGCCGCGCTCGCCCTCGAACTCGACAAGCGGCAGAACGAGGGCGCCGATGCGTCGCTCCGCATCGTCGTCGTCATCGACGACTACGACATCCTCGCCGCGGGAGGCACGTCGCCGCTCGAGCCGCTCATGCCCTATCTCGCCTCTTCACGCGATCTCAACTTCAACGTCGTGCTCACCCGACCGGTGGCCGGGGCCGCGCGCGCGATGTTCGAATCCATGGTGCAGAGCGTGAAGGACACCGGAGGCACGGGAATCATCCTGTCCGGCGAGCGCGCCGAGGGGCCGCTCTGGCCGGGGATCTACGCCTCGGGGGCGGTGCCCGGCAGAGGCAAACTGGTTCGCCGCGGGCAGCCGCCGCGACTCGTCCAGATCGCCAATCAGCAGGACTGATCCGGGTCGGCCCGGGCCGCTCCGGGGTGCCCTGCGGGTTCGGGACCGACTACCCGAACGCCAGGATCGCGACGCCCCAGAGCCCGAGCGCTGAGACGAGGATCGCTGCGCCCAACCCGATGATCGTGCCGAGCCCGAACCGCCGGTTCGCGCGAGCGGTCGAGCGCAATCCCTCTCGTTCGGCGGCCGGCGGTTCCGGCACCGATGCCGGCGGCGGGCCGAAGCGCTCCGAGAGCGCGCTGCCCTGACTCGCGTCCGCCTCGCTGAGGCTCCGCACCGGGCTCAGGACCGGAATACCCGGCGCGACGCCTCGCCGCGGCAGGGTGTGCTCCTCCGGTGGGGTCGGCGCATCGGGGATCCGCAGCTTCGCGTCGAGCGGCGACTTGAACATCCGCGCCACGACGTCGGACGGCAGTTGCCCGATCGAGGGCTCCTCGATCGGCGGCGCCGGATTCGCGGTACCGCTGCGCGTCGAGCGCCCCGAGTCCTCGCCGATCGGCGATCCGGATCGCGGTGGCCGCGCGACGACGATCGTCCCATCGTCGTCGCCTGCCGGGGTGGAATCCGGGCTCCGGTGCGGGCGAGCCGCCACGATGGTCGCGTCGTCCGGCGCTGCCGGCGCAGTCGCTTCTGCGGCCGGCCCGGCAGCTTCCGCCGCGGTGCGGGCGCGCGGCGCGACGACGGTCGCGTCGAGCTCGTCCTCCCCGCCCGGGCCGGCGCCGGTTCCGGTGCGTTCCTCCGTCATCGTCGGCTCCCTCCGCGCGGTCGTCTCGGGCGCCCGGCGCGGACGCGGCGCGATTCGGGCAGCAGCGAACGCAGGGAGAACCGCGCGCGCGTCCGCCCCCAGAATCCGAGCTGCTGCCGCCTCGCGAGCAGTGCCTCGTCGACCACGGTCCAGACCTGCTCGGCCTCCGCGTCGTCGATGCCCTCTCGCGAGTAGACCGCCCGGTCGACCGTCCAAGCGGCCCAGTCCCCACCGGGCACCTCGAGTTCCTCGGCGATGTCTCGTCGGCTGCCCCGAGCGCGGGGCGCCGCGCCGCTGTCGGCGTACCCGTCGACGAGTTCGTCCCACGCGCCGAGCGCGCGCACCTCGGGGGCCGTCGCCTGCCGTCGCCGACGCCCGCGCAGCCGCTTCGCAAGGGGGACGAAGAGCAGCGGCAGGGCGAGGAGAAGCAGCGTCAGGGCCGAGAGCCCCACGCCCTTCAGGATCGGCCAGAGCGCCGCGAAGCTGCTGCGCTGCGGATCCGGCACCGGGTCGGTGGAATCGCTGCTCGACCCGGTCGGCGGGTCGGCGACCGTCGCATTGCGGTCCTCGGGCACCGTCGGGAACTCCGGGAGCTGCTCGCCGCGGTCGAGCGTCACCGGCGGCATCGCGACCTGCGGGCTGGTGTCGACCGGCGCCCAGCCGCCGCGGTCGCCGCGCACCTCGATCCAGGCCGCGAGGTTCTCGCCGGTGCAGGCCTCCGCGCACGCCGGAACGCCGGGGACACCGTCGCGTTCGCCGCCGAGCCGTACGCCGAGCACCACGCGGGAGTCGTAGCCCATGGCGCGGGCGATGAGGGCGGCGGCGGCGGCGAACTGCTCGTCGTCGCCGATGCCCGCCACGAGCGCGCGTTCGTCGCTCGTTTCGCCCGCGGCGGCCTGCTGCTCGTTCAGTTGCTGGAAGAGCTGCTCGATCCGGGCGATCGAATGCCCGCCGGCGCTCGGCACGAAGCGCGTGCCGTACTGCGGCGCGAGCGCGGCGATCCAGTCGCGCTCCCCTCGCCGTCGGTGAGCGAGTGGCTGAGGTAGCCGCGCTGGCGCAGCCGGTCGATGGCCTCGAGGAGGCCGTCACGGTCGGCGGCGAGCCGCTGCTCGTCGAGCCAGCGCTTCAGCTGCGGCGTCCGTTCGAGGTCGAGGAGCGGCTTCGCGTTCGCCGGACGCTCGGCCGGCTTCGCGTCTCCGGAGGCGCTCATCCGCGCCGAGTATTCGTCGCCGGCGCGCAGTCCGCTGCCGCCGGGCACCGCGATCGCGGCCCAACTGCCGCGGTTGACGTAGAAGCTGTCGCTCAGTTCCGCTGCGCGCGGCCCGAGGAACGCCGGCGGCTCGGCGAGCGGAGGCGCGACCGGCAGCCAGATTCCCCGGTACCCGTCGATCCGGATCCGCACCTCGGTCGGCTTCGCGATGGGATCGCCGCTCGGGAACCGGGTGAAGCGACCGTCTCCGCCCGGATCCACGAAGAAGTCGACCCCGTCGTAGTCGTCGAGCACCGCGATGCGGAGGCGCTTCGGCAGCGCGCCGTCGCCCGAGACGGTGAACAGGGGCCGGCTGAACTGCTCGTCCCGCTTCGCCGAACGATAGGAGGCGAGCGGGCTGGTCTGCTGCCGCACGACGAGCTGGGGGTCGACGCTGTCGCGGGGCACCGTTCGGTCTGCTCCCACGGCCGGCGCGATCAGCGTCCCCGTTCCGAGCGCCACGAGTGCGATCAGCGCGGCGCTGAGCGCGCGCACCGCGCTGTTGCGCCGCACTCCGCCCGCGCGCTCGACGGGCTGGCCGAGACGCCCCAGTCTGAGCGCTGCGCGGCGCTCGATGCCGGACGACCAGGCGACCCAGACGGCCCCGATCACGCAGGCCCCCGCCCACAGCGCGAGCTCCCGCGGCGCCTGGATCCGCAGCGGGCCGAGGTTCAGCGGCGCACTCACCTGCGAGGCGCCGAACACGACGCCGAAGAGCACCGGCGCGAGAACCGGGAGCGCCGCGAACGGGGCCGCGCGGCGACCGGCGAGCGCGAGCGCGACGATCGTCGCGGCGACGGTCATCGTGACGACGAGCAGGGGGACGAGCACGGCCTGGTAGCTGCCGACGGGCAGCGCCAGGGTGAGCAGCTGCTTCCAACCGAGCGCGACGGAGGCGAGGCCGTCGCTCAGCCCGCGCAGCCAGCCGGCGGGGCCCGTGGCCAGCGCCCCGGGCACGGCGAGAGGGACGACACCCGCCACGAACGCACCGATCAGCGCCACCGGGGTCATGAGCCCCCAGCTCCACCGACGCCCGCACCACACGATCCCGGCGGCGAGCGCCCAGCCGACGCCGACCACGAGCCAGACCCGCGGGGTCCGGTAGATCGGCATCGCGGAGGCGGCGCCGAGCGCGGTCGCGGCGGCGCTCAGCAGCAGTGCCCCGAACGAGATCGCCGCCGACGGCCGACGCGACGCGTTCGACCGCCGAGTCCGGCGCCGCACGGCGGGCCGTGCCTCCCCGCTCACGCGAAGCCTCCGCGCACCATCAGCTGCGGCAGGTCGCCGAGCGCGCCGACGGTGAACATGGTTCCCGCGTCGAACAGCCGGGCGGCGGGATCGGCCAGGCGTTCGCTGCGCACCACGAGCACGTCGATGTCCTCGGCGAACGCTGCGGCCGCGCGCCGCAGGCGCGACGGGTCGGGCACCGAACCCGTCACGAGCATCACGATCGAGAGCGGTCGCCGCGACTCGGCGAGGTTGCGTGCCAGGCGCTCGATCGGCAGGGGGTCTTCGGCGCCCTCGAGCTCGGCCCAGGCGTCGAGCAACTGGGTCGGCGTCTGCGCGGGCAGCTCTTCGAGCCCGTCGATGCTCGGCCGGATCCGCCCCGGAGCCCACTGGGATGCGATGAAGCGCTCGCGCCCCTCGCGCACCGCGAGCAGGCCGAGGGATGCCGCCACGCTCACGCCGAGCTCGAACTCGTCGTCGTCGGCGTAGGAGGTCCGGTCGGCGTCGAAGAGGATCGCGGCCCGCGCGGTCTGGGACTCCTCGTACTGGCGCACCATCAGGGTGCCGGTCTTCGCGGTCGACTTCCAGTGCACGTGCCGCAGCGCGTCGCCGTGCACGTATTCGCGGACGGCGTGGAACGAGAGGTCGGAGTCGGTGAGCCGCCGGCTCGAAGCGCCCTCGAGGTCGCGCACGAGTCCGACGGACCCCGGCGGGAGCAGCACCGTGCGCGGGTGCACGTGGATGAGGTGGCGATCGCGCCAGGTGATCTCGCGGCGCACGAGCCCGAGCGGGTCGCGGCGCGCGAGCTTCAGCGGCCCGACGCCGATCACTCCGCGCACGGTCGTTGCGATCTCCACCGGGATCGTCGTCTCGCCGTGCGGGCCGATGAACGGGATCGCGATCTCGCGCAGCGCCTCCCCCACCGGCAGCTCCGCGGTCGCGGGGAGCGCCGGTCGGGCTCCGGCGTTCTCGACCTCGATGCCGAGGCGCACCCGCCCGCCCGCGGTCACGCGGGTGCGGTCGACGACGATGCGGATCAGGTACGCGCGTGAGCCCAGCAGGAACGGGAGCCCGAGCAGCAGCAGGACCCCGAAGGCCGCGGCGACGAACCAGGCCTCGATCCATCCGAGGGTCGCGGCGAGCACGAGCGAGAGGATCGCCGCGCCCAGCACGAAGTAGCCGGTCGGCGTCACGGTCTCGGCGGTCCGGCGCATACGGCGTCGATTGCGGCGCCACCAGCGGCGCGCGCGTCGGCGCCCGGCGCCGAGGTATCCCGCCGGGCGCTGGGTGTCGCCGAATCGCGTGCCGGTGGTGCCCCGGGTCGCCGTGCCGGTGTCGGAGATCGGAGCGCGCGAGGTGGTCTGTCTCACACCGAGCCGTTCTCCTGGGGCGCGGCGACCTCGAGCAGGATCTGGCCGAGCACCTGCGCCGCCGTCACTCCGTCGAACTCGGCCTCGGGTTCGAGCACGAGGCGGTGGGTCAGGACCGGCATCGCGAGGTCGCGGATGTCGTCGGGCGTGACGAAGTGCCGGCCGCTGGCAGCCGCCCAGGCGGAGGCGAGGCGCACGAGCGACAGCGCCCCGCGGACGCTCGCGCCGAGGCGCACCTCGTTGGCGCGGCGGGTGGCCTCGACGAGGCGCACCGCGTACTCCGCGACGAGCGGGCTGACGTGGACCCGGTTGATCAGATCCTGCGCCTGGGTCACCATGCCCGTGGTCACGACCGGGGCGAGGGGCTGCTGGTGCGAGCGGTCACCCTGCAGGATCCGGGTCATCGCCGCCTGGTCGGGGTACCCGATCGAGGTCTTCACCATGAAGCGGTCGAGCTGGGCCTCGGGCAGCCGGTAGGTGCCCGCCTGCTCGACCGGGTTCTGCGTCGCGATCACGAGGAACGGGCTGCCGACGTCGTGCGAGGTGCGGTCGACCGTGACCCGGCCCTCCTCCATGACTTCGAGGAGGGCGGACTGGGTCTTCGGGCTCGCGCGGTTGATCTCGTCGGCGAGTACGACGTTCGCGAAGATCGGTCCGGGATGGAACTCGAAGGCGCCCGCGCGCTGGTCGAAGACCGACATGCCGGTGATGTCGCTCGGCAGGAGGTCGGGGGTGAACTGCACGCGCGAGGATGAGCCCTGGATCACCTCGCCGAGTGCGCGGGCGAGTGCGGTCTTGCCCGTTCCCGGCACGTCCTCGAGCAGCACGTGGCCCCCGCGAGCACGCAGGCGATCACGAGCTCGACCACGCGGCGCTTGCCGTGGATCGACTGCTCGATCGCGTCCGCGGTGGTCGAGAACAGTCGCGCGACCCACTGCGCCTGCTCGGGTGAGATCGCCGTCGAGTCGGTCTGGGGCTGCGTGTTCATGCTCGGCCTTCTGCTGAGAGTGGTGTGGGGGTGAATCGAGACTACGGGGTGGTGCAGACGTTGAGGGTCGCCTGCTGCAGGGGTTGGAAGGAGCCGCCCCAGGTGATGGTCACCGGGACCAGTCCGTTGGCCGGCGTTCCCGCCTTCGCCGTCGCCTCCGGTGCCGCAGCGGCGGAGATCGTCAGGCGGGTCTTCAGCTCGTCGGAGCTCGGGTTGCCCACGGAACCGTTCGTCAGCGGGAGGCACTGGCCGTTCGGCTTCGCCGTCACGATCGTCGGCGCGTTCCTCCAGCCGACGGTCCTCTCGTCCGAACAGGGAGCGTCGCCGTAGCACTGCTTGACCCCGAACTCCGCGGCAGAGGCCGGATCGAGCGAGAGCTCCTCGGTTCCGGTATTGCTGTAGATGAGCTTGGTATCGGCTTCCTTCCCCTGCACATCGAGTTTCGGGGTGCCGTCGGGATTCTTGAGGAGGTCGTAGATGACGCCGTCGCCGGCCGCGGTCGGCGCGTTCGCGATCGTGTAGGTCACCTGCGGCGCCTGCAGCTGTCGTCCGATGAAGACCGAGCCGGATGTCCCGGAGCTCATTCCGTAGTCGCTGCGCAGGCAGGCCATGGCGCTGACGAAACTGTACTTCCGCAGTCCGTCGAAGTCGGGGCTGCTCTGTCCATCGGTGAAGCAGTTCTTGGGGCCCTGGATCGGGTTCTTGCCGATCGAATAGCTCGCCGTGACCGCCTCGGACGCCTGCGCTCCGCTCCCGGAGTAGCTGACATGCGCCGAGGTGTCGCCCGTGCTCGCGAGAGAGACGGAACCGAGCACGGGAGCCCCGATCACCGTGCCGTCCTTGCGCGTCGCTTCGCCCGCCCCGCTGCCTCCACCGATGTTGGGCACGTCGAATCGAGTGAGCGGAGTCACCGTGAACGAGATCGCGCCTGCCGCCTGGTCCGAGAAGTCCTTGGTGCCGCCGGGGCCGGAGAGCGACCCGGCGTCCTGCCCGTTCAGTTGCAGCGCGAACTGCTTCGTATCGTCGGAGCCGCTCACGGTCAGACGGACGCCACCGCGATCGGTCCTCGTGTTCTGCGGATTCTTGATCGGGGTCACCGTCACCGTCGGAGCCTTCGGCGGATCGTACGCCCACGCGGTGACCGCGGTCGACGCCTGCGAGGTTCCGACCGCGTTGACCGCCTGGCGGTGAACTGGTGCTTCTGCCCGTTGCTCAGCCCCTCCGCCACGCACTGGTAGGTCGCGGGCCCGACCGCGCTGCAGGAGCCCGAACCGCCGCCCGAGAGCGTCACGCCCGAGACCGCCGGATGGGCCTGCTGCGCGCCGAGCGTCACGGTGAAGCTCGCGCTGCTGGCCGTGTACCCGGTCTGCTGGATGGTGGGCGTGCCCGGCAGCCCCTGGGCGTCGAATTCGACCGTGCCCTCTCCGGTCCGCCCCTGCGCATCGCGCACGGTGAAGCCGACCCGGCAGGTGCCGCCGATGCCGCGCGCATTCGGCCACGACACCGAGATCCCCGAGTCGCCCACCCGCGAGAAGGAGCCGAAGGCGCAGGAGGCGCCATCCACCGAGACGAGCTTCAACCCGCCGCCCGTCTTGCCCGCGAACGGGTCGTGCTCGCCCGCGACACCGACGAGCTGCGTCTGGCAGGAGCTGCCAACGGTGCACTGGAGCGCGACCGTGCCGCCTCGCGGCAGATCGCGCGGCGCCTGTCCGACCTGCAGGGTCAGCGGGGCCCGGGATTCACCGGCACCGCTGACGGCGATGGACACCGATTCCTGGGTGCCGGGAACCGCGTCCGCCCGCGCCGTGACCCGCAGCGAGCTGCCGTTCTGCTGCACCTCGAACAGCGAGGTACCGCCCGATTCCACGAAGCTCAGCTTGCCCGTGTCGCCCTTGCGCCCGCCCTCCCAGGTGATCATGTCGGTGAGGGAGACGGTCTGGGTCGCGCCGGGGTCGATGGTGCGGGTGAGCGCCTGCGCCTGCGCCACCGGCTGCTTGGGCACGATCACGACCGGGACCGGGAGCGCGGTCCAGCGGTCCTGGCCGACCAGCCGGGCGTCGATGAGGCAGCTGTCGCTCCAGGGGGCCTCCCCGCCGGCCGAGTACCGGAGCCGGTCGCCCGAGACCGCCTGGCAACTCGCCTGCGCGCGTCCGACGGCGAAGGAACCGCGGCGCAGTTCGACCCGGTCGCCGGGCCCGACGTCGACGAGATCGGCGACGTCGACCTCGGTCTGCTGGTTCTCGTCGACGGTGATCGGCTTGAGACCGGGCTTCAGCGTCAGCGGCAGCTCGTCGAGCGGCAGGATCAGCAGCAGGCCGTAGGTCGCGACCTGCTTGCCCGAGGCGTCGGTCCCGCTGAGCTTGAACACGACGGTGTCGCCCTCCGCGCGGTACTGGCCGAGGATCCTGGAGCCCTTCACCCGGTAGTCGGCGGCCCCGCCGCCCCAGATCGAGAGCTTGAGTTTCGACACGTCGCCGGTGGCCCAGCGGGTCTTGCCGGTGAGCACGTCGACGCCCTTCGACGCGAGGTCGGCTCGGTCGCGGACGTTGAGCACGGTATCGCTCACCGCGGGCGCCTGCGCTCCGACGTGATCGGAGGTCTGCACGACGATCAGTCCGTCCGCCGTGCTCTTCGTCTTCTCCGAGCGGACCGTGTAGCGGAACGAGTCGGTGCCGAGTTCGCGGCCCGGCTCGATCGAGACCCGGCCCTGCTTCAGCTCGGACAGGTCGAGACGCGCGGCGAGTTCGCGGTACGCGGGATTCGCCTTCCCGCCGGGGAGGTTGGGGGTCACGGAGGTGAGCTCGAGCGCACCGCCCGACTGGTCGACGTCGTTGTCGAGCGGGCTCAGCGCGACCGCGTCGCCACCCGGCCCGACGCGGAGCGAATCCGTGGTCGCGACGATGCCGGCGGCGTCCTGTTCGGGCAGCACGACGACGCCGAGCTTGCCGGTGCCTCGCGCGCCCGAGGGGTCGACGACGGTGTACTTGAGCTGCTTCGTCCCGGGCTTGGTGCCCGCCGCGGCCGACACCTCGAGTCCGGTGCCCGTGTCGTTCAGGGCGGCCACGATGCCGGATCCCTCTTCCGCCTGCACGGCGGTGAGGCGCACCCGATCGCCGTCGGGATCGACGCCCGACAGCGGTACCGGGACCTGGACCGTCGCACCCGCAGCGACCCGCGCGGTGAGCGGCACGGGCTGCGGATCCCGGTTCGCACCGGTCGGCAGCACCGTGACGATGACGGCGCCGACGTCGCCGGAGGTCGGGTCGCTCGCCCCGTACGCGGTGTAGCTGAGCCGATAGGTGCCCGGTTTCTTGGGCGCGAGGTATCGCAGGACGTTGCCCGAGGCGAAGGCGAGTTCGCCCTTGGTCCCGGAACCGACGATCTCGGGCTGCAGCACCAGTCGTTCGCCCGGGGCCGCCACGTCGTTGTCGAGCACGCGGATGTCGACCACCGAGCCGGCGCGAACCGTCGCGGTGTCCGCGACCGCGATCACGCCCGAGGGCGCGTTCGCCGCGACCTGGAACACCGTCAGCTTGCCGGTCGCGGTGGTGCTGCCCTCCGCCACGGTGACGTCGACCGCGCCGATGCGGCCCGGTGCGCCGTCCGGGGTGCTGCCGGACACGTGGACCTTGGAGTGATCGATCACGGAAGCCTGGAGCTCGCCGCCGCCGGCCTTGGCGCTCTGGACCGCGAGCGCCCGCGATGCGGCCCCGGGCACCGCGTCGAGGATCTCGACCGTCGTATCGGTGAGGGGACGCACGAACGCGCGCAGCTCGGGCAGCGCGAGGGGTGGCCCGGCCGGGGTCGCCGTGACCCGGAGCTGGCCCGTGATCTCCGCTCCGGTCGCGGTGTCGCGGACCATGACGGAGACCGTCGTGCTGCCGGGCTGCGAGGCGTGGAGGTCGATGGTGCCGTTCGATGCGTGCGGAGCGACGTGCAGGTTGGGACTCGGGGAGGTCGCGTCCAACAGCGCGAAGCTGCCCGAGCCGCCGGCAACGCGCTCCAGCGGACGGACCGTCATGGGCTGCCCCACCCGCACGGTCGCCGCCGAAGCGGTGAACTCCGCGGCGGCCCCCGGTTGCACCGAGACGGTGAGGTTCTTGCGGGTCTGCTTCCCGCGGCTGTCGGAGACCGTCACGCGGAGGGTCATCTCCGCGGCCCCCGCGTTGGGATCGGTGTGCCGCAGGGCGAGCCGCCCATCGGCGGTCACCATGGCACGCAGCGGATCCTCCTTGCGCAGCGGTTCGACCCCCGTGAGGGTCATGACGTCGCCCTCGGGGTCGACCCAGCCGTCGAGCAGCGGTGCGACGAGCGTGCCCCCGGGCGCGATCGGAGGAACCCGCCACTCACGGCGGCACCCGTCGACCGGACACCAGGCCGGTGCAGTGTTCTCGGTCTCCGGCGCGACGCGGAGGGTCACCGTCGCGGGGTTCGAGGTCAGCGCGCCATCGGTCACCCGGTAGGTGAAGGTCGCGGTCCCGCTCGCCTTCGCGGCGACCCGGACCATGAGCGACTGGCCGTCGGGCAGCAGCTCGAGGGACCCGAACGGCTTCGGCAGACCGCTCGCGGTGAGGGAGTCCGGCACGATCGTCAGCACGTCCCGCTTATTGGGATCGAAGTCGTTGAGCAGGACGGGGAGCGGAGCCGACGCGCCGGCGCGGACTCCGAACGCGTCGTTCACCGCGGTCGGCGGTTGCTGGTCGGTGACGTCGGTCACGACGACCGATCCGCGATCCTGCTTCGGCGGGTCCGAGATGCTCCACTGCGAGAGCGGGATCAGCTTGCCGTCGGGCAGGGTCCAGAGCATGCCGGTGCGCATCTCGTTGAGCACCGCTCGCGAGCCGTTGCTCCGGATGATCGGCTGCAGATCACCGGATTCCCGAGCGGCATCGTCGAAGCTCAGCTGCGAGTCCCCCGCGCTCGAACTCCACAGCGTACCCGCGCGCTGCCCCAGCCAGGCCGCGTAGACGGCGCCGTCGACCGCGGTCGGCTGCGCCGGGACCCCGTTGGCCTGCAGCACGCGCTTCGCCGAACCGCCGGAAGGCACCGCGAGCAGTCCCGCGCTGTCGGCGATGAGCACCGCATCGACCGCGGCCTCCTGTCCGCTCCGCCGTTCGCCGGCCGAGACCCGCTTCCGCTGATCCGGATCCACGCTGCCCTGCAGCACACCGGCGCCCTCGAGCTTCACCGTGGTCTCGCCACCGCCCGAACGCCACAGGCGACCGCTCTCGCCATCGAAGAGTACCCAGTCGTCGCCGGACAGCGCGAGCTGCGGAGACTGGAGCTTGCTCGCCGCGTCGGGCACCGTTTCGGCGCGGCCGACGGGCGCACCTGCGGCGATGTCGAATCGGAGCACCGAGCCGTCCGCACTGGAGTATGCGCCGATCACACCGGAGGAGGTCAGGGTGATCGCCGCGGCACGGTATCCCGCGTCCGCTCCGGCTGAGGGCTTCTTCTGCCCGTCTCCGGACGGATCGACACGGACCAGCGAGGACAGCCGTCGCTCGAGGTCCGCAGCACCCGCGGTGCTCGCGACCGCGGCGCCCGAAGCGCCGGGGGTTTCGGTCTCCGAGGGCGCGAGCTCGCCCGCGTAGACGGCTCCCGCCTCGGTGCGGACCGCGACGAAGCGGCCCGCGCTCACGATGTCGCGGGTCCCCTCGGGCAGTCGCACCGATTCGGCGGAGTCCTGAGGCTGCGCCGAATCGTTCGACGCCGGCTGAGCCGATGACGGCTTCTGCTCGCCGCTCCCCGCAGCGGGCTTGGCGTCGAGATCGACGGGATTCGATGGATCCAGGCTCCAGGCCCTGCCGTTGCCGTTCGACAGCACGGCGCCGCGACCGCCGCTCTGGATGACCCCACTGGGGTCCGAGATCTTGCGGACCAGGTCGAGCTCCCCGGTATCCGTGTTCACCCGGGCGTACTGGCCCGATTCGCGGGCGACCCAGACCCCCGGTTCCTCCCGCGGGGTCTGCCTCGCATCGTATCCGCTCGCGATCACGGCCACCGTCGCCACGAGGGCGGTCACGACCCCGCCGGCGATCCACCACTGGAGCCGACGGGGCCCGCGCCGTTCGCTCGAAACCGCAGAGGTCATCCGCCACCGCCGGTCAGCGCCCACACCACGACCACGACCGCGGCGACGCCGGCGAGCGCGGCACCCGCGCCGATGAGCCCGGCGCGCAGGGGCGATGCGGGCCGGTCCAGCAGCAGGCCGTCGTCGTCGGTTCCGCGCTTCTGGGCGAGCAGCTCGGCACGCGCCTCGGCGCGGGTCGCGCGACCGATCGAGGTCACGACGGGCCCGCGGGCGCCGGTCTCGACCGATTCGGCGGGTGGCACCCAGGCGTCCGGGGTGACTTCGAGGGGCGTGACGTCGAAGCCGTACGCGCGCTGCAGCGCCTGCAGCGCCTCGCCGAATTCCGCCATCGACGCGTAGCGCCTCGTGCGGCAGCCGACGCAGCGCACGTGCGATGACCTCGTCGAAGAGCTCGTACCCCTGTGCCCCGGGAATGCCCCGGTAGACCGCCTTGGCGATCCGCTCGGACAGCTTCGCGCGCGTGTTCTGCGCGCGATCCGCGAGCTCGAACGGCGAACGGCCCGACGCGAAGGAGTACAGGGTCGCGCCCAGCGACCAGACCTCGGTCGCCACGCTGCCGCTGCTCTCGAGCTGGACGACCTCGGGTGCGGACCACGGAATCGACATCGCGAGCTCGCCCTCCGCCTGCCGGCCGCCCAGCACGTGCGCGATCCCGAAGTCGGAGAGCGCCGGCTTGCCCAGTGTCGTGAGCAGCACGTTGGAGGGCTTGATGTCGCGGTGCAGCACGCCCGAGCGGTGCGCCGTCTCGAGCGCACCGGCGATGCGCACCCCGGCGTCGAGGACGTCGACGAGCCGCGCCGGCTTGCCCTTGGTCAGCTGGCCGAGGGACCCCGGGCAGAACTCCATCGCGAGGTAGGGGTGCCCTTCGAGCGAGATGCTCGCCTGGTAGATCGACACCACGGACGGATGACTGCTGAGACGCGCCATCACGTCCGCCTCGCTCTCGAACGTGGCGCGCAGTTCGGCACCGGCGCCGTCGCCCGCGACCGAGCCGTTGAGCACCTTGATCGCGACCAGCCGTCGCGGCATGTCCTGCTCGTACAGGAAGACCTGCGCGAACCCGCCGGCGCCCAGCGGGCGCACATAGCTGAATCCTGGGATCGCGGGGGCGTTGATGGATGCGCGCGCGCTCACGCCAGCCACCGTTCGTGACCGCAGGGGGAATGCGAGACATCATCAACTCATATTAAACGGTATCGGGAGCCCGGCCGGGCCCCACGGGAATCTGTGGATAGACCGGAGGCCCCGGCAGTCGAAACTGCCGGGGCCTCCGGTTCCGATCGCACGTCCTGCGGACGCGCCTCGATCAGATGTTGTTGACGTCGAGCGGGATGCCCGGGCCGAACGTGGTCGAGACGGCACCCTTGATCAGGTACTTGCCCTTCGACGACGCCGGCTTCAGACGCACGATCTCCTCGAGCACCGAGGCGATGTTGTCGTTCAGCTGCTCGGCCGAGAACGACGCCTTGCCGACGATGAAGTGCACGTTGGCGTGCTTGTCGACGCGGAACTCGATCTTGCCGCCCTTGATGTCGGTCACGGCCTGGGCCGCGTTCGGGGTCACGGTGCCGGTCTTGGGGTTCGGCATCAGACCGCGGGGGCCGAGCACCTTGCCCAGGCGGCCGACCTTGCCCATGAGCTCCGGGGTCGAGACGGCCGAATCGAAGTCGGTGTAGCCTGCGGCCACCTTCTCGATCAGCTCGTCGCCGCCGACCTCATCGGCGCCGGCGGCGAGAGCCGCCTCAGCCGCGGGGCCGGTCGCGAACACGATGACGCGCGCCGTCTTGCCGGTGCCGTGGGGCAGGCTGACGGTGCCGCGGACCATCTGGTCCGCCTTGCGGGGATCCACACCGAGCTTGACGGCGACCTCGACGGTCGAGTCGGTCTTGGTGGAACCGGTCTCCTTCGCCAGGGCCACGGCCTCGGCGGGAGAGTAGAACTTGCCTGCTTCGATCTTCTCGGCAGCGGCGCGGTACGCCTTGGACTTCTGTGCCATTTCCGTACCCCTTAGCCTTCGACCGTGATGCCCATGGAGCGAGCGGTGCCCGCGATGATCTTCGAAGCCGCGTCGATGTCGTTCGCGTTGAGATCGGCCTGCTTCTGCTCGGCGATCTGGCGAACCTGCTCGGCGGTGACCTTCGCGACCTTGACGGTGTGCGGGGTGCCCGAACCCTTCTGGACGCCGGCGGCCTTCTTCAGGAGCTCGGCGGCCGGCGGGGTCTTCAGGACGAACGTGAACGAACGGTCCTCGTAGACGGTGATCTCGACGGGGACGATGTTGCCCCGCTGGGACTCCGTGGCCGCGTTGTAGGCCTTGCAGAATTCCATGATGTTGACGCCGTGCTGACCCAGCGCAGGACCCACGGGGGTGCCGGGTTGGCGGCGCCGGCTGCGATCTGAAGCTTGATCAGACCGGTAACCTTCTTGGCCTTTGCCATGATGTTTCCTTTCCTCGAACGCGCGCGCTGCCGCACGTGCTCTCCCGCGGCTTCCGGCCGTTCCGGATCGCGGTGCGCGGTCCGCATCGGCGGTCACCGCTTCGACGAAGCCGGATCACGCGGACGCAAACCACAACAGTGTAGCAGGGATCGGGGTCGCCGTCAGCCCGGCGATCGGAGGACTCCGACCCTTCCCGCTACAGCGAACGCCCCGCTGCTCGGGAGCAGCGGGGCGTTCGGGAAAACGGACCTCGAGGGTCAGACCATCTTGGTGACCTGATCGAAGCTGAGCTCGACCGGGGTCTCGCGCTCGAACAGGGAGACGAGCACGGTGAGCTTGCCGCTCGCCGGGTTGATCTCGCTGATCGTGCCGGGCAGTCCCTCGAAGGAGCCCGACTTGATGGTGATGGTCTCGCCGATCTCGAAGTCGATCTCGACGTTGCCCTGCGCCGCGGCGGTGGCCGCGGCCTTGCCCTTGGCGGTCGCGACCGGCTCGAGCTCGACGGTGCTCTTAAGCATCTCGAAGGCTTCCTTGAACCGCAGCGGCACCGGGTTGTGCGCGTTGCCGACGAAGCCCGTCACGCCCGGGGTGTGACGCACGACGGACCAGGAGTTCTCGTTGAGGTGCATCCGGACCAGCACGTACCCGGGGATCCGCACGCGGGTCACCATCTTGCGCTGACCGTTCTTGACCTCCATGACCTCTTCCATGGGGACCTGGATCTCGAAGATGTCGTCGACGGCGCCCATGGTCTCGCGGCGGTTCCAGAGGTTGGACTTGACCTTGCGCTCGTAGCCCGCGTAGCTGTGGACGACGTACCACTTGCCCGGCTTGACCCGCAGCTCGCGCTTGAACGCGGCGTAGGGGTCCTCGGCGTCGGCCTCGGTGTCCGCTTCGCCGTCGGCGGCGGACTCGGCGATGGCGGTGGCCGCGGCGTCGGCCTCGGCGGGCTGGTCGATCTCGAGCGCGTCCTCGACCACGGCATCCGCCTCGGGGTCGGCGGAGCGGGCCAGCGCGTCGAGGGCAGCGTCGAGGTCGGACTCGGGGGTGTTGTTCTCGGTCGTCATCTGACTTTCTTGCTCTCTCGCGAAAAACGAAATCTCTGGGATCGGAGCGCTAGTTGAGCGGAGTTCCGAAGATGAACAGGGTGGCCGCACCAGCCGCCAGGTCGAGGACCCAGACGAGCGCCATCATCACGACGACGAAGCCGATCACCACGAGGGTGTAGTTGATGAGCTCCTTGCGGGTCGGCGTGACGACCTTCTTGAGCTCGGCGATGACCTGCCGGAAGAACAGGAGGATCCGGCCGAACCAGCCGCGCTTGGCACGATCGGCCTTCGCGCGCTCGACGAGACCGCCACCGGACTCTTCGATTTCACTGCTGCTCACGGATTCCCGTCCTTTCATCGCCCCGTCGCTTTCGCGACCGCGATGCGACGAGGTGTGGCAGGGCGGACAGGACTCGAACCTGCAACCTGCGGTTTTGGAGACCGCTGCGCTACCAATTGCGCCACCGCCCTATGGAGTGCTTACCGCCGAATTTCCAACCCCTTCGGGCATAGGAAATTCTGGCAGAAGTCAACTACCGCTGATGAGTCTACGGGATCGGGGGCCGGATGTCGAACGCGCACCCCTCCGCCCGGGCGCGCCGTGCCGTGATCCCGCTCGGAGGCGCGGCGCTCCCAGCAAACGCATGCGAGCGGCGCACACCCCTCCGCCGTAGGATGGATGCGTGAGCCACATCTCCCGTCTTTCAAAGAAGATCGGCGCCATCGCCGAGTCCGCAACGCTCAAGGTCGACGCGAAGGCGAAAGCCCTCCAGGCCGCGGGCCGTCCCGTCATCAGCTACGCCGCGGGCGAACCCGATTTCGCGACGCCCGCGCACATCGTCGACGCGGCGCGCGCCGCGCTCGACGATCCGAAGAACTTCCGCTACACGGCGGCTGCGGGCCTGCCCGAGCTGCGCGAGGCGATCGCGGCGAAGACGCTGCGCGACTCGGGCCTCGAGATTCCCGCGTCGCAGATCATCGTCACCAACGGCGGCAAACAGGCGGTCTACGAGTCGTTCCAGGCGCT
Organism: Leucobacter sp. HNU; assembly: GCF_047946755.1. Taxonomy (GTDB): domain Bacteria; phylum Actinomycetota; class Actinomycetes; order Actinomycetales; family Microbacteriaceae; genus Leucobacter. The sequence continues at coordinate 3,233,135 of NZ_CP178837.1, read as the reverse complement.
GCTCGATCCGGGCGACGAGGTGCTGCTCCCCGCCCCGTACTGGACCACCTACCCGGAGGCGATCCGCCTGGCCGACGGCGTGCCCGTCGAGGTGTTCGCCGGTTCCGAGCAGGGCTACAAGGTGACCGTCGAGCAGCTCGAGGCCGCCCGCACCGATCGCACCAAGGTGCTGCTCTTCGTCTCCCCCTCGAACCCCACCGGCGCCGTCTACTCGCCGGAGGAGACGAAGGCGATCGGCGAGTGGGCCGACGCCAACGGACTGTGGGTCATCTCGGACGAGATCTACCAGAACCTCACCTACGACGGCGTGCGGGCCGTCTCGATCGTCGAGGCGGTCCCCGCGCTCGCCGACCGCACCATCCTCGTCAACGGCGTCGCGAAGACCTACGCGATGACCGGCTGGCGTCTCGGCTGGATGCTCGGCCCCGCCGACGTGATCAAGGGCGCCGCGAACCTGCAGTCGCACCTCACCTCGAACATCAACAACATCGCGCAGCGCGCGGCGATCGCCGCCCTGAACGGCCCGCAGGAGCCGATCGAGGAGATGCGGCAGGCCTTCGACCGCCGTCGCAAGACGATCATCGCGGAACTCAACAGGGTCGACGGCTTCCATGCCCCGACCCCCGAGGGCGCCTTCTACGCCTACGTCGACGTCGCGGGCGCGCTCGGCCGCGAGATCGCCGGCGTCACCCCGACCACCTCGCTCGAGCTGGCCGACCTGATCCTCGATCAGGCTGAGGTCGCCGCGGTCCCCGGCGAAGCCTTCGGCCCCTCCGGCTTCCTCCGTTTCAGCTACGCGCTCGGAGACGACGCCCTGCTCGAGGGCGTGCAGCGCATCCAGAAGCTGCTCGGGACGAACTGACGCGAGCGCGATCGTGCGTTTCCTCGAAGGGCGGTCGGATCCTCGGATCCGACCGCCCTTCGGCGTCCCGATCGCCGCGCACGGCCTCCGTTCCCGGCGGGGCCATCTGCTCTCGCTGCTGTTCGTGCTCCTCCTGCTGATCGCAGCGCTCGCCGTGCACGAGACGCTCGCCAGGGTCGCTCCGGCGGCCGGGGCGACCGGCACCACGACCCGCGGAGCGACGGTGCGGATCGCCGCGCCCCTGCCCGGTCCCGGTCCCGCAGCACCCGTCGCGGACACCTGGCGCGCGCCCGGCGACCTGCCCGAGCAGGGAGCGGTCGTTCCGCTGAGCGGGGCGCTCCGGATCCCGTCGACCGCCGGCTTCGCCGCGCGCTCCGCATCGCTCTACCTGCCGCCTGCCGCGCTGACGCCGGATCCCCCGCCCCTGCCCCTCATCGTCTTCATGATGGGGCAACCCGGGTCGCCGGATCCCGGCCCCATCAGCGAGGCGATGGACCGCCTCGCCTCGGAGCATCACGGCCTCGCGCCGATTGTCATCGTCGCCGACCAGCTCGGAGCGCCCGACAACAACCCCGCCTGCGTCGATTCGGCGGCGTTCGGCGGGGTCGAGGAGTACTTCACCACCGACATCCCGCACTGGGCGCGCACGCACCTGCGCATCGCCAAGGATCCGTCCGCCTGGACGATCGCCGGCTTCTCGAACGGCGGCGGCTGCGCGCTCGCGTGGGGCATCGCCCACCCCGATGTCTGGGGCAACGTGGTGAGCCTGTCCGGCGAGTCCTTCCAGGGAACCGAGTTCCCGGACGAGGTGCTCCAGCAGGTGTTCGGCGGCGACGAGGCCGCCTACGAGGCGGCCAAGCCCGCGACGACGGCCGCGCGGAACGCGGGCCGCTTCGCCGGGCACGTCGCCGTGTTCACCGCGGGCGACCAGGATCCGGTGTTCACCGAGCAGACGAAGCGGTCCGCGCAGATCGCGCACGACGCGGGATTCGAGACCTCGTGGTTCGCGATCCCCGGCGCCGACCACACCAGTGCGCTGGTGCCCGGGCTGCTGCGCGCGTTCCCCGAGCTGTATCCGCGCCTCGGCCTCGCGCCGCAGGGCTGAGCCGCGCAGTCCGGGTCGCGGCGACGGCTTCAGTGCGCGCGGAGCACCTGGTCGAGCACCTGCTCCATCGACTGGTCCTGCCGGAACAGCAGCCAGTCGAGGCAGGCTCCCGCGAGCGCGCCGAAGAAGGCCGCGCCCGCGATCTCGGTCACCTCGTCCGCCGTGGGATCCCCCGCGGCGGCGCGCGCGTCGCGCAGCACGTCGCGGAACCGCACCACGACGGATGAGCGGGCCAGATCCATGGCGGAGGCCCACGGCCGGTCCGTGCGGAACACCTCCGAGGCCATGAGCTTCGCGAGGTCCAGGTTGCCGCGCAGCGTCTCGAGGGTGGCGCCCGCCACCGCACGCGGGGCATCTGCCGGGGCGACCCCCTCGCGCGCCGCGTCGACGGCCTCGGCCAGGTGCTCGAATCCGCCCTGGATCACGGCCTCGAAGATCGCGTCCTTCGACGCGAAGTTGTAGTACAGGCTGCCCTTGGCGACTCCGGCGGCCTCGGCGATCTGATCCATCGAGGCACCGCTGATGCCGTGCTCGGCCGCCACGCGCACCGCCGCGTCGCGGATGAGCTGCTTCGTGTTCACGCGTGCCATGCGTCCATCTTCCCCTACCGCGGGTGCCGCAGCGCTCCGGCGGGGATCCGCACGATCCCGGATCCGATTCCCGTGGAATCTGCGATCCCGTGCGGATCTCCGCGCGAGGGCCGCAACCCCGGGTCGCTAGATCGCGAGCTCCGGATGCAGTCGCTTGATCGTCCACACCTTCTGCCGGCGTGCCGCGATCGCACTGATCGCGAGCGAACCGACGAGCACCGCGAGCATCACCAGGAGCGAGCCCCAGAACCGGCCGTCGATGCCGCCGCCGATGAGTTGGCGCAGCCCGTCGACCACGTAGGACGCCGGCATGAACGGGTGCAGCACCTGGAAGAATCCGGGCGTCGTCTCGACCGGGTAGGTGCCGCCCGACGACGAGAGCATCAGCATGAGCAGCACGAGGCTGACCACGCGTCCCGTCGCCGTGCCGAGCACCGCGATGAACATCTGCTGCAGCGCGAGGAACGCGAACGTCGTCAGCAGCATGAACAGGCTCATGCCGACCCAGTGCACCGGTCGCAGGCCGATCCCGAACACCAGCACCGACATCATGATGATCACCTGACCGATGCCGATCAGCGCCGCGGGGCCGAAGCCCGTGAGCACCGAGCGCAGACCCGAGACGTTCGACGCGAGCGGGCGGCGCGGCATCGGACGCAGGATCAGCCAGGTGATGAGCGCGCCGACGAAGGACGCCAGGGCGATGAAGAACGGGGCGAAGCCGCCGCCGAAGCCCTGCACGCCGTTCTCGGTCGTCTCGTCGAGCTTGACCGGTGCGGCCATGGTCTCGGAGATCTTCGCGGTCTGGCCCTCGGCGAAGGTCGGCGCCTCGGCGGCACCGTCCTTGAGCTTCGACGCGAAGGTGCCCGCGCCGTCGTCGACCTTCGTCGCGCCCTTCGCGAGGTCCTTCGACTTCGAGCTGGCCTCCTGCGCACCGTCGTTCAGCTTGGTCGCGCCGGCGGCCAGCTCGGGCGTCTTCGAGGCGAGTGCGCCCGCGCCGTCCGCGAGCTGCTGGGTGCCGGCGGCGAGCTGCCCCGCGCCGGATGCGAGCTCGGGGCTCTTCGCCGCGACCTGCTGCGCGCCGGCCGCGAGTTCGCCCGACTTCTGGGCGAGGGTCCCCGCCCCGGCCTGGAGCTGCTGCAATCCGGCCTCGAGCTGCTGGGCACCGGCCTGCGCCTGAGCCGCCTTTGCGGGGAGGACCGAGGCGCCGGTGTTCAGTTCGGTGAGTCCGACGGTGAGCCGCTGGGCGCCGGTCGAAGCTCCTCGAGCTTCGTCGCGAGGTCCTCCGATCCACCGACGAGCGCATTCAACGACCCGCCCTCGTTCACGAGCATCTGATCCAGTTGGCCCAGCGTCAGATTGGGGCTTTTCTGAGCGAGTGCGGCGATCCGCGCCAACGATCCCGAGACGGTCTTGGCACCGGCCTGCAACTGCGGCAGACCTTCCGAGAGCTCCTTCGAGCCAGCCAGAGCGTCGTTCGCGCCCTTCGCCAGCACGGGCGCCTTCCCGGCGAGCTCGTCCATGCCCGCGCGCAGCTGGGTCGCGCCCGCTGCGGCGGCCGGGAGCTTGTCGCTCAGCGTCTTCGCGCCCGCGGACAGCTGCGTCGCGCCGTCCGACACCTTGCCCGTGCCCTCGGCGAGCGCCTGGCTGCCCGCGGCGAGCTTCGCACTGCCGTCGCGCGCGGCGCCGGCGCCGTTCGCGAGCTGCTGCGTGCCGTCGACGAGCGCCGGGGCTCCCGCAGCGATCTCGGCCGTGCCGTCGGCGAGCGTGCCGAGCCCGACGCTGAGCTTGCCGCTGCCCGCCGCGAGTGCGGACGTGCCCTGCTCGAGGGTGCCCGCGGCATCGGCGGCGGTGCGGGTACCGTCGCTCAGCTTCTCGACGCCCACGAGCACCTGCTCGGCGGCGGTCTGCGTCGCGGTCTCCGCGACCGCGCCGCGCAGCTGGACCATCGCCTGCTTGCCCAGGGTCGAGGCGAGGAAGGAGTTGTTGTCGTTGTACACGACCTGGATCTCCCCGGCCTTCGGATCGTCCTGCAGCCCGGCGAGGGTGCTCGAGAAGTCCTTCGGGATCGTGACCGAGAAGTACACGTCTCCGTCCGACACCGCGGTCTTCGCCGAGTCGGCGTCGAGCGCCTTCCAGTCGAGGTCCTTGCGGTCCTGCAGCTGCTCGACGACGTCGTGGCCGGCGGAGAGCTTCGAACCGTCGGGCTTCTCGGCGGACTCGTCGAGGTTGACGATCGCAACGGGGAGCTTGTCGAGGTTGTCGGTGGGAGCCCAGAACGCCCAGAGGTACAGGGCGCCGTAGATGAGCGGGATGACGAGGAGCACCACGAGCGCGATCTTCGGCAGGGTGCCCTGCTTGAAGCGCTTCAGCTCGGTGCTGCGGGTGAGGAGTGACATTGCGGTTCTTTCGACTATCGGTGACGTTCGTCGGTGCTGTGGCGCGGCCGGGGCGAGGGGATCAGAGCTCGACGACGGTCGGCTCGTGGGCGGCGAAGAGCTCGACGTCGCCCGGGTCGCTGGTGGCGAGCACCACGCGGATCCCCTGCGCCGCGAGCGCGCCCAGGCGCTCGGCGACGATGGCGCGCTCCGCGGGATCCCGCACGGCGTCGAAGTCGTCGACGACGAGGAGCTCGGGCCCTTCGATGAGGGCGAGCGCGACGCGCACGAGCATCTCCTCGGCGGCGCCCAGCTCACGCACGAGCGTGCCGGGGTCCGGCTGCTCGAACTCGCCGAAGGCGGTGGCCAGCAGTTCGGACGACAGCTCCGGGGTGACGCGGGGCGTGCGTCGATACCAGGGCATGGCCCAGGCGAGCCGCTCACGCAGGGTCGCGCCGAGCGTCACGGCCTGCTCGAGCGCGTCCACGGCCTCGAAGCCGACGACGCCGGTGCGGCTGCGGATCTCGCTGAGCCGGCTCTCGCCGAGCGTGGTGAGCTCGCCCCCGCTCAGCCGCATACGGCCGGAGATGCTGAGCAGCAGGGAGGTGCGCCCCGTGCCGCGCGAGCCGAGCACGACCGAGACCGGGCTCGCGCTCGTGACGCTGAGCGGGCCGAAGACGGTGCCGCGGTCGGCGGTCACGGTCGCACCGCGCAGTTCGAAGGCGGGGTGCGCGGTGCCTGCGGGACCGGTCGCGGGAGCGGGTACGGGGTTCCCGGTCGGCCGATCGAGTTCCAGGATCTGGGTCGGATCCGATGCGTTCACGGAGGTTCCTCTGGTTCGATGCGTTCCTAAACTGACTAGTCAGTCTAAAACGATGAACCTGAGAGCGCAAACAGGCGGCCGAGTGATCCCCCGACGGGGCGGCCATGTGCTCCCCTCACGCACTCAGCCGGACTCGAGCGCTCAGCCGGACGAATCGCTGGGATCCGTCCGGCTGAGCGCTCGAGTCCGGCTGAGTGGCGGCCGCCGACCCGCCCGGGCCGGGAGAGCCGATGCGCCGCGACGCGGCTACACGGCGTCGCCCGCCGTGATCGCCTGCGCCTCTCCCGCCGCGCTCTCGTGCGGCGTCGCACCGACACGGTGCAGCAGGTGCCCGACGCTCGCGAGCACGATGATCGAGACCACGAGCGACGCCGCGCCGATCCAGTAGGGGGCCGCGGCACCGAGACCCGCTGCGATGGGGCCGGCGACGGCGGGCGCGATCGCGCCGCCGATGAAGCGCACGGCCGAGTAGGTGGAGGAGGCCACGTTTCGCGGCAGATCCGTCGCCTCCATGACCGCTTCGGTGAGGGCGGTGTTCATGATGCCGAGCAGCAGGCCGCTGACGACGATCACCACGACCAGGCCCGTGAAGCTGCCGACGAAGACGCCCAGCAGCGCCAGGCAGACGGTGAGCCCGCCGAGCATCGTGAAGAGCACCGGGCGCAGACCGAAGCGGCGGGTCAGCACCGGCGCGACGAGCACCGAGGTGACCGCGAGCGCGAGACCCCAGCCGAAGAACACGAGGCCGAGCTCGTGCGCACCGAACGCCGTCATGCCGGCCGCCTTCGCCGCGGCCTCCATCGGATACGGGCTGTAGGCCAGCAGCACGAAGAAGCCGAAGTTGTAGAAGAAGGCCACTGCGGCGAGCGCGAGCAGCGCCGGATTGCGGAGCGCCCGGAAGCTGGCCGTGAACGAGGGTCGGGACGCGCGGGCGGCAGCGCGCTCGGCCGCGCTCTGCTTCGGCGCGCGCAGCAGCACGAGGATCGCGACGAGTGCGATCGCCATGAGCGCCGAGGTCCCGAAGAAGGGGCCGCGCCACGAGATCGACCCGAGAGCGCCCCCGACGAGCGGGCCGACCGCCATGCCGACCCCCAGCGCGGCCTCGTAGAGCACGATCGCCTGCCGGGAGCCGCCCGATGCCGCGCCGACGATGGCGGCGAGGGCGGTCGAGATGAAGAGCGCGTTGCCGAGGCCCCAGCCGGCCCGGAACCCGATGATCTCGTCCACGGTGCCGGAGAGGCCGGCGAACGCCGCGAACGCGACGATGAGGATCAGCCCGAGCACCAGGGTCCAGCGCACGCCGAGCAGGCCCGAGACCCAACTGGTGAAGAACATGGCGATGCCGGTGATGAAGAGGTAGCTCGTGAAGAGCAGCATCGTCTGCCCCGAGCTCGCACCGAGTTCGTGGCTGATCGCGGGGAGGATCGGATCGACGAGCCCGATCCCCATGAAGGAGATGGCGCAGGCGAAGGCGATCGCCCAGACCGCGGTGGGCTGCCGCAGGATCGAGGCCTTGCGCGGTGTCGCGGTGCGAGCTGCGGGCCGGGCGCCGCCCGGGCTCGGCACCGGCACGGATCCGGTGGACGGCTGGGGATCGGTGAGCGTACTCGTGATGACTCCTTCGGGATCGATGGGGGTGGTTCGCCGGGCTAGGCGCGGTCGACGCCGTCGGCGAGCTGCTGGAGCAGCTCTGCCGCGCGTGAGAGCGTCGCCCGGTCGAAGTCGGTGAGGTCGGCGAGCAGCGGACGGAACCGTTCCGCGGCCGCGCGCCGATATTGGGAGAGCGCTGCGGCGCCCGCGGCGGTGATCTCGATGCGGGTGGCCCGGCCGTCGTGCGGATCGGGACCGCGATCGACCCAGCCCTCGGACTCGAGTCGCTGCACGAGCGCCGTCATGGAGGGCTGCGCGATCCGCTCGCGCTGGGCGAGTTCGCTGATCCGCGCGGGGCCGAGCAGCTCGAGCTCGGCGAGGACCCGCCACGCGACGGTCGAGTAGGAGCTGCCGGGGACCCGCCCGGCGAGCCGGGTGAATCGCGAGGTCGCCCGAGTCAATTCAAGAGCCAGGCGATCCATTCGGACCCCACTCTCCGATACGTTCTCTTCCACAGCAAGCAACCGTAGCACTTTTTACATAGTTGCGCTATGTAGTTGCGCGATCGAGCACCCCTGGGCAGAACTCGTCGTTGACAAGCTTGCTTGTTTTTTGCAAGCTAGTCGTATCGGGCAGGCCCGAGTCATCGAACGCACAAGGGAGTCATCGTGATCTTCGTCAACCTCACCACCAAGGACCTCGAACGCAGCAAGGCGTTCTACACGGCGCTCGGCGCCGGCATCAACCCGCTCTTCACCGACGAGAACGCCGCCTGCATCGTCTGGGACGAGAACACCTACTTCATGATGCTGACGCACCAGCACTTCTCGCAGTTCACCGAGAAGCCGATCGCGGATCCCGAGACGAGCGCGCAGGTGTCGGTCGCCTTCACCCGCGACTCCCGCGAGGCCGTCGACGCCGTCGTCGAAGCCGGCATCGCCGCCGGTGGGTCCGAGGCCGGCGAGGCCAAGGACTACGGCTTCATGTACCAGCGCGGCCTGCACGACCCGGACGGCAACATCATCGATTTCAACTGGATGGCGCAGGCCGCCGCCGAGCAGGGCCCCGAGGCCTACGTCGCCGAGCACGGCGCAGGCCCGGATCCGGTCCCCGGGTCCTGAGATGGCCGCGCGCAGTTACGGCCAGTACTGCGGCGTCACCTCCGCCGTCGAGCTGGTCGGGGAGCGATGGGCGCTGCTCATCCTCCGCGACCTGCTCGTCGGACCCCGCCGATACACCGATCTGAAGCAGGGGCTCCCCCGCATCCCGACCAACATCCTCAGCACTCGCCTCAAGGAGCTGCAGGAGGGCGGAGTGGTGCGGCGGGTCCCGCTCGCCAGGTGCGGCCTCGTCTACGAGCTCACCGACTACGGGCGCGCGCTCGAGCCGATCATGCTCGCGCTGGGACGCTGGGGTTTCCAGGCGATGGGAGAGCCGGAAGCGGACGACATCGTCACGCCCGACTCGCTCAGCATGGCGCTGCGCACGTCGTTCCGCCCCGAGCATGCGGCCGACGCGGACTACGAGCTCCACGTCGGCGAGGTCGCCCTCCGCGCGACGGTCCGCGACCGCGCGCTCACCGTCGCCAGGATCGCACCGGATCCGACGGTCGCGGGCAACCGCGTCCCCGACGGAGACCCCGACGGCGTGATCGTCGCCGGACCCGGCATCCGTCGCCTCATCGGCGGCGAGGTCACGGCCGCCGAAGCGATCGAGCAGGATCTCGTCGCCGTGGTGCGGGGCGACGCCTCCGTGCTCGGCGGCTTCGCCGAAACCTTCCGCATCGATCGGATCACCCCCGCACACGCCCGGGACCTCCCCGAGCACGCGCTCACCTGAACGGAGTCCACCATGCACGAGCAGGATCGGGCCGGTCGCATCGTGATCGACCTCTTCACCACCCTCGACGGAGTCGCCCAGGCGCCGGGAGGCCCCGACGAGGACCCGAGCGGCGGCTTCCGCTTCGGCGGCTGGCAGGCGCCGTTCGACGACGACATGGCCGGTCGCACGATCCTGGACGGCATCCGGAGCATGGACGCGCTGCTCCTGGGCCGCCGCACCGCGGATCTCTTCGCCGCCTACTGGCCGCTGCACGACGAGACGGAGATCGGGCGGATCCTCAACGCCCGCCCGAAATACGTCGCCTCGCGGAACCCGGTGACGCGGCTCGATTGGGCCGGCAGCACCCGGATCGGGGAGGACCTCGCGAGCGAGGTCGCGGTGCTGCGCGCCCGCCACCGCGAGACGCATGTGATCGGCAGCATCGATCTCGCCCAGACGCTGTTCGCCGAGCGACTCTTCGATGAACTGCGGCTGTGGGTCTATCCCGTGGTGCTCGGCGAGGGGCGTCGCGTGTTCCCCGATGGCGCCGCACCGCGCAATCTCCGGCTCCTGGAGCCCCCGGTTGCCGGGAACGCCGGAACCGTGCTGCTGCGCTACGCGCCGCTTCCCGGGGAGCCCGCGACCGGGATCATGGGCCCTTCCGACTCGTCCGAGTAGCCGGATCGTCCGACACAGTTCGGGTCCGGCACGAGTTCTCCACAGATTGCGTTCGGCGACCGCAAGACGCACTGAACGCGCCTAGCCTGGCTGGTATCCACCAGTCCGGCAGACCGAGGAGGCAGTTTGGAGCTCAGCTCGCTCGTCACCGTCCTCGTCGGCTTCGTGACGCTCGGCGCCACCCTCGGCGGCATGATCCTGACGACCAGCCGCCGCTCGGAGGGTCGCCTCACCCATCGCATCGACGGCCTGGAACACCGCATCGACGCCGTCGGAACCACCCTCGGTCACGTCGATGCCCGACTCACCGTTCAGATCCGAGAGATCGAGACCGCTCTCACCCACCGAATCGACGCGGTCGAAACGAAGCTCACCAAGCGGATCGACCAGGTCGAGAGTCAACTCGGCAAACGAATCGACCAGGTCGAATCCCAACTCGGCAAGCGAATCGACGCGGTCGACGCGAAACTCACCAAGCGAATCGACCGAGCGGAGCATCGCTTCGGGGCGCGCTTCGACCGGGTCGACGATCGACTATTCGCCCTGGCGGCCCACACGGGCCCGCTCGATTTCTCCCACCCGGAGCGGTTGGGACCGGAACCGCGATCCGCATAGGCGGGGGACCGATCAGCGCTTCGCCCGAGGCGGCTTCGGTGCCTTCGGTGGAAGCGCGGCGACCTGGGCCAGCGCTCGCCCGATCCACTCCGTCGCATCCGCGTCCGCCGGCAACGTCAGATACCCGCCCATCGGCCGCTCGACCGGCCCGAACGGCCCGCCACCGGACGCGGCCAGCACGACCGCGTCCGGTTCGGCGAGCTTCACACCGAGGTCGGGTCCAAACAGCCCCGCGAACATGTTGCCGTTCACGAACGCCCCGAGCTGGCCGAACATCGGCTTCACCTCCACCTCGGGAGCACTCGCGCCCACTTCCGCGATCAGATCGCGGAAGTGCTGCTTCTGCTCCTCGGAGGCCTTCGGCATCTGCATCTCGGCTCCGCGCCTCGGCGCGTTCGGCGCCCGCTCAGCCGCCGAAGACGGAGAGCTTGCCGTAGTGCTGCGCGAGCAGGTAGTAGACCGTGAGCCGCTGCTTGTGACCGGGAACCCGCTCCCCCACCTTCGCGATCGCCGCATCGATGTCAGCGTCGGAATCGGTGACGCCGAGCTTGCCCTTCACGAAGTTGTCCCGCACCGTCTTCAGCTCCGCCTGGTCGCTGAAGGACACCTGGCGCGCGTCGGCATCGCGCAGCGCGAGCGCATACGTCTTCTCCATCGCGGCGACCACCGATTCCTCGGCGTCCGGGGCGTACTTCCTGATGTCTTCGAGAGCGCTCATCTGCGGTGATCCTTTCGGGACGCTCGGCCCCCAGCGGGCCTGGGATCAGTCTGACCTTGCGAGCACAGCCAGTCGAGGGGAAAAACTGGGAGTTCGCCGAGCGTCGGTTTACTCCAGGGGAACGCCGTTCCCGGCGCGCCACCGGACCGAGGACACCGACGCGGACGAGAACGGGCTCCGGAGCCGAAGCTCCGGAGCCCTCCCGCACGGGTCGTCGCGCAGGCTACGCAGCCACGTACCCGTCGGCGACGTCGAGCGCGGCATCGATGATGTCGAGGCCACGGACCAGGTCCGCCTCGCTGATGACGAGCGGCGGGGCGATCTGCAGGCGGTTGCCCGCCGCGAACGGCCACAGGCCCGAGTTCTTGCAGGCCGCGATGACCGCGTTGTAGCCCTCGCCCTCGAGCGGCGCCCGGGTGCCGCGATCGGTGACGAGCTCCAGCGCCCAGAACAGGCCGGTACCGCGCACCTCGCCGATCGACGGGTGCTTCTCGGCGAGCTCGCGCAGGCGGGGCTCGACGACGCGGGCGGCCAGGTCGCGGACGCGCTCGATGATCCCCTCCTCCTCGAAGATGTCGAAGGTCGCGACGCCCGCGGCGCAGCCCAGGGGGTGACCGCTGTAGGTGAGACCGCCCGGGAACGGCTTCTCGACGAAGCTGTTGTGGATCTCCTCCGAGATCACCACGCCGCCGAGCGGCACGTACCCCGAGTTCACTCCCTTCGCGAAGCTCACGAGATCCGGCTTCACGTCGAACGCCTGGTAGGCGAACCACTCGCCGGTACGACCGAAGCCCGCCATGACCTCGTCGCAGATCAGGACGATGCCGTACTTGTCGCAGAGCGCACGCACGCCGGCGAGGTAGCCGGGCGGCGGCACGAAGATGCCGTTGGTGCCGGTGACGGTCTCGAGGATGATCGCCGCGATGGTCGCGGGGCCCTCCAGCTGGATCGTGTGTTCCAGGTGGGTGAGCGCGCGCTCCGCCTCCTGCTCCGGGGTCTCCGCGTAGAACTCGGAACGGTACTGGTAGGGACCGAAGAAGTGCACGACGCCGGCGTCGGGGGTGCCGTTCGCCCAGCGGCGCGATTCGCCGGTCAGGGTGATCGCCGTCGCGGTGGAGCCGTGGTAGGAGCGGAACCGGGCGAGCACCTTCTGGCGGCCGGTGTGCTGCCGGGCCATGCGGACCGCGTACTCGTTGGCCTCGGCACCGCCGTTGGTGAAGAACACCGAGCGGGCGCCGTCGAAGCTGCGCTCGACGATGCGCTTCGCGAGCTCGCCGCGCACGTCGTTCGCCATGGCCGGCTGGATCGTCGCCAGACGTCCCGCCTGCTCCTGGATCGCCTTGACCAGTCCCGGGTGCTGGTGCCCGAGGTTCAGGTTGACGAGCTGCGAGGAGAAGTCGAGGTACTCCTTCCCGTCGTAGTCCCAGAAGCGCACGCCCTCGCCCTTGGCGACGGGGATCGGGTCGATCTTGCCCTGCGCCGACCAGGAGTGGAAGACGTACTGGCGGTCGTTCGCGCGTACCTCGCGCTGGGCGTCGGTGTCGCCGAAGCTCTGCTCGGCGCCGTTCTGGTCGATGAAGTCGCTCATGGGTTCTGCTCCGGATCCTCTTCTTCGTGGTGTCTCGCTGCGGGAGCGCGGCTCGCGCGGCGTGCGCGGTCGTCGCCTCCGCGCCGCCTCGGGCAGTGTGTTCGGCCTCGAGCGCGGCGCACTGTCACCAGTATTTCAGCGAGGTTCCTTGCCGGAATCACGCAAAGCGACCGCACTTCTGAAGCCAACCGGACACTCTGTATGATAGCCGCGTGGCCCCGATCGGGGCGTTGTCCCGGAGCGAGCGGAGCACACCATGGCCGACCCCCTCGAACGTCCCCCGCTGCCGAGCGTGCGCGCGGTGCTCGCGCTCCCCGAGCTCGCCGACGGACGTCTCGAACTGATCGCCGGACGCGGCGGACTCGACCGCGAGGTCCGATGGGCTCACGTGGTCGCCGGGAGCGGCGCCGACGGCGGCGCCTCGCTGCTCGACGGGGGCGAGCTCGTCCTCACCACGGGCGCGGGCTGGCCCCGCGACGAGGGGAGCCTCGCCCGCATCGCCGAAGCGCTCGTCGCCGCCGACGTCGCCGCGATCGTGCTCGAGCTCGGAGTGCACTTCACCGAGGCGCCGGCCCCGCTCGTCTCCGCCTGCGAGCGCGACGGGATCCCGCTCGCCGTGCTGCGCCGCGAGGTCCGCTTCGTGCAGATCACCCAGCGCGTGCACCAGCGGATCCTCGCCGCGCAGAACGAGGCATTGCGCGCCCGCGCGCAGGTCCACGACATGCTCACCGAGCTCGGGCTCAACCGCAGCCCGGTCGACTACGTGATCGAACGGCTCGCCGAGACCATCGGCGCCCCGGTCGTGCTCGAAGATTCCGCGCACCGGGTCGTCGCCTGGTCGGGCCCGGGGCACCCGCCCGAGGAGGTGCTCTCGGCCTGGGTCGCGTCGGACGGACGCGGGTTCGAGCTTCCCGCAGGCTGGGTCCGGGTCCCCGTCGAGGCGCGGGGCAGCCGCTGGGGATTCCTCACCGCGCTGCCCGGCGCGCCCCACCCCGCCGGACGGCGCACGGTGCTCGAGCTCGGGGCGTTCGCCCTCGCGCTCGGACGCCTCGCCGATCCCGACGGCGACGCCTGGGTGCGGTTCTCGTCGAAGCGGCTCGTCGGCGCGCTGCTCGGGGGACGATACCGGCACGAGACCGAGCTCGCAGCTCAGCTCGCGGCGGGCGGGCTGCCGGTCGCGGGCCGGGTGACCGTCGGAGTCACGCTCCGCGGCGCCGGCGATTTCGGCGGGCCCGCCGCGAAGGAGCGCTCGGTGCTGGAGTCGGCGCTGCGCCGGGCGATCGCACCCGAGGGCCGCGCGCTCATCGCGGTCGACGACGGCGAACTGGCGGCGTTCGGCCCCGGCCCCTCCGGGAGCGCGGCGGGCGATGCCGGCGCAACGCGCGCGAGCACCGATCGCCCCGTGCTCCTCGCGCTGCTCTCCTTCCCCGACGGCGACGCGCGAGTCGCCCCGACCGGCGATCGCGGGATCGCCTCGCCCCTGGCGGCCCGGCTCGCCAGGGAGATCGACGCGCTCGCTCCGGCCGCCACCCCGGCCGGCTGGCGCGCGCACCTCGGTCTCGGGGTTCCCGCCCGGCGTCTGCGCGGCGCGATCTCGTCACTCGAGACGGTGCGCGCGGTCGGGATCCTGCCCGCGGCGACCCGAGCGGGCCGAGTCAGCGTGCAGCAGGCCGAGCGGCAACCGCTCGCGTTCCTCGTCCGCGAGCTCTCGGGAACGCCCGAGGTGCAGGAGTTCGCGAGCGACGTGCTGTCGCCCCTCGTCGAATACGACCGGGAGCACCACGGCGACCTCGTGCGCGTGCTCGACGCCGTGACCGCGCACCCCGCGAACCGCTCGCTCGCGGCGCAGCGGGCGCGGCTCTCGCGCTCGGTCTTCTATCAGCGGATCGCGCTCATCGAGGAGCTGCTGGGCGTCGATCTGACCGACGGCATGACCATCGCGACGCTCACGGTCGCGCTGCTCGCCCGCCGGGAGCGGTAGCCGGAGCGGGGTCCGCGCGAGAAGCCGTCGGCCGCCCCGCACGAGGAACGAGACGCCGGGTCCTACGCCGCGCGGTTCCAGAGCGACGGGTAGTCGTGCCCGAGCTCGCGCACGAGGCGTCGGAACGCCGGCAGCGAGAGCCCGATCACGCAGCTGGTCGCCCCCTCCACCCGATCGATGAACGCTCCCGCGAGGCCGTCGATCGCGAATCCACCGGCGAGCTCCAGCGGCTCCCCGGTCGCGACGTACGCCTCCAGCTCGGCGTCGGTCACGTCCGCCGCGAGCGACACCGTCGCGGTGTCGACGGCGCCAGCGGCCCCCTGCGGGGATCCATCGGCCGCGACGTCGACGAGCCAGTGCCCGGAGTGCAGCACACCGCTGCGGCCGCGGTGCTGCTTGGCGCGCGCGAGCGCCACCTCGGGCAGGTGCGGCTTGCCGAGGATCTGATCGTCGATCAGGAACGCCGAATCGCCGCCGAGCACGAGCCCGCCGCCGAGCTCCGCGATCTCGGCTGCGTGCCGATGCACGACGTCCTCGGCTTTCAGCCGGCCGAGGTACTCGACGAGCTCGGGTGCGGTGAGGGCCCGACCCAGCTCCGCCTCGCGCGCGACGACCTCGGCTTCCTCGTCGACCCGCGGCGAGAAGCAGATCGGCTCGATGCCGGCGGCGCGCAGCACCGAGAGACGGGCGGGCGAGGTCGAAGCGAGGATCAGGCGCATGCCGCGAGTTTACGGCGTCCGCCTCCTCAGGGTCGCGGCGGCGAGCGCGAGGGCGAGCGCCGAGACCGTCGCGATCACGATCAGCGGCCCCCAGAGCGACCAGTCCTCGTCCCCCTTCGTGACGGCGGTGACCGCATCGATCGCGTAGCTGAGCGGGAGCCAGTCGGAGATGGCGTGCAGCACGTCGGGCATCTGGTCGCGCGGCATGAACAGCCCGCCGAGCAGGATCTGCGGGAACACCAGCACGGGCATGAACTGCACGGCCTGGAACTCGGTGCGGGCGAAGGCGCTGGCGAGCAGGCCGAGCGCGGTGCCGAGCAGTGCGTCGAGCACGGCGACGAGGCCGAGCTGCCAGACGGGGCCGGTCGTGCTGAGCCCGCAGACGATGACGGCGAACCCGACGGTGATCGTGGCCTGCAGGGTGGCGGCGAGCCCGAAGGCGAGCGCATAGCCGACGATGAAGTCGGCCTTGCCGAGCGGGGTGGTCATGAGCCGTTCGAGGGTGCCGGAGCGCCGCTCGCGCAGCGTGGTGACGGAGGTGATGAGGAACATCAGGATGAACGGGAAGAGCGCGAGGATCGGGCCGCCGAGGCGATCGAAGACCCCGGGCTGGTCGCTGAACAACCAGGAGAAGAGCCCGACCAGCAGCGCCGGGGCGATGAGCACGAGCGCGACCGATCGGGGGTCGTGGGTGAGCTGCCGCAGCACGCGCGCCGCGGTCGAGAGGGTGCGCGCGGGGGTCATCGCTCCTCGCCTCCGGTTCCGGCCGCGGTCCCGTCGGAGGCGGGATCCCCGTGGCGGGCGTGCCGCGGCGCGGCGGCCCGCCCGGGCTCCGGCAGCGCGGGCCCGCCCTCCTGCGCGGCGATGATCGCGAGGAACGCGGCTTCCGGGTCGCCGGCCCCGGTGGTCCGGAGCATCTCGCTCGGAGTCGTGTCAGCGATGATCCTGCCCGCGCGCATGAGCAGCAGGCGGTCGCAGCGCAGCGCCTCGTCCATCACGTGGCTGCTCACGAGCAGCGTCGCGCCCTCGCCCGCGAGCCGGTGGAACAGCTCCCACAGTTCGGCGCGCAGCACGGGGTCCAGTCCGACGGTCGGTTCGTCGAGGACGATCAGCTCGGGCTCCCCGAGCAGCGCCGCGGCGAGGGAGACCCGGTTGCGCTGGCCGCCGCTCAGCGCGTCGACCCGCTGGCCCGCCTGCTGCGACAGTCCGACGAGGTCGATCACGCGCTCCGCGTCGCCGCGGGGCGCGCCGAGCACCCGGGCGAAGTATCGGAGGTTCTGCCGCACCGTCAGGTCGTCGTAGACCGAGGCAGCCTGCGTGGCGTAGGCCACGCGTCGGCGCAGTGGGGCCGCGCCCGCCGGCAGCTCGAGCACCCGCAGTTCGCCCGTGGCGTTCGCCTGCACGCCGACGACGGCGCGCATGAGCGTGCTCTTGCCGCAGCCCGACGGCCCGAGGAGGCCGGTGACCCGTCCGCGCGGCACCCGGAGATCGATGCCGTCGAGCACCGTGCGGCGGCCGCGGCGCACGGTGAGTCCCGTCGCCCGCACCGCGTCGGGTGCCGCGTCGGTCGACGTCTCGGTCGCCGCTTTATTCATCATGTAATGAATTTAAATCCGAGGGCGCGGGCTGTCAACGGTTCCGCGCCGCCCGGCGACCCTGCGACCGGCGCTCAGCCGAAGAGGTACTGCTGGACCGTCGGCCCGATCCGAGCGACGAGCTCCTCGACCGGGGCGTCGGCCAGGGGCTTCACCCCCAGCACGTAGCGGACCACGAGCAGCCCGGCGATCTGCGAGGCGACGAGCTCGGCGCGCAGCTCGGCGTCGGGCGCATCGAGGCCCCCGGCGACCCGCGGCAGCAGCTCCCGCGTGAGGAACCCGGCGAGCAGCGAAGTCCCGAGCTTGCCGCCGATCGCCGTGCGGAGCAGCATCACTCCGCGCCGCCGCACCTCCTCGCGCTCGAACGACTCGAGCACGAAGCGGATGATCCGCTCGCCGACCTCCTCGCGGGGGCCGCTCAGGATCACCGGCACCGCGAGGTCGGGGCGCAGCGGCACTCCCGCGGCCTCGGCGAACAGGTCGGCCTTGGTGCCGAAGTAGTGGTGCACGAGCGCCGAGTCGACTCCCGCCCGCGCCGCGATCGACCGGATCGTCGCCCCCTCGTAGCCGCGCTCGCCGAACTCCTCGAGCGCGGCGGCGAGGATCCGTTTCCGCGAGTCCGAGCCGCCCTTCGGGCGCCCGCGCGGTCTCGGCTTGGTCATGTGGGCAGCCTACCCAGTCACGAGCGGCACCGATCCGAGTTTCGATTGCGGCAAGCGGCGGCTTCGACGCCGCGAGGGCCGCCACATGCCGAAACCGAGGCGGAACCCGAACCCGAACCCGGCCGCGGTCGAACCGCATCCCGCGGGGGATGGGAGAATGGGCGCATGGCGAATACCTCACCCCTGCAGCCCGGCGACGAGATCGAGCTCGAGATCACCAACATCGCGCACGGCGGGGTGAGCGTGGCACGGCACGACGGCCGCGTCGTCTTCGTCGCCGACGCGATCCCCGGCGAGCGCGTGCGTGCACGCGTGACCGAGGCCCGCAAGAAGTCGTTCGCGCGCGCGGTGACCGTCGAGGTGCTCGAGGCATCTCCCGACCGCCGCCCGCACGTCTGGCCCGAGGCGGCGCTGGAGCGCGATCCGGAGGAGCGCGCCGGCGGTGCCGAGTTCGGCCACATCGCTCTCGAACGCCAGCGGGCGCTCAAGGCCCAGGTGCTCTCCGAATCGCTGCAGCGCTTCGCCGGCGTGGAGCGCGACGTGACCGTCGAGGCCGCCCCCGGCGACGACGAGGCGAACGGCCTCGGCTGGCGCAGCCGCGTGCGACTGCACGTGGATCCCGAGACCGGCGTCGTCGGTCCGTATGCGGCGCGCAGCCGCACCATCGTGCCCGTCGAGTCCCTGCCGCTCGCGGTCGAGGGCGTCAACATGATCGCGCCGCTCGACGAACCGATGCACCACCTGGTGTCGGTGGACCTGATCGCTCCCAGCGCGGACGATCCCCGCATGCTGATCACCGCCGCCGAGGACGTTGCCCGTGCGGGCGAGAACGACGCGGTCCGCGAGCTCGTCGGCGACCGCGAGTTCCTGGTGCGCGCCGGAGGCTTCTGGCAGGTCCATCGCGAGGCGCCCGAGGTGCTCTTCACCGCGGTGCGCGACGCGATCGCCACCCTCGACGCTGCCGGTCGCGTCGATGCCGGTGCGGCGAACCTCGATCTCTTCGGCGGCGCGGGCCTGCTGGCCGCGGCGATGGCCGAGGCGGTCGGCCCCGCACTCAAGGTGACCACGGTCGAGGCCGATCCCGGCGCGACCGACGACGCCGCCGAGAACCTCTCGGAGCTCGTCGGCGCGTTGGCGGTCACCGCTCGCGTGGACCGCTACCTCGCGGATCTGCTCGCCGCCCCCGCCGCGGTGCGCGACCGCTTCCGCCGCTCGACCGTGGTGCTCGATCCCCCGCGCTCGGGCGCGGGCGGCACCGTGAGCCAGCAGCTCGGCGAACTCGCTCCCGCGAACATCGTCTACGTGGCCTGCGATCCGGTCGCGCTGGCGCGCGATACCGCGACGCTGCTGGGCCTCGGCTACGAGCTGGGACCGGTGCGCGCGTTCGACCTGTTCCCGCACACGCACCACCTCGAAGCGCTCGCGGTCTTCACGCGAGCCTGAGCCGGTCCGCGGCCGGTCAGTCCGCCGAACCGCTCGCGGTCTCGGCGGGCTGCGGCGCGCTCGGATCCGCCGGCGCGGGGTCCGCGGGCGCGGAGTCCGCGGGCGCGCCCGGATCGCCCGCGGAGGGGATGGCGATGCGCTGCCGCACCCCGAAGCGCTGCTCGGCGTCGCAGTAGGCGAAGACCAGCGCCTTCGTCCCCGTGGGATACAGCACCAGCCCGCGCTCGTACGCACCGTGCGAGTCCAGCTGAATCCTGGACGGCTGCGCCGCGCCCGCACTCACGCACACCGTGGCGCCGGGCACGCCGCCCGTGACCGAGAAGGCCGCGACGAAGCGGGTCGTGTCGATCGAGCGCACCGGGAGCGCCGTCAGCTCGACCTTCGGTGCGGTGAGCGAGAAGGCGACGGCCGCGGCCGGCGACACGCGATCTCCGCGCGCCTGGGTGACGTCCGCGCGTTGGGATCCCGGCCGGAGATCGAGGTCCGCGAGATCCGCGGTCCAGGTCCCGTCCGCGGCGACGGTCGGCAGGATCCGGGTCCCGGCGACGGTGACGGCGATCGTCGCCCCGGGCTCCGCCGTGCCGCTGAGCTTCGGAGCGATGGTGCCACTGGCATCGCCCGTGCTCCGCACGGTCGGGGCCGGGAGCTGCGCCGGCGGGTCGGGGCGCTCCGCCGGCGGGGGCTCGGGGCGACCGCACGGTCGCCCTCGCCGATCTCGGACCCGGGCCGCAGCGGAGACTCGGGGAGGAGCGGTTCCTCTCGAGGGGCGACATCGGCCATGAGCTGCGAGCCCGCTCCGGAGGGGTCCTGCCCGGACGCGGCGCCGAGGCCCGCCCCCGGTTCCACTCCGGCGGCCCCCGGGGATCCGGGACCGCGCTTCGCGACGGACCGGGGAGCACCGGCGGTCGCCGATCCGTCGTCCGACGGCGTCGCCCGCCGATCGGGGCTCCATCCGGCGTCGGCCTCGAGCGTGACGGGCGCCTGCGGGTCGAAGGGATGCGCGAGCACCACGGTGCCGGCGATCGCAGCCGCGGCGAGCGTGGATCCCAGCACGAGTCCGGTGGAGCCGATCGCGATCTTCCCGCCGACGACGGTCGCGACCTTGCCGAAGCCGGCGCGGAGCGCACCCATGCCACCCAGGGCCGCGAGCGGGCGGATCGCCGCCGCCCCGTTCGCCGCCCCCGTTCCGCCGGCGACGGTGAACGCCGCCGGGGCAACCGGATCCGCGGCCCGCAGCGCCGCGGTCAACGCGCTCCCCGCGCCGCCGAGGAACAGCACGCCGAGGATCCCGCCGCCGAGGCGACGGTTCGCCTCGAGCAATTGCTGCTCGGCGGACCGGCACTGACCGCAGCCGCGCAGATGCGAGCGCAGCAGCGCGGCCCGCTCACGGGGCAGCGAGTCCCGCACGTACCGCGGCAGGGCCTCGAACACGCGGGCGTGCTCGATCCCCCGGGCGGCGTCGGCAGCCACTGGGCGAGCCACGCGACGCGGAGCCCCTCGACCGCGCGCCGGCCGAGCACGGAGACGGAGTTCGGGGTGATCCCGAGGCGTTTGGCGGTCTCCGCCCGGGAAAGCCGTTCGACGGCCCGCCACTGCAGCACCTGCTGCCAGCGATCGGGCAGCGCGGCGAAGGCGCTGAGGATCATGGCGCGTTCCTCGACCGATTCCATGGCGTCGCCGATGGTCGGATCCGGGATGTCCTCGACGACGGGCACCGGGGCGGCCTGCCGCCCCGCGCGGAACCAGCGGGCCGAGATGCCCCGCACGGTTTCGAGCAGGTGGGCCCTGAACGCGCCGACCGGGACGGAGTCGCGTTGCAGCCGGGCCCAGATCGTCGCATAGGCCTCCGACACCACGTCGTCGGCGTTGCCGGGCGCGACCGACCGGGCGACCGCGTAGGCGGCCCCGCGGTGCAGGGACCAGAGTTCGGCGAAGGCGTCGGCGTCACCACGAGCCGCGGCTTCGAGGAGCCGAGCGTCGGCGGCCGGGTCGACGGGCTCCTCGGCGAACGCGGATCGGGCAGGTTCGGACCCGAGCACGACCGCGTCGCGCTCAGCCGTTCCCGACTCGCTCATCGTCTCGAATAGCCCGGTTCCAGTTCCTGCGCCGCCGAATTACGGCACCGGACGATTGTGCACCCCGAAAGCGCCTACACCAATACTGTTTGTCGGTCTCCCGCAAGAACTCGGGAAAACCTCCCCGGAACACACCAGTGCGCGGGCCCGAACAGGAGCTTCACCTGTTCGGGCCCGCGCACTGGAGGGATCGCGCTAGGCGGTGCGGCGCAGTCGCCTCACCGTCAGCAGCACGCCGCCGCCGAGCAGGAGCACGCCCGCCAGGCCGAGCACGCCGACGGCCGTCGCATCACCGGTGTCGGCGAGCCCGCCGCCGTTCGGCTGCTTCGTCGGCGAAGTCGTCGGAGGCGTGGTCGGCGGGGTCGTGGTCGGGGGCACCCGATCGGCGATCCCCTTGCCGTACCAGCTGTCCTTCGCGGGATCCACGGTCAGCTCCGCTGCGGTGCCGGTCGCGGTCCCCGTCACGGTCACGGTGTTGACGTAGTCCCCTCGGGCAGCTTGCCCGAGGCCCGGTAGGCGATGGACGCCCCCGGAGCCAGCGTGCCGCCGAACCCGTTCGGTGCCGCGATGGTGCCGAGCCGATCGTCCTTCACGCTGTCGATGCGCACGGGCACGTTGCCCGTGTTGGTGACCGTGTAGACGAACGGGACCGTCTGCTTCGTGGAGACGCTGTGACGATCCGAAGCGGTGGCGGCGCGCACCCCGTCGCCCGTCTTCACGACCTGCAGGCCCGCGGTCGCGCCGAAGCCGTACCAGTCGGCCTGCACCGGCTGCAGCTCGTTCGGGACACCCGCCTCGGTGGCCTTGACGGTGACGCGGTTGTGGTAATCGTCCTTGGCCACGGGACCGCTCGCGGTGTAGACGATCTCCTCGCCGACGCCGAGGGTGCCGCTGAAGCCGCTCGGTGCGGGGATCGTTCCGAGCACGCTGTCGGTCACGTCGTCGATCTTCACCGGCACGTCCCCGGTGTTCTTGACGGTGTAGGCGAACTGGACGGTGGCGCCCGCGGCGACGTGCAGCGCGGAGGCCTGGGTGCCGATCTGCTGGCCGTTGCCGGTCTTGGTCACCGAGATCGAGGGGTGCGACAGCGGAGCGCGCACGGTCGCGACCGCGGTGTCGCCGTTGCCCGCCTCGTTCCAGGCCGAGATGCGGAACTGGTAGGTCTTCGCGGGGTCGAGGCCCGAGACGGTGCGGCTCGCGGCCGTCGACGCCGCAGCGGGCACCACGGTCCAGGTCGTGCCCCCGTCCTCCGACTGCTCGATCACGTAGTCGCGCACCGGCGCCTGCGCGTCGGCGGTGACCCCGCCCGGCAGCGCGCCCCAGGTGAGGTCGACCGAGGTCTTCGCCGGGCTCGTGTACTGCGCGGCGAACTGGGTCACCGGGTCGGGGGTGCGCGCGAAGATCACCACGCGGGTCGCCGAGGTCCCCTCGGAGACGGTCGCGTAGAGGAAGCCGCGCTCGTCGAAGGCGAGGCCGCGAACGGTCGAGAGCTGGCCGTTGCCGGTGCCCGAGCCGAAGGCCGAGAACTTGCCCTTCGCCGTGCCGTCCTGGGCGAAGACCGAGATGAGCCCGTTGCGCTGCCCGACGTAGATGTCGCCCGTCCGCGGCTCCACCTGGATCGCGAAGGTGGCGTGGGTCTGCCCGTCGCCGGTCGCGAGCGTCCCCAGACCGATCGTCTGGGTGACGGCGCAGCGATCGCGCGAGGAGCCCGTCGGGTTGCCCACGGCCTCGGTGGTGCAGGAGTTCGGATCGACGCGCTGGATGAAGGTCTTGTTCCCGTTGCCCGGATCGATGAAGCCGACCAGCAGCGTGCCGTCGGCGGGATCGACCGCGATCGCGTAGGGCGAGCGGAAGCCGCCGTCACCCGCGTACGCCGTGCCCGCCGGCTGGTTCAGGTAGATGTTGCGCACGAAGGTGCCGTCGGGCTTGTACTGCTTCAGCAGCTCCGGCGTCTGGCTCGTGACGACCATGTCGCCGTTGTTCATGCGGGCGACGCCGACCGCGTAGTCGAAGGTCTCGGGGTCGTAGCGGTTCGCCCACCCGTTGCCGCTCGGCCAGCTCGACTTGCCGATCGCACCGGCTTCCGCGCCGCCGGGAGCGATCATGCGGACGATCTTCTTCTGGTTGCCCAGCCAGCCGGCCTGGCCGTCGGAGTCGATCGCCCACGCCGTGCCGGCCTGAGTCACGGCGATGCCGCGCACGCCGCCGAACTTGCCGCTCGGCATCGTGGTGCCGTCCCAAACCTGGGAGTCGGCGAGCTTGGCGTAGTTCGCGCCGACGCCCGCGTTCTCGCCCGCGGCGACCGTGCCGTACGCACCGTTTCCGGTGTACTGGCCCGCCGCCCAGTCGGGCGTCGCGGCCAGCTCGTGGCGCTGCACCCGCGACTGGCCGCTGTAGCAGGCCCTGCCGTTGTCGACGAGCACGCCGCCCTGGGTGGAGCAGAACAGCGTCGCGATCGTGCCATACGCGATCTTGGCGCTGTCGGTCACCCAGAGGCTGCCGTCGGACGGGCTGGTCGCCACGCCGTAGCTGTAGACGAGGTCGTTCGCGCGAGTGCGGACGTCGCCCGCGTACCCCCAGAGGCCGCTGCCGCGCGCCTTGCCGGCGGTCTGGGCGACGCTGGTGGTGCCCGGAGCGGTCGTGGCCACGGTCGGGTCGCCGACGACCGCCGACGCCGCGGTGGCGCCGAGCGCCCCGAGCGGCAGCGCGATCAGCGCTGCGGTCGCCCACGCGGCCGCACGCGCGAATCGGCGGCGCGATGGTGCTGCTGTGTTCATGAGATTCCCCACGTGTCAGGAGCGCCGGCCCCCTCCGACCGCTCGAGATGTCCGCGATCGACGACTCGATCCCGGCTTCAGCGAAGCGCCGCGCACGCCCGAGCGGCGCGGCACAATACTTGAAACTTCCCTGAATCGAGTTGAGCGTACCCGGGGATCACGCGTTCGTCCAGGGCATTCCCGTACTTCGATCAGGAATTGCGTCGCGGGTGCCGGAAACCGGCGCTCGCGGCCGGCTCCGCCGCACGTTCTACGGCCCGAGGGCGCGGAACCGCCCTACCCCGGCAGGATCGCGCGAAACGCGTGCGTGACGTAGGGCATCCCGATCGACTCGCCGTCGCTGAGCCCGAGCCCGTCCAGGATTCGCACGAGTCCGGCGTCGAGCTCCGCACGCTCGGCCGGGGACCCGGTGATGTAGAAGCTGCGGGAGCGCAGCATGCCCGCCAGCGTCGCCCGTGTCGCCGGGTGCTCCCAGGCCCAGCTCGCGTGCTCCGGAGCTCCGAACGGGGGCTCCAGCCGGGGACCGCCCGCGGCCATCGTGTCCCGCGAACCGCTCGAACGCACCAGCGCCTCGAGCTCCGCAGCCCAGGCGGTGCGGGGATCGCGCAGGTTCCAGACGAGCCCCAGCACCCCGCCCGGTCGCAGCACCCGGGCGATCTCACGGGACGCGAGAACGGGGTCCACCCAATGCCAGGCCTGCCCGAGAACGACGGCGTCCGCACTCGCATCCGCGCAGGGCAGCGATTCGGCAGTGCCGATCCCCGTCGGGACCCCGGGCACCGAAGCCCGCAACTGCGCGAGCATCTGCGCGTCGGGATCCACCGCGGTGACCCGGCTCCCGGCCGCGACGAGCCCGCGCGTCAGCTTCCCGGTTCCGGCCCCGACGTCGAGCACCCTCGGGGAGGCACCGGCCGTGCGCACGGGCTCGAGCATCCACTCGATGGCGGCGCTCGGGTACTCGGGACGGCCCTGCTCGTAGAGCGCCGCCACCGAGCCGAACGACATCGCGCGCGCATCCTGATCGGCCATCGCGACCTCCCGATTCCCCCGGCGATGCGGATCGGGTCCGATCCGCCCCGCTCGCAGGCTACTGCAGCAGGCTCCGCACCCGCTCGATCGACAGCAGCCCGTCGATCATCGGACCCGCCACGACGCAGTAGATGAGCGCGAGGAACACGGCGTAGGTCACGGTGAAGCCCGCGCAGGCCGCGATGTGGTCACGGGTGCGGAAGTGCGCGAAGAACTTGCGGAGGAACGAGACCGGGTGACGCAGATCCCAGGAGTTGAAGCGCAGGTAGCGCCCCAGGTACATGCCGAACCCGAGCAGCAGCATGACGACCCCGACCGCCGCGAGCGCACCGGGCTTCAAGAAGTTGCGGGCCGAGTCGCCGTACACGCTCGTCGTGAAGAACATGTGCGCGAGGAACACGTTGAAGACCGTGTTGATCACGCCCGACATCGCGAGGGTGATCACGAGGATGATGTCGTACCAGAGCGGCACCGGGTCGTCGTCACGCCGGTGCGACTGGTTGAGCTCGGTGATGAGGTAGCTCGCGTTCGGCAGCATGAGCAGCCAGAGGATCGCCGCGACGGCGAGTACCGCGATCCCGACCGCCGGCGCGACGACCAGGAGCGCGAAGCCGAGCAGGCCGCCGATGCCGAGGATGAAGACGGGCAGCACCGAGAGCAGGATGTTCCACAGCATCGGCCGGTACAGGGGCGTGCGGTACACCCAGGCTCGGGCGAGCACGAGGATCAGGGCGTACACGTTCAGCAGGACGGCACCGACGGGGAGGAAGAACACGGAATCGATTATCCCGGCTGGCCCCGCCCGCCGCGGCCATCGGCGTCGCGCCGGGCGCGATCGCGCCCCGGTCAGCTCGCGCGGACCTCGATGCCGAAGTGCGCGGCGAAGATCGGGGCGAGATCGATGGCCTGCGTTTCGGAGATGATCGCGCCGCGCAGGCCCTCGAGCCCCTCGACGCCCGAGAACTCGAGGCCGCGCAGGTCGAAGCCCTCGGACCGCACGCCCGTGAGCACGAGCTTGCCGACCGTGCAGCCGTCGAACGCCATGCGGGTGATGCGCGCCCCGCCGAGGTCGAGCTCCTCGATGTGGCAGCCGCGGAACAGCACGTCGCGCAGTTCGGAGGCGCGCAGGTTGACCCAGCCCAGCTTCGAGCCCTCGAAGAGCACCTGGTGCAGGCCGGAGTCGTACAGCTCCGCCGCTCCGACGCGCGAGGAGAGCACTTCGACGTCCTTCCAGGTGCTGCGGCGCGCCTTGAGGTTCGGCGCGTCGAGGCGTTCGAAACGGGTCTCGACGAACCGGGACCCCTGCAGGTCGGCGCCGTGGGCCCGCAGGTCGAGCAGTTCGCACTCCATCAGGGTGAGCCCGGCTGCGGCGCGCCCCGAGAGGTCGCCGCCCGCGAAGCGCTCGCCCTCGAACACGCGGCGCGGACCGATCGCGCCGGGATCGCCGTCGCGGAGCTCGTCCAGGCGGATCGGATCGAGGCGGGGCGCTGGATCGGCCTTGCGTGCGCGTGCGACCATGTCGGCTCCTCTGCGATCGGCGTGTCGGGACTGGCACGACCCTACTCCCGGCCGCCGACATCGCCTCGGGGCGGCGTCCCGAATGCTGCCGCCCGTCGGGGGCCCGGCCGTCGGGTCGGCTCCGCAGGCAGGCACGACCCGGATGGCGGAGAAACGAGAAAACCCCCGGTCGAACCGGGGGTTTTCTCGTGACTCTCTGTAGCTGAGGCGGGGCTCGATCCCGCGACCTCACGATTATGAGTCGTGCGCTCTAACCAGCTGAGCTACTCAGCCAAACTGGCCCGCACGAATGCGGGCCAGAGAGTCAGAGCCCCGAGCCAGGATTGAACTGGCGACCCCTTCCTTACCATGGAAGTGCTCTACCACTGAGCTATCGGGGCGCGGCCACCTTGCGATGACAACCGTTAGAGAATAGCACTGTTGGCGGGGCGATGCGAAATCTGCTTGACTCGGGCGTGTGCGCACCACCCTGATCACCGCTTTTTCCCTGGTCCTGGGCCTGTGGATCTCTCTCGCCCGCGTGTCGTTCGGGCTCGTCGGGCCCGTCGCCGCCTGGCTCGGGCCGACGCTCGGGCTCGCCTTCGTGTGGCTCTGGGCCTGGACCGCTCGCCGGATGACGCGGACCGCGGACCGCGGGTACCGGATCCGCCCGCGAACCTGGGTCGCCCTGGCGCTCTCCGCCGCGTGCGCGATCGCGTTCGGCCTCACCGCCCCCGAGTATGCGGACGGGGCGTTCCGCACCCTCTTCGGAGAGCTCGGCGGCGCAAGCGCGAACGAGATGTCGATCGCGCTCTGCAATCCGTTCGGCATCATCGCGATCGCCTGCGCCGTCGCCGCCGTCGCGTTCGCCGCCGCGGACGGTCGCGACCCCCGGCCCGAGGAGGACGAGGATCTGATCGGCGAGTCCGGGATGGTGCGGCACCCCCTCGCCGACCGCTGACCGACGCCCCACTCCGGGCCGCCGCGGCCGGGATCCCGCACTCGCGAGCGAGCCGTGTCAGCGAGACCGGCGAGAACCGGCTAGTATGGAAAAGCTGGCTGCTCGCGGTCGGCGCTGGAGGATTCGCCTAGCGGCCTATGGCGCACGCCTGGAACGCGTGTTGGGTTCACGCCCTCGGGGGTTCAAATCCCCCATCCTCCGCCACCAACGCCTGAGGCCCCGCTTCCACTCGGAAGCGGGGCCTCAGGCGTTTCCGCGCCCGGCACCCGACCACCCTGCGCCGGGCGCAATGCAGCGCTGCCCAGCAGGAGCGGCAGATGCTCTCGCATTCAACTATTTGTCAGGACATTTGACGCGTTAGAGTTGGATTTCCGCACGCAGGTGGCCGCCGTCGTCCGACCTCGCGCCGCCCGTCGGATTCGTTGCGCCTCGGGCAGTACTTCGAAACGGAACTCAGAGGGGATCTCATGCAGAAATCAACACGTCCCGGGCCCGCACGCCTCGGAACCATCGTCGCGACGGTCGCGCTCGGAGCGAGCGCCCTCTTCGCCCCGGTCGCGGCGAACGCCGACTCCGCCACGACGGCGGCGTCGGTCAAGCCGACGCCGGGCACGAGTTCCTGCCAGGTGACGATGCGCGGGGTGAGCTCGACCCAGCGCATCGTCTCGTACACCTACTCCAGCGAGAACGGGAAGGCGACGCTCTACACGTCCAAGGACGAGGGCGGCCAGATCGGCTTCGTGCCCAAGGCGTTCGCCAAGAAGGAGTCCAAGGGCAGCGGGTCGCCGGACGCGCTCGGACCGACCGGCAACGATTACTACGCGATCGCCCCCGACGGCAACCTCTGGCTCATCGGGGTCAACCACGACGGCTCCCTCGTGCAGAAGAAGGTGAACAGCACCTGGGGCGGCGTCCGGAGCATCACCGCCGTCCCGGCGATCTCGGGCACCCCC
The DNA here is from genome assembly GCF_047946755.1 of Leucobacter sp. HNU. Classification (GTDB taxonomy): domain Bacteria; phylum Actinomycetota; class Actinomycetes; order Actinomycetales; family Microbacteriaceae; genus Leucobacter. Next base: position 3,204,675 of record NZ_CP178837.1, on the reverse strand, counting down.
GGCGCGAACCTGTTCGCGCTGACCACGGCTGGCGGACTCAACCGGTACACGATCCCCGCGGGCCCGACCGCACCCACCGGCACCACGGTGATCTCCAGCAGCGGGTGGCAGAACATCAAGACCCTGTCCTACTCGCACTCGGTCATCCTGCCGAGCCAAGATGCCGGTGACGTCTTCATCGCCACGGCCAAGGACGGCCGACTCATCGAATACACTTTCCCGCGCAAGACCCCCGCCAAGTGGACCTCCAAGGTCGTGGCCGCGAGCTCCTGGCAGAACATCACCTCGATGGCGATCGGCTCGTGCCTGGGCGACGCGCAGGCCTGGATCGGGACACTGTCGAACGGAGACGCCTACCTCTACTACGACAAGAATTCGGCCACCCCGCTCCAGTCGGACCTGGCCGGGCTCGGCCGCATCGCCACGGGGTGGACGCCGAACACCTTCAGCGGCTGGTCGATGTAATCGCACGGACGGCCCGACGTCCGAGGTGGGCTCGTCGGCATCGGCCGGAGCGAGATCCAGATGAGGAATGAGAGATGAGCCGGAGCACGAACGCCCGAGCGAGCCTCACGGCCGCGGCATCCGCGATCGCCCTGGCCGCGATGCTCGGGCTCACCGGGTGCTTCGGCTGGAGCGTGTCGAAGGTCGGTCCGACCGGGCCCACCGAAGGGGCCGGAGGCAACGCGTCCCTGAGCGAAGCGGGGGCGCAGGAGATCGAACGCACCGGCGTCGCGACCTTCGATTGGAGCAGCGGCCGGCTCCTGCTGCGGGACGTGGGACTGACCGGCCCGGGCGACTTCGCGAGCCCCGTGAGCGCGAGGGATCGTTCCCATCCGCTCGAAGTGACCGTGCGGGCGCCGAACACGACGATCCGGGTGCCGAGCGTGCAGATCTTCCCGCACGTCGCCGAGGGCGCAGCAGAGATCGACGAGCTGTGGCTGACCGCGAGCGCCGGATCCGATGCGCAGTTCCGGTCGCTGGTGCGCGAGTTCGCATCGGTCGCCGGTGTCGCGGACGAGGGCCTGGATTCGTGGCTCACGGCATACGTGAACGATCCGCGGGGCACGTGCGACGCACTCGGCTACAACACCCCGGTGGGGACCGCGACCGGTTTGCAGGTCTGGCTCGAGATGTCCTGCAAGTGGGATCCGGCGCCCCGTCGCTTCGTGAGCGTGCACATCGCACCCCTGGAGCCCTGATGCGCCCCCGACCCGCCGGGCGGGCCCGGACGCTTGACGCGGGCGGCGGCACGGCGAAGGATGCCGGAGAATAGTTCGGGTGTCAGCCTCCCAGAAGTACACCGGCATCGGCTATTGGGTCGTCCAGATCGGCTTCTCCGCACTGCTCGCGGCACTCGGCCTCTTCGGCGGGATCTTCATCCTGATCGACAGCGGACGCCCGGACTCCACCGGTTCGGCCGGCTCCGGCGAAGGAGCGATCGTGCTCCTCGTCGGCATCGTGTTCCTGGCGCTGCTCGTCTGGCTCGTCGCGGGGTTCGTGTCGCAGTCGCGCCAGCAACGAGCGGTCTACGCGTGGGCGATCATGCAGGAGTACGTGGCCCGCGGTCCCGGCACTCGGCCGATGACACCCGGCCGGACGGTCACCGGCGACGTCGCGTCGATGGCGGTCGCCGCGCGGGCCCGCGACGGAGAGCTGAGCTACGAGGAAGTACTCCACCTCCAGGCGCTCCGGCCGGAGGTGCCCTACCCGGGCGACCTCGAGGCGCTTCGACGCAGGAGCGCGGGCGGGAGCGCTCCGGAGACCCTCAGCAGCGCGGAGGAGCGCGAACGGCTCCGATCGGAGTGGCAGGCCGACGACGCCGAGGCCCTCGCGCACCTCGAATCGGCTGGGCTGGCGCGACCCGGTGCGGCCCGTACGGCGGTGCTCCTCGCCCGATGCACGGGCTGGGCGGCCCTCGCCGCGTTCCTCGTCTCCGCCTGGCTGCGGAGCCCGACCGCGGCGATGTCGACCTTCCTGACGCTCGCGGGCCTCTGGTGCGTGCTCCGCCTGCTCAGCGGGATCCTGCAGGACGCCCGCACCCGGCGGGGCCGCGCGATCGCCGAGACGTGGCGCTCCGACGCGGCTCGCGCGGCACGCGGCCTCCCCGCGCCGTTCACCGAGTTCTTCCGCGCACCGCTCGGCGCGTGGTGGAGGCGGCTCCTCACCCCCATGGCCGTGTTCGGGGTCTTCTTCCTGATCGGCGGCCTCGCGAACATCGAACGCGGCGGCGAGCGCGGCGTCTTCCTCGGCATGGCGTGCGTAGCGGCCGTGCTGCTCCTCGCGAGCATCGGCCTGCGGATCGTCGCGGCGAAGCGTGCGTCAGCGGATCGGGAGCGACTCGCCGCGTACCGGGGCGCTCGGGCGACGGCTCGGGAAGGCCGGGACCGATGAGCGCGAAGAACGACCTGGCCCGAGCCCGCCGCCGGCTGCGGTCCGCCGCCTGGGTGCTGGGTGCGATCCTCGTCGCCGCCATCGCCGTCGGGGCGAAGCTACTGCCCGAGGCGTTCGAGCCGGCTCCCGGCGGGTCTCCCGCGCAGACGGCGGAACCGGAATCCTCGCCGTCGCCCGCGCCCACCGGCTCACCGGGCACGGAGCCCGGGCCGGCACCGATCGCGGGTTCCGCCGTCGAGGCCCTCGAAACGCTCCCGGTCAAGGGCCGCGCACCGAAGACCGGCTACGAGCGCACCGTCGTGTTCGGCAAGGCGTGGCTCGACGTCGACCGCAACGGCTGCGACACCCGCAACGACATCCTCGCCCGCGACCTTACGGACATCGCACGCCTGAAGAACTGCAAGGTCGCCTCGGGAGTCCTGCGGGATCCCTACTCGGGCGACACGATCGCCTTCGAACGCGGCCCGCAGACCTCGCCGCTCGTGCAGATCGACCACGTCGTCGCGCTCTCGGACGCCTGGCAGAAGGGGCGCAGCAGCTGACGCAGGCGCAGCGCGAGGCCCTCGCGAACGATCCGCTGAACCTGCTCGCCGTCTCGGGCGCGCAGAACTCCAGCAAGGAGGCCGCGGATGCCGCGAGCTGGCTCCCGCCGCGCACCGGGGCGCGCTGCCCCTACGTGGCCCGGCAGATCGCGGTGAAGGCGAAGTACGCGCTCTGGGTGACGGACGCCGAGCGGAACGCGATGCGGGACGTGCTCGGTCGGTGCCCCGCGGAGCCGTTGCCGACCGCCTGAGCGCGCGACGGGTCCGCGCCGCCGCCGCGCGCTCGGCGCTCGCCCGCGCGCGGCCGGGCGCGACAGAATAGAGGCATGACCGACGAAGCAGTCCAGACCCCGTTCACCCCGCCCGCCGACCGCGTCGAGATCGGCGCGCGCATCGACGCGCTCATGCCGCAGGCCCTCGCCGACCTCACCGAGCTCGTGGCGATCCCGTCGATCGCCGACGAGCGCGTCGTCGATCCCGCCGAGTGCGTCCGGGCCGCCGAGTGGGTGCGCGACGCGTTCCTCGCCGAGGGGATCCCGGCCGAGCTCACCGAGACCCCCGACGGCACCTACGCCGTGATCGGCCACCGACCGGCGCCCGCCGGGGCGCCGACCGTGCTGCTCTACTGCCACTACGACGTGCAGCCGATCCTCGACGAGCACGAGTGGCTGAGCCCGCCGTTCGAGCTCACGGAGCGCGACGGCCGTCTCTACGGTCGCGGTTCCGCCGACTGCAAGGGCAACCTCATCGCGCACCTCGCCGCCCTGCGCGCCCTGCGTGCGGACACCGCGGCGACGGACCCGAACGCGTACCCCGTCGGGTTCGTGCTCGTGGCCGAGGGGTCCGAGGAACAGGGTCGCGCGAGCCTCGATCGCTATGCCGAGGCGAACCCCGAGCTGTTCCGCAAGGCCGACGTCATCCTGATCCAGGATGCGGGCAATTTCGCGAACGGCGTGCCGACCCTGACGACGAGCCTGCGCGGCGCCGTCGACGTCGTCGTCGAGGTCTCGGCGCTCGAGGCCTCGCTGCACTCCGGCGAGTTCGGCGGCGCGGCACCCGATGCCCTCGCCGCGCTGATCCGCATGCTCGCGACCCTGCGCGACGAGCGGGGCGACCTCAGCGTGCCCGGGATCCCGACCGACCAGGTCTGGCCCGGCGTCGAGTACGGCGAGGACGCGTTCCGCGGCGACGCGGGCATGCTCGAGGGCACCGAGCGGATCGGATCGGGCGCGGTGGCGGATCAGCTCTGGGCGCGACCGACGCTGACGGTGCTCGGGATCGACGCGCCTCCCGTGGTGGGCGCGGTCGCCGCGATCCAACCCCGCGCCGCGGCGAAGCTGAACCTGCGCGTGCCGCCGGGCGCCGACCCCGCCGCGCTGCGCGACGCGCTCATCGCGCACCTGCACGCGATCGCGCCGTGGGGCGTGCAGGTCGAGACGAGCGCCGGCGAGCTGGGCCACCCGTTCAGCGCCGACACCTCCGGCGAGAGCTTCACCCTGCTCAGCGACGCGCTCACCGACGCCTACGACGGCGTCATGACCGTCACGAGCGGCGGTGGCGGATCGATCCCCCTCACGAACGTGCTCGCCGGGATCAACCCGGAGGCCGAGATCGTGCTGCTCGGCGTGCCGGATCCGGAGAGCCGGATCCACTCGACCAACGAGAGCGTCGACCCGAACGAGATCCGTCGGATCGCGCTCGGCGAGGCGCTGTTCCTGCAGCGGCTCGGCGCACGGGCGTAGCGTCGAACGCCGAAGGGCCGGTGCCGGGAATCGCTTCCCGGCACCGGCCCTTCGTCATCCTGCGGCCCTCGATCAGGCCTTCGCGGACTCCGGATCCCGTTCCGCGCTGCGATCCGACTCCGCGTCGGCGTTGTCGAACGCGCGACCGCGACGGGGCGCGTTGTAGAGGTCGAGGTCGAGGATCCCCTCGCGCTTCGCCACGATGGCGGGCACGAGCGCCTGACCCGCGACGTTCACCGCGGTGCGGCCCATGTCGAGGATCGGGTCGACCGCGAGCAGCAGGCCGACGCCCTCGAGCGGCAGGCCGAGCGTGGAGAGGGTGAGGGTCAGCATGACCGTGGCGCCCGTCGTGCCCGCGGTCGCCGCCGAGCCGACCACCGAGACGAGCACGATCAGCAGGTACTGCGTGATCGAGAGTTCGAGGCCGAAGAACTGGGCGATGAAGATCGAGGCGACCGCCGGGTAGATCGCGGCGCAGCCGTCCATCTTGGTGGTCGCGCCGAGCGGCACGGCGAACGAGGCGTAGCCGCGGGGCACGCCCAGGTTCCGCTCGGTCACTCGCTCGGTGAGCGGCAGGGTGCCGATGGAGGAGCGGCTGACGAAGGCGAGCTGCACGGCGGGCCACACGCCCGAGTAGTACTGCTTGATCGACAGGCCGTGGGTCTTCACGAGGATCGGGTAGACGACGAACAGCACGAGCGCGAGGCCGATGTAGACGGTCGCCACGAACCAGGTGAGCGACCCCATGGTGCTCCAGCCGTACTCGGCGACCGCGTTGCCGATGAGGCCGAGCGTGCCGATCGGCGCGAGACGGATGATCCACCACAGCACCTTCTGGATGATCGCGAGCGCCGACTCGACGACCCGGATGAAGGGCTCGGCCTTCTCGCCGATCTTGAGCGCGGCGATCCCGATCGCGGCGGAGACGATGATCACCTGCAGCACGTTGAATCCCGCGGCCGCGTCGATCGCGCCCGACTGCGGGTCCGCGGCGGCGTGCACCTCGAGGCCGAGGAAGTTGCCCGGCACGAGTCCGGCGAGGAAGTTCCACCACGTGCCGACCGTGTAGGGGTCGCCGGGCTTCAGCGCCTCGTGCGCCGCGGCCGAACCGGGCTGGATCACGACGCCGAGCACGATGCCGATGGTCACGGCGATGAGCGCCGTGATCGCGAACCACAGGAGGGTCTGACCCGCGAGGCGGGCCGCGTTGGTGACCCGTCGCAGGCCGACGATGCTGGAGACGATCGCCGTGAACACGAGCGGCACGACCGCGGCCTTGAGCAGCGAGACGTACTTCGAGCCGATGGTGTCGAGCGTGACCTGCAGGCCGTTGGGGTTGCCGGCCCCGTCCTTGCCGAGCGAGAGCGCGATCGCCCCCAGCACGACGCCGAGCACGAGCGCGGCGAGGATCTGCCAGCCGAAGGAGGTCGCCCAGCGGGGCAGCCTCCGCTTCTCGGTCGGAACCTGGGCGGTGGTCGACATGGGTCGTCCTTCCTGCGCGATGCGCGGGTCTCGAGGTCGCGGCGGATCGACGGCGCGCGGCCGGATCCGATCCCGTGGACGGGCCCGTTCGGACCCACAGCGGTCCAGCATAGCCTCACATCACGATCACTTATGCCACCCATGTAGAAATGTTTCATAACGGACCGCGACCGAACCGCCCTGGATCGACGCGGAAGAGACCCCGACTGCGGCGTCGCGCACCCGGATCTCCCGCGTGAATCCGCCGTTTTCGCCGCGAGACTTGCTTTGTAACGGTACGGTAACGCATACTGGAACTTGTGCCGCTCGATCAGAGCGTGAAACTTCAACCGAGGATCTAAGGAGAAACGCAGCGTGCAGACTCCCGCCAAGGCGTTCATCGTGACGCTCGTCGCGTCCGTGACGTTCGCCATCGGCGCAGCGCCCGCAAGCGCCGCTCCCGAGCCGGTCGACTTCGCCGCTGCAGCTGCCGAAGTGGTCCAGCCGCCCGCGCAGACCCTGCGCACGCAGCAGGAGAACGTCAGCGATCGCACGCTCGACACGATGCTGCAGATGAGCGATGTCGCCAACGCACCCCACGGCTTCGACGTCGAGAAGACGATCGCCGCAGCCGAGAGCGAGGTCGACACCAGCCGCCCCACCGGCTGGAGCGCCCCGGGCGAGTGCATCATGTCGGCGCAGCGCTGGATCCTCGCCGGCGGCGGCAAGTGGGTCGGCAGCGGCGACCCCGTCGCGAACTACGCCGGCGCCACCCGCCTCGCCGTGTCCGACGCGCAGCCCGGCGACGTGATCCAGTACGAGAACATCGCCTCGCCCACCTCCTGGGTCACCGGCGTCCACACCGTGCTCGTCACCGGAGTCAACAAGGACGGCACCTTCACCATCATCCAGTCGAACAGCCCCGGCGGTTCGGGTCTCGTGACCAAGAAGGAGCACTGGACCCCGGAGCCCCCGCCGGCTTCCAGGCCGTCGTCTGGCGCTTCTGAGACTTCCCGCGATCCCCGCGGAACGACTGAGGGCCCGTGATGCTGACGCATCACGGGCCCTCAGTCGTTCCGGCGCCCGGTCGGGCGCCGACCCGCGACTACTTCGCGTCGCGGGTGCGGAACAGGATCGCGGCGGGCACCACCGCGGCCGCCGCCCACGCGACCATGATGAGCATCGCGCCCCAGTAGCCGGGGCCCGTCGCACCCGGCGCGGTGGCCTCGGCGATGCCGGCCGACATCGTGTTGCCCAGCGCGGCCGGAATGTACTGCGAGACGGTGCCGACCCACTCCCAGCCGGTCATCGACGCGATCTGGAACCCGAGGGGCAGCACGAAGGTGAGGCCCGCGACCACGGCGATCCCGCCGGCGGTGCTCCGGAACAGCGCGGCGACGCCGAAGGCGAGCAGCGCGATGAGCGTCAGGTACACGATCGCCCCGGCTCCGCCGGAGAGCACGACCTTCGAGAAGATCACCGATCCGACCTCGGCGTTGAACAGCAGTGCGATGAGCAGACCGCCGATCACGAGGATCGCCGCGGTGGCGAGGGCGATGAGACCGAGCACGATCGCCTTCGCGAAGAACACCGGGGTGCGCTTGGGCACCGCGGTGAGCGTCGAGAGGATCATGCCGCTCGAGTACTCGCTCGAGATCGCGAAGACGCCCAGCACGCCGAACACCAGCGCGATGAACGGCGCGGCGATGGTGGCCGCGGCGAGCGCGTAGGTCTCGGCCGGCATCGCGGGCGCGCCCTCCATTCCCGCGCTGGCCTTCAGGCCCCAGGAGATGAGGAGGCTGAGGCCGAGGCCGGCGACCACGGTGGCGATGAGGGTCCAGCGGATGCTGCGCAGCGAGGAGAGCTTGATGCCCTCCGAGCGCAGCACGCCGCCGAAGCGGAGTCGGGGGCGGACGTCGTTCCGATGCGCATCGGCGCGGCGAGCGGGCGCCTGCGGGGCGCTTCCTGCGGGAGCGGTGGTGGTCATGGTGTGAGTCCTGTTCGTCTGGTGCGTCGGGGCGTCCGCGACGCGGAGAATCGGGGGCTGCCGGCCCGGCTCAGGCGGCCGGCGGGAACGCGTGCGCGGCGTCGGTGCGATACTCGACGTCGTCGCGGGTGAGCGCCAGATAGGCGTCCTCCAGGCTGGACCGGACCGGCGTGAGCTCGTGCAGCTCGACTCCGGACTCGAACGCGGCCCGGCCGACCACGGCCGCCGGCACGCCCTCGACGGTCAGCGAGCCGTCGGCACCGTGCTCGATCCGGACCTCGGGAACGCGGAGCAGCAGCTCGGCCAGGCGGGCGGCCTCGGGCGCGCGCACCGAGACCCGGTCGGTCTGGGCGCTCGCGATCAGGCGATCGATCGGCGCATCGGCGACGACGCGGCCGCGGCCCAGCACGATCACGTGATCGGCGGTCTGCGCCATCTCGCCCATCAGGTGGCTCGACAGCAGAACGGTGCGCCCTTCGGAGGCCAGGTAGCGCACCAGCTGCCGCACCCAGAGCACGCCGTCGGGGTCGAGCCCGTTGACGGGCTCGTCGAGGATCAGCACCTTCGGGTCGCCGAGCAGCGCTGCGGCGATGCCCAGGCGCTGGCCCATGCCGAGCGAGAAGCCACCGACGCGCTTCGCCCCGACCGCGGAGAGGCCGGTCATCTCGAGCACCTCGTCGACGCGGCGCTCGGAGATCCCGTGCGTCGCGGCGAGCGCGCGCAGGTGACTGCGGGCGGAACGGCCCGGGTGCACGCCCTTGGCGTCGAGCAGCGCACCGGCGACCGCGAGCGGTGCCTCGTGCTCGGCGTAGGGCTTGCCCATGATGGTGACGGAACCGCTGGTGGGGCGGTCGAGTCCGACCATCATGCGCATCGAGGTCGACTTGCCCGCGCCGTTCGGGCCGAGGAAGCCGGTGACCTGGCCCGGCTGGATGCTGAAGCTGATGCCGTCGACGGCGGTCTTCGCTCCGTAGCGTTTCGTGAGTCCGGTGGCCTCGATCATGGGGGCTCCTTCTCCTGGTCCCGCGCGAGCGCGAGGGTGCGGTTGCGAGCGGTGGGTCCGCTTCGGGATGGTTCCACGGTATGCGGGGAGCCCCGCCGGGCACGTCCCCCTGAGGTACCACTTCCCGGCCGGGGGCTCCCACCTCGGGAGGAGATCCGGCCGCTCAGAACAGCGTCGGCTGCGGCTGCAGCTGGGGGATCGCGGGTTCGGGCGCCTCGCGGATCGCCGGTCGCCCCGGCGCCCACTCGAGACCGTGCTTGCGGATGAGCGGGCGGATCCTCGCGGCGAGCGCACGGCGGTACTCCTGCGGGGCGCGGCTCGCGCCCTCGGGGTACAGCCCGCGGTACCGCGCGACCAGCTCGGGGTGCTCGCGCCGCAACCAGGCGAAGAACCAGGGCTTCACCCCCGCGCGCAGGTGCAGCGGCCCGTACACGACCGATCGCGCCCCGGCCTCTCGGACCTCGCGCAGCAGCGCGTCCAGCTGCTGCGCGCCGTCGCTGAGGTGCGGCAGCACGGGCATGACGAAGACGTCGATCGGCAGGCCCGCTTCTCGTGCCCGCGCGACGGTCTCGAGCCGGGCGCGGGTGGTCGGGGTGCCCGGCTCGACCGACTGCTGCAGCTCGGGATCCCCGATCGCGATCGACATGGCGAGGTCGACCGGAGCGCGCTCGGCGGCTTCGGCCAGCTGCGGCAGGTCGCGACGCAGCAGGGTGCCCTTGGTGAGGATCGAGATCGGGGTGCGGCTGCGCGCGAGGGCGTCGATGATGCCGGGCATGAGCCGGTAGCGTCCCTCGGCCCGCTGATAGGGATCGGTATTGGTGCCCAGCGCCACGGTCTCGCGCGTCCACTTCGGTTTCGCGAGCTCGCGTGCCAGAACCTCGGCGACGTTGACCTTCACCACGATCTGCTGGTCGAAGTCGGTCCCCGTGTCGAAGTCGAGGTAGCGGTGCGTGCCGCGGGCGAAACAGTACACGCACGCATGACTGCAGCCGCGGTAGGGGTTGATGGTCCACGCGAACGGCATCGAGGACTGCGCCGGCACGCGGTTGAGGGCGCTCTTCGCCAGGACCTCGTGGAACACGGCTCCCTGGAACTCCGGCGCCCGCACCGAGCGCAGGTGCCCCGGGAGCGCCGCCAGCGTCGAACGTTCGAGGCCCGGTAGGGCCGGATCCATCGCTTTCGCCGAGGCCGAAACGGCCTCGGGCGCGGACGCTCCCGCTTCGGCGGCCGCCGAAGCGGCGCCGGGATCCCGCAGCTGACCGTCCCATCGCATGCGAATCATTCGAACATACGTTCGAATGATTCGCAACCCGACCGCCGCCCCGAAAGCAGTATCCTGAATCGGTACCCGGAACGCGACGATGGGAGATCCGTGGACGGATGGCAGCAGGGCGGGTGGGGCTGGTTCGCCCTGGCGCTCGTCAACGCCGGTCTGGCCGAGCAGAAGAACCGCTCGCGCCTGAACTGGTTCCTGCTCTCGCTGCTCCTCGGACCGTTCGCCACCGCGTACATCGTGGTGGCCGCGAAGCCGGAGCCGTCGGAAGCGGCGGAACCGGCCGTCATCGAGCCCCACACGGGCCTCTGGTTCATGGCCGTGCTGCTGTTCGGCGGGGCGCTGCTCCTCGGCCTGGCAGCGCTCACCACCCCGTGGCTCTGGTTCGTCGCGGGCGGCTTCGGCGCGCTGGCCGCGACCGCCGGAGTCCTCGCGTGGAGAGTGGCGGTGCGGAGCACGGCCCGATCGGAGCCACGTCACCCCGAGACAGCCGGGGGCCACGCGGGTTAGGCTGTGCGCAGAGGCAGGAAGCGGGCCCGCGGGGTTCGCGCCCGGCGCAGGAGGTGGCCAGTGGACCAGTCGCACATCACCGACGAGGAGCTGCACGCCGCGCTCGAGAGCTACCGCTGGGCGCTCGGCGACGCGCAGCGCGAGGCCGGGGACGACGCGGAGCGCGACGAGATCATCGCGGCCGCACGCGGCATGCTCCGGGACGACGATCCCGAGCAGCACGACCTCATCGTGGCGCTCGCCGAGAGCGACAGCGGCGATCCGGTCTGGAACCTCGAAGAAGAACTGCTCGACGACTAGCGGGGTGGCGCGGGCGAGCCACGATCTTCGCAGCCCGCCCCGCGGCTAGACGTCGCGCTGCTCGGCGATCCGCTCGTGGTGGTGGATCACCTCGGCGACCACGAAGTTGAACCACTTCTCGGCGAACTCGGGATCGAGGTTCGCCCCCTCGGCCAACTCGCGCAGGCGGGCGATCTGCCGCGCCTCCCGACCGGGATCGGAGGCGGGCATCTCGTGCTCGGCCTTCAGCTGGCCCACGGCCTGCGTGCACTTGAAGCGCTCCGCGAGCATGTGGATCAGCGCGGCGTCGATGTTGTCGATGCTCGACCGCAACCGATCGAGCTGCTCCTGGGCGGACGATTCGGACACGACTGCTCAGCCCACCAGATCGTGCAGCACGACGACCTGCTCGCGTTCGGGGCCGACACCGACCGCCGAGATGCGGGAACCGCTCATCGCCTCGAGCGCGACGATGTAGTCCTGGGCGTTCTTCGGCAGGTCCTCGAAGCGGCGCGCGCCCGAGATGTCCTCGTTCCAGCCCGGGAACTCCTCGTAGATCGGCTTCGCGTGATGGAAGTCGCTCTGGTTCACCGGCATCTCGTCGTGACGCACGCCGTTCACGTCGTACGCCACGCAGACGGGGATCGTCTCGAGCCCCGAGAGCACGTCGAGCTTCGTGAGCACGAAGTCGGTGACGCCGTTGATACGCGCCGCGTAGCGGGCGATCGGGGCGTCGTACCAGCCGCAGCGGCGCGGGCGGCCGGTGGTGGTGCCGAACTCGAAGCCCTGCTTGCGCAGGTAGTCGCCCGACTCGTCGAACAGCTCGGTCGGGAACGGGCCCGCGCCGACGCGGGTCGTGTAGGCCTTCACGACGGAGATGACGCGGTCGATCTGATGCGGGGGCAGCCCCGACCCCGTGCTCGCGCCGCCAGCGGTCGCGTTCGACGACGTCACGAACGGGTAGGTGCCGTGGTCGATGTCGAGCATGGTCGCCTGGCCGGCCTCGAACAGCACGGTCTTGCCCGCCTGCATCGCCTCGTGCAGCAGCAGCCCGGTGTCGCACACCATCGGCGCGATCATCTCGCGGTAGCTCAGCAGGTCGTCGACGACCTCGTCGACGCCGATGGCGCGACGGTTGTAGATCTTGACGAGCACCTGGTTCTTGAACTCGAGCGCCGCCTCCACCTTCTGGCGCAGGATCCCCTCGTCGAAGAGATCCTGGATCCGGATCCCGACGCGGTTGATCTTGTCGGCGTACGCCGGACCGATGCCGCGCCCGGTGGTGCCGATCTGGCGCTTGCCGAGGAACCGCTCGGTGACCTTGTCGAGCGTGCGGTGGTAGGCCGTGATGACGTGCGCGTTCGCGCTGAGCTTGAGCCGCGACACGTCGACCCCGCGGCCGCCGAGCGCCTCGAGCTCGCCCTGCAGCACCTCGAGGTCGACCACGACGCCGTTCGAGATGACCGGAGTGACACCGGGGGTGAGGATGCCCGAGGGAAGCAGGTGCAGTGCGTACTTCTCGTCGCCGACGACCACGGTGTGCCCCGCGTTGTTGCCGCCGTTGAACTTGACGACGTAGTCGACCCGGCTGCCGAGCAGGTCGGTCGCGCGGCCCTTGCCCTCGTCGCCCCACTGGGCGCCGGTGATGAGTACAGCGGGCATCTCAGCCCCTTCCCTCGAGCGTTCCGCTCGCTTCGATCTGGGCGATCGCGGTCGCGTCGGCCCCGTTCAGAAATTCGGTGAGGCGCTCGACCTCGTTCGTCTCGCCGATCGCCCCGGCGGCCCGGCGCAGCGCGAAGAGCGCGCGCAGCACCCCGCGGTTCGGCTCGTGCGACCACGGCACCGGCCCGGCACCGCGCCACCCGGCCCGGCGCAGCGCGTCGAGCCCGCGGTGATAGCCGACACGGGCGAACGCGTAGGACTCGATCTCGTGGCCGTCGGCATGCGCGCCGTCGGCGAGCAGCGCCCAGGCGAGCGGCGAATCCGGGTTCGCGCGAACCACGCTCTCGATCGGTTCGCCGCGGTCGAGAGCGTCAGAGACATGCGGTTCGGCCGGGAGCCGCGTGGGCTCGGGACCGAGAAGGTTCTCGCCGATCACCCGCCCAGTGTACCGGGCGGGCGGGCGCTCAGCGGAAGTTGACGAACTGCAGCGCGACGTCGACGTCGGCGCCCTTGAGGAGCGCCATGGTGGCCTGCAGATCGTCGCGGCTCTTCGAGGAGACGCGGAGCTCGTCGCCCTGGATCTGCGACTTGACGCTCTTGGGACCCTCGTCGCGGATCAGCTTGTTCAGCTTCTTCGCGGCCGCCTGGTCGATGCCCTCCTTCAGCTTCGACTCGATGCGGTACTCCTTGCCGCTCGCGAAGGGCTCGCCGGAATCGAGCGCCTTGAGCGACAGGCCGCGCTTGATGAACTTGGACTGCAGCACGTCGAGCACCGCGTTCGCGCGTTCCTCGGTGTTCGCCTTGATGAGGATGGTCTCGCCGCTCATCGAGATATCCGCCCCGACCCCCTTGAAGTCGTAGCGCTGCTCGACCTCCTTGCGGGCCTGGTTGACAGCGTTGTCGACCTCCATCGAGTCGATCTTGCTCACCACGTCAAACGAAGAATCTGCCATGCCTCCAGCGTACGCGAAACCTCGCGGGGTGTCGCTGCGCCGCGGTCAGTCCAGCTGCGACAGGATCCGCTCGGCGCGGTCGCGGATCGGCGCGTCCACCATCTGATCCCCCACGCGCACGGCGCCGTCCCCGGTTCCGACGATGGTCCGAGCCCAGGCGATCTGCTCGGGGGTCGGGCCGAATCCCGCGTGGATCGCGGCCAGCTGCATCGGGTGGACGGCGAACTGCCCGGTGACGCCGAGCCCGCGCAGCCGACGCGCACCGGCCTCGATCCGTCCGGGGTCCGCGAGGTCGAACGACGGCGAAGCGATGGGACCGGCGAGGCCGGCGAGGCGCGACTCGAGCACGAGCCGGGCGTAGGCGAGATCCATCGTGGCCGAATCGAGCTCGGCGTCGAGGTCGAACGAGAGGTCCGCGGCGCCGATGGCGAGCCGGGTCAGCCCCCGCACCGCGGCGATCTCCCGCACCCGGGCGAGACCCGCCGCGCTCTCGATCTGCGCCAGCACCTCGAACGGGCCCACCGCGGTCGAGCCGGCGCACTCGCTCACGGCCGCGATCGCCCGGCCCAGCGGCTCCGGATCCTCCACCTTCGGCACCGCGATTCCGCCGAGGCGACCGCGCGCCCCCGCGGAGAGCCCGGCGAGCGCAGCGATCGCCGGCTCGAAATACTCCGATCCCGGCCCGGCGACCCGGACGATCACCGGCGTGGCCAGTGCGCGGTCCGACTCAGGGCCCGCGTCGAGGGCGGCGAGCACGTGCGCGAGCGCCGCGGTCCGGTCGGCGACGGCCACTCCGTCCTCCAGGTCGATCACCACGCGGTGCGCCCCCGAGGCGATCGCCTTGGCATAGCGGTCGGGCCGCGAGGCGGGCACGAACAGGTAGGAGAGCGCGGTGGCCGTCATGCCTGGAGCCTACTCCGGCGGGGTGCGCCCCCGGATACGCCGAAGCGCCCCCTGGTTCACCGGGATGCGGTGAACCAGGGGGCGCTTCGCTCCGACTCAGTCCGGTTTCGCGTGGCGGGGCACGTAGCTCGGCGTCCGCGGGGATCCGAGCAGCCACTCCGCGAACGGCCAGCGGTCGCCGAAGCGGCGCACCAGCCAGTAGTAGCCGGAGATCACTGCGGCGGTGAGCACGGACTGCACGACGACCAGCACCGAGATCCCGGCCATTCCGGCCTCGGCGAAGACGCCGTCGATCCAGTGAATCGCGTCCGCCACCGCGGGAACCGCGGCGGCCAACCGCGCCAGCAGCACGCCGACCAGGGCGGGGACGAACATGCGGATCATCGACACCGCCCGCTCGTTCTGCTCCATCATCTTCCCTCCTCGGGATGTACGGTTTCCTCCAGGTCCCCGAGCCGGTCGTCGAACACTCGATCCGCGCGTTCCTGAGCACGGGACCACTCGGCGGACCAGGCGAGATGCGTGGCCAGCTGCTGGCCCTGGGAGTCGACGCGGTCTTCGACCCGGCCGATCTGCCGCTGCAGGCCGCGGAGCGTCCCCATGACTTCGAAGTGGCGCTGGTCCTGCTCATCGCGCATCACGATCGGGGTGCCGTCCGGGTGACGATGGTCGTTCTCGACCTGGGCGCGCACCCGCTCGACCTTCTTCAGGAGTGCGCCGCCGATCACCCCGATCCCCGCGACGACGACGGTTCCAGCGGTGCCGATGACGGCGATCCAGAGCTGCTCGCTCATCGCTCCTTGCCGACGAGCGCTCGCATCGCGGCGGGGCCCTCCTCGGTGAGCGGGAGCCTCAGGCCCGCGTTCGCGTACGCCCGTTTGATCACCGTCCACTGGAGGGTGGAGAGCCCGCGAGCCTTGCCGGTGAGCGGCGAGTAGGCGTAGACGGTGCTCTTCGAGTCCCGGCGGATGTAAATGGTCATGTCGTCCTCCTCAGGCGGCGGGGCCGCCGTAGCGGCCGGATTGGGGCGGGGAACGAGGAACCCCAGGACTTCCGGAGCGTTCGCCCGCGTGTAGCGGCCGACGAACCGGTGCTCGGCGTTCTGCTCCATGGTCGTGAAGGTCCCGTCGCCGTTGACGCCGGTGACGACGCCGATGTGACCGTCGCGGGCATCGTAGATTCCGCCGCGGGCGACGAAGAGCGCGCCGACGGCCGGGGACCCCGCGGGGACGTAGGCGTCGCGGATCTGCGTGAGGTTCTCGCGTTCGGTCCACCACTGGTAGGCGGATCCGACGGGCACGAATTCGCCCCCGACGGCCTCCTCGTTGTAGAGATTCGCGAGCGCGACGCACTGCGAATACCCGTGGTTGAACACCTCGGTGCCGTTCGGGATCGCAGTGAACTCGGTCCATTGCTCGGTCGCCATCGCAGCTCCTACCGGTAGTAGCCGGTCGCGACCCAGCGCAGGGTTCCCGCGGACGCGGCCGCGGGAGTCCAGTTGTTGAGCATCGCGGTGAACCCGGTGGCGGAGACCGTGGTGATCGCCGTCGTGACACGTCCCGAGTCGGTGATCACCTTCACGTCGGGGACATCGGCGAAGGCGGAGGGGAAGGTCACAGGCACCGGAACGGCCCCGTTGGTCGCCGGCACCGAGGCGAATGAGGCCGTGCCGATCTGCTGCCACGGAGACACCGCCGCGAACGTCCAGAACAGGTTCCAGACGCTCGGCGGCCCGGTGAGCCAGCCCGCGTACCAGATCCGCAGCCCGAGCACCCCGTTGCGCACTTCGGGGACGAACGTCGCACGGTAGACCTGATCGTGCTGGCCCGCTTGCGCCTTCGCGACGACCGGGGCCCCGGCGCGCTGCCAGGTCAGGCCGTCGACCGAGCGGATCACGTACAGATCCCCCGCAGTGCCGGAGGTGCCCGAGGCGCAGTCGTTGATGAGGCCGAACCAGCTGTCGCCGAATCGACGGATCTCGATGTGCCAGGGGTCGCGCCCCGAGAGCAGCGGCAGCGTGCACGTCGTCGGGGACCCCCACTGCCCGAGCAGCGGGGAGGCTCCCGCACTCTGCAGGCGCACGAGCTTGAAGGGCGAGGCGACGATGTCGACCGCCCACATCGTCCAGCGGCCGCCCTCGAACACGAGCGTGGGAGAGACCAGGCGCCGGGAGGTCATGTTGGCCTGGTAGACCAGCTGCTTCTCGGTCCAGGTCACGCCGTCGGACGACGTGCGCACGTAGATGCGCTCGCTCGTGGCTCCCGCCCCGGTGTCGAGGTAGCGCCAGAAGCACCACAGCTTGTCCTGCGCGAACACCAGTTCGGTGTCGGAGTTGTACTGCGGCGAACCGGGCGCGTTGTCCAGGGGATTCGTCAGCCCCTGCGGCACCACCCAGGTGAGCCCGTCCGCGCTCGCGACGATGTTCGGGTCCTCGTCCTTGTCCGACCCCCGGGGTACGGGGTCATCGCCATCCAATAGCGGTACCCGTTCCACGGCTCGGGGAAGTAGACCACGCTCGGGTGCGTGAGCTGGCCGCCCGCGGGGCTCACGTGCGTCGGAACGGTCAGGCGAGACCCGGGCGGGGCGGAGAGCAGTCCGATCGCCATCGTCTGCGGGATCGGGGAACCGGCGGCTCCCGCGGGCTGCACCGCGGCGACCGCGTCGTTGACGTACTGATAGGTGGCTCGCGCATCGATCTGGGTCTGCTGGTCGGTCAGGAGCTCCGCGACGGTCCCGAACGCGGCGTCATGACCGTCGAGGCGGGTATCGATGCCGCGCAGGCGACCGTTGATCGCTTCCGTGTCGATCGTCTCCGCAGCGGCCCGCGCCCGGTCGGCCTCGGCGCTCGCACGCTGCGCCTCATCCCCCGAACGCAGCGCGGCGGCCTCGGCCTTCTCGACCTCGATCCGGATCCCCCCGAGACCGCCGAGCGTGTCGACGATCCCCTGCGCCTCGTGCACCGCCGTCACCGCGGCGTCGCGCGCGGAGACCGTCTCATCCCGCGCTGCGAGCGCCCGTGCCAGCCACGGCGGCGGCGCGTAGACCGTGTGGCCGACCGGCTCGACCGGCTCCAGCTCGCGGTACTCCACGGAAGGAACCGCTGGCACCCTCGCGAACCACTCGTAGCTGCGTCCGCCGAGCATCTCGCGGATCTGGACCGCGGTTCCGTCCGGCGACGGGGGCAGCGTGAACTCGCCCCCGTTCGCATCCGTGATCAGACCGTCGACGACCAGCGCCTGAGCGGGCGCCCCGGTCACCTGCATCGAGCCGTCGTCGAACCGAACGGTCTGCCGAAACTCCAGGCGTCCCGAGGCAACCGCCCCTGCGGAGTCGCCGATCTTTCCTGTGATGATGGTCATCCGACCGTCCTTCCGTCTGTCTGGTGTCTGAGGGTGCGTCGCGCCGCGTCGGGAGGCGCGCTACGCCTCGGTGGCCGCGTAGGTCACGGTGGGTGCGACGGGTGCGGCGTTCAGCCGCATGACCCGCACCTTGAATCCCGTCGACGTCTCCTCGGTGACCTGGGCCCACTGCACGACGCTCCAGTCCGTCTGGACGGAGACCATCAGCAGCGGCGGCGCCGGGAAGGGCGTCGCATACGTGAACGCCACGAGGTCCTGGTAGTAGATCCCGCCGACCGCGACGGACGATCCCGAGAGCACGGCCTTGATCCGATTGCGCTCCACGCGCTTCGCCGTCAGCTCGCCGATCTTCGCCAGCACGAAGGCGCGGTTCGCGGCGTCGGTCCCGTTGACCGGGCTCCCGACGCCGGGGACCGTTCCGTTCGCTCCGCGTTTCACCAGGGTGCCGGCGACCGCAGCCGTCGACGCGTTGAGCTGGCCGTCTGGAACCACCCCGGATACGAGATCCGCCTTCGCGAGCAGCGCCTGGTTCTGCGACCGGTCGACCTCCTCGATCGCACGGAACCGCTCCTCGAAGCGCACCGGATCGATGGATCGGGCGGCTGCTTCGGCGCGGTCCGCCTCCGTCGTCGATCGCGCAGCCGACGCTTCGGCCGCAGCGACGTCGGCGCGAAGCCCCTCCAAGCCGCCGATCGCGCTCACGAGCCCTTGCGCGGTCAGCACCGAGGCGCTGGTGTCGTCGCGAGCGGCGAGCACATCCGCGACCCAGGGCGGGGGTGCGTAGCGGACCGTGTCGTCAGGCTCCACGGGCTCGAGCTCGCGGTACTCGATCGATTCGACGTCCGGGATCCGCGCCGTCCACTCGAATACGCGCCCGCCGAAGATCTCGCGAATCCGGACCGCGGTGCCCGCGGGCGACGGCGGGAGCGAGAACTCGCCCCCGCCGAGCGCCAGGATCCGTCCGCCCTGCACCTGCGCGTGCGCGACCGCATCGGTCACCTGCGCAGTGCCATCGTCGAAGCGAACGAGCTGAACCGCCTCGATCCGCCCGTCGACTCCTCGTCCGGCGGAATCCGCGATTGTTCCGGTAATAATGGTCATTCGATAGCTCCATTCAATTTGAGACAAAAGCCTGTACACCCAACAAGGACAATTGCCCACAGGAGGAAGTCCGCTTACATGCTCTATTCACAATCGCTGCCCATACCTGACGGTCGCCGAAAGGCTCGTCACCGTAATAGTTACGTTTCCCCCACTGCTGTACGCACCGACATACAAGCGAATCGTCAATGGAAACGGCGTCGCCGCAACCAGGACATCGGCAGAAAGCCTGAACCGCGGGTTCCAGATCGGCGGATATCCCGCAGACCCGGCCTTGGGGACACCCACCATCTCGGTCGCAACTACGGAATTCCCATTGAGAATCGCAAGATAGGCGGTGGGCTGTGTTCCTGCGGAGCTTGACCCGGCAAGGTCCCCGGAAACTGAAATATCCGCAAAACGCGCGCCGCCGCTGGGAGTTGGAAGAACGAACTGCCTCTGTCCGGATTGCCAGTTGGCATTTCCGGGTGCGCCTCCGGGGTCCGTGGCCGTAACCGAAAAATCGGGCGCAGAGATGGTACTGGCCACCCGTGCATCCAATTCCGCGACCGCGCTCTGCAGCCGCGCGAGCGTCTGTTCGCGCTCGGTCCCCGTGGGACGTTGCACGTCGGAGAGGGACCTCGCCTGCTGCTTCAGGATCTTCGCGAGGCGCTCCTCGTCGGAGATATAGAACTGTCTGGGCATCTCACCACTCCTGCATTCCGCTGACCGTGACTCCGAGCCATGCGGACTCGACGCCACCCGATACTTCGACGATCCGGCGCTGATACGCACCGTCGGGGATCCACCAGTGGTCCGAGACCTCGATGACGCACCAGTCCCCGTGGCGCAGACCGTGCGCCCGATCCGCCCGGACGTCGAAGGTCCAGAACTGGACCGGAGCCTCGGCGTCCCGCAGTGCCGCGTCGGCCCAGCCGTTCAGCGCGGCCTGATCGGACGTCGTGGAATGCGAGGTGTCCCACACCTCGGCCAACGGGAATCCCTCGTCGAGCAGGCTCGGGTCGGTCCGCTGGCTGATCAGCACCCGGTCGTCGTTCTTGCCGCCGAGGAAGAACGCCGCGGACGCGAGGAACTCGGGGTTCGTCTTCTCCCGCAGCTTCCTGACCGCGGGAGCCGCCCCGCCGGCGACCCAGTAGTGCCCGATCGCCGAGCTGATCTCGGGCTGCGCCGCGGTACCGGTGATGAGCGCCCACGAGAGCCGGTCAGCCTCGTCGACTCGCGGCACCCAGTCCCATTCGACCCCGTCCGCGAGTTCGGAGAGATCCTCCACCGCTTCCTGGACCCTTTTCCCGTCCACCGCGACCCAGGCATTGGACCGGATCCCGGCACGCGGCTCCTCCCAGGCGAGCGGCAGGCCGCCGCCCGGGTGGGCGACGGCCTGCCGGTAGAGGCGCTGCATCATGGTGCCGTAGTCGACCCCGCTGATCCGGGTGTCGTACCTCGGGTCCGGGTACCCGTTCGCGTCGACGAGATCGCCGTACCCCGGGGGCAGGATCACCCGTTTCTCGAAGACGCTCTCGATGCCCCGCGCGGTGAGTTCGAGGCGGGGCGTGCCGTCGTCGGATTCCGAGGCGACCGGCTGGCCGGTCACCCCGGCCGCCAGGCAGACGCCGTCATCGCGCACGACGCTCACGGCCGTCCTCCGGGGAACCGCCAGTCCACGCAGCCCTTCGGCCCCGGCGACGTATCCGGGAACGGTCACGGTGATCTCGTCCGCCCGGCAGACGGCCGTGGACCAACTCAGCTCGGTGAACTCGAGCTCGCGCAGCATTTCACCGGAGCGAGTCTCATGCAATATGACACGCATCGCGTTTCTCCTAGCTCTCGATAGGGAGGATCTCCCACAGCAACAGAACGTTCTGGCGTTGCCCATTGCCGACCTGAGTGAACCGCAGTGCGACTTCGGTCTTGCCGCTGTTGGGAACCGCACTGACCTGCGACACGCTGCCGAAGCCCGTCCCGACACCCAGCGCACTGACCCGCATCGTCGTCGACGGGCCGGCTACGGCCGGCACAGAGACCTTGAATGTCGAACCGTAGACGGACGTCGAGCCGATGACGGAGAGCACTCCGCTGTCTCCGGTGACGATTCCCCGTTGCACCGGAGGAGGCACGACGGCCTTCCAGACCGAGCCGGTCCTGCGATAGAGCGTCTCTCCCACGTACCCGAGCTGGCCCTCGGTGCCGGCCCAGGCATCTCGTTCCGCCGCGCTCCGGAACACCAGGGTTCCTCCCGCCGCGCACGTCCGCGGGAACGTCTCCGAGAGCGTGCAGGCGTTCGTACTGGTCGCTCCCGCCGGGACGGTCAGGACGGCGAGCTCCACGGCCTCGTCGGGAATCGAGGGCCGTGCGGGCGCGGCACTCGGAATGCCCTGCGCGACGAAGACCGTCCCCTCGGACTCGCCGAGCACCGGGTCTCGCGGCAGCGCATAGACGACGTCGATCCGCGTGGAAGCCGAGTGCCCGGGGGCGACCGAGACCTGCATCGGAGAGTCGACGCCTCCGAGCAGTGCCTGCCGGCCTCGAGCGCGGACCACGAGCAGCGGCTCGATCCCGAGGTTCATATCTGTGCGGCGCGAGACGAGCTGCGTGCGGGGTGAAATCACCCCGCTCCGCACGTTCCCGGCGGCGTCCCGGATCACGAGGCCCGCCAGAGCCGAGGCGACCTCATCCGCATACCATTCGTGCTGGCCAGTCGGCCAAGCCGTCACATCGCTCATCTACCAGGCTCCAATCCTGAATTCAGCGGTGAGTTCGGGGGTCTCTCCCCCGGTCACCTCGAAACGAAATTCGTGCGTCTGCCCCGCGGGGATCGAGAACCACTGCCTCGACGTCATCCACCGCGTGACCTCTTGCTCTCCGGCCCACGCCCGCCGGGACGCGCAGTCGAAGCGCAATTCGTCGCCGGCCGGGACGGAGTGCTCCAACCGCAGACGATCGCCGCGGGTCAGGTCCGTGACCAGCACGGACTCCAGGCCCCCGCCCGAGATGCGGAGCGTCGGCCGCAGGTCGATCGCTCCCGCGTTCGAGACAGTGAGCGTGCTCCCGCCACGGGTCGTCCCGAACGACCAGGGGAATTCGCGCGGGAACGTGAGCCCGCCGTCCCGCACGGGCAAGCCGACCGGTCCGACGGTCTGCAGCGGACCGTAGCGATGCGGATCCGGGGCGATCATGTCGACGGTGAACTGCGTCCACCGCCGCCCCCGATCCGGCTCGATCTTGAGCGTGTCGATCTCGACCCAGCGCTCCCAGATCCCCGCCGGGGTCCCGACGCGCATCGCGCCGGAACCCGCGGCGAGGGCGGCCTCGAGGCGGTCGCGCACGGCGACGAGCTCGAGGGGGTCCGTCGCGTAGATGTGACCGGTCAGCGTGATCACGCGGGAGGCGCGGAGGATCGCGCTCCTGCGGAAGCGGCCGTGCCCGCCCGGGATCGGGTCGCCGTCCCCGCGGGCGTCGGGCAGGCCCCACCAGCCCTCCAGGTTGGACCAGATCAGCCCGGAATCGGGCTCCTCCGCTCCGGACAGGGTCACTCCGAGGAGTTCGACCCAGGTGGTTCTCTCAGACATTCAGTCGCCCCGCAATCTCTCGACCGACCTGACGCGCGACGATTCGCGGGTCGCGGTCGTACATGTTGATCTGGACGGGGATGCTGACATCCCCGGCCGGCCCGCCGGCGGCGAGCGCCGCACCGCCGAGAGCGGTGCCGTCCGTGCTGAAGACCGCCGCGACGTTCGCCATCGCCCCCTGGGCCCGCTGCGCCGCATCCCGCGCCATCCCCACCAGGGAGTCGCCGAACGACTCGTCCTCGTCCTGCACGCCCACGACCGCACCGCGGACGACGTCGCGGCCCGGCTGGATCATGAGTCGGGCGAGCGATTTGATGCCGAAGAAGTTCTTGAACCCTTCGAACGCGCCCTCGGCCAGCTTGACGATCGCGTCCACGATCGCCCCGGCCATCGATCCGAGGCCGTTGATGATGCCCTTCACGATCTGGACGCCGAGGTCGAGCCAGTTGACCTTCGTCAGCGTGTCCCAGATGGAGCGGACGATCTGCGGGATCATCTCGATGATCTTCGGGATCGCCTGCACGAGTCCCTGGATCAGCGCGACGATCAGCTGAATGCCCGCTTGGATCAGCTGGGGCAGCATCCTGATGAGCCCCGTGACCATCTGGAGGACGAGATTGACCGCGGCCTGGATCAGCTGGGGCAGCATCTGCACGAGGCCGCCGATGAGCGACGTGAGCATCTGGACGCCCGCGCTGATGATGAGCGGCAGATTCGTGATCAGGCCGTTCAGCAGGCTCATGACCAGCTGCATGGCCGCTTCGAGCAGCATCGGCAGCGCTTGGATGATGCCGTTCATCAGCGCGACGAGCATCTGCACGCCGCCATCGATGAGGAACGGCAGGTTGAGCACCAGGGCTCCGATGAGACCGCCGACGAGCGCGAGCGCGCCTTCCAGCAGTAGCGGGAGCGCCGTGACGATCCCTCCGATCAGCGCCTGGACGAGCGCCATCGCCGCTTCGATCAGCAGCGGGAGGTTCGTGATGATCGCCCCGATCAGCCCGGTGAGCAGCTGGACCGCGCCGTCGAGCAGCAGCGGCAGAGCGGTCACGATGCCCTGGATCAGGGTCGTGATGATCTGCGATGCCGCGGTGAGGAGGAGCGGCAGAGCCGTCGTGATCCCCGTCACGATCTGCGGGATCGCCGCGACGACCGTCGAGATCAGTCCGGGGAGGGCTGCGACGATCTGGTTCACGAGGTCGGTGATGCCCGTCGCGAGCCCGCCGAGGTCCGCCCCGGAGAGCGCGAAGCCGACGAGCGCCGCCGCTGCGATCCCGAGTGGGGATGCGAGCATGCCGAACATTCCGCCCAGCGGACCGAGCATCCGGCCGAGCGGGCCGAGCATGGCTCCCAGGGGACCGAGCCTTGCGATCACGCCGGCGAGTCCACCGGCACTGAGGGCGGCCAGCGCCCCGGCGAGCGGGCCGAGCGCGGACATCATGCCGCCGAAGCCCGCACCCGCCG
This sequence comes from Leucobacter sp. HNU, assembly GCF_047946755.1. GTDB lineage: Bacteria > Actinomycetota > Actinomycetes > Actinomycetales > Microbacteriaceae > Leucobacter. The sequence continues at coordinate 3,180,476 of NZ_CP178837.1, read as the reverse complement.
TCCTGGTCCCGTTCCCGATGGAGGTGAGGAAGCCGGTCAGACGGTCGATCGCCGGTCCGAGCCACTTCACCAGCAGGTCGCCGAAGGCCTGGGCCTTCTCCTGCAGCGGGCCGAGCGCGGTGACGACGGCGGCGATGAGCGGTCCGAGCTTGGCGTAGAGACCGCCGAACGCCTTCTCCCCCAGACCGCTGAGCAGACCCTTCAGGTTCTTCATCGCCCCGGGAACGGTCTTGCCCATCTCGTCGGCGATCCCGCCCGCGGCGTCCGACGCCGCCGCCTGGAAGGTTGCGAAGTCGATCTGCCCCTGGGCGGCCATCGAACGGACCTCGTCGGTGGTGACGCCGAGCCGTTTCGAGAGCGCGTCCCAGATCGGGATCCCCTTGCCCGCGAGCTCCTCGACGTCCGAGGAGTACGCCTTGCCGGCGGCGGCGACCCGGTTGAACACGGCGCCGGCCTCGCCCATGGTCGAGCCCGTCGCGGTCGCGACGCTCGCGACGCTCTTCAGCATGCCCGCGAGCTGCTGACCGGGTGCGATTCCGGCGGCGAGCGCCGAGGCCGCTACCGATGCCGCATCGCCGATCCCGTACGAGGTGCCCTTGATGGCGGCGTTGGCGCTGCCCATGATCGATCTGATCGAGTTCGCGTCCTGCCCGAGACCCCGCAGTTTCGCCTGCGCGGTCTCGGCGCCGTCGAGCTGCCCGAAGCTGTTGCCCAGCACGCCCTTGGCCGCCGCGCCGATCCCCTTGAGACCCGCCATGAGCGGGCCCTTCACCCGGCTGGCGAAGCTCTTGCCCGCCGAGTCGCCGGCGGTCCCGGCGCTTCCGGCAAGGCCGCTGAACAGGGTCGATGCCGCGGTCACCGCCGGACCGATCCACCCGGGGATCTTCGTGGCGAGGGCGGAGAACATCGCGGCGATCCGTCCCGCGGCCTGCTTCGCCGTGCCGGCCAGCGCCTCGAACCCCTGTCCGGCCTTCGCCGATGAGGCGGTGATGTCCCCGGCACCGCCGCCTCCAGCGCTTCCCTTCGCACCGGACGCACCGGTGCTCCCGGCTGTTTTCATCGCCCGGGCCGACCGGATCGGCGGTCCGGCCGGCCCGGGGCCGACGACGTTTGCGACACTCATGGGCACTCCTTCTCTATGTCGTGGCGAACACGATTCCCGCGTTCAGTTCGGCCTGCGCAGCGGCGAGCTCCTCGTCCGAGGCGCCGTGCTCCATGCCGGAAGAACCCATCTCCCAGGGCATGAGCCGCTTCGCAGCGGACCGGTCGTTGATCTGCGCGGACAGGGAGATGAGCAGTGGTGTGGTTGCCGGGTACGCCCACCCGGCGAGGTCTGCGCCGAGCGCAGTCGAGGGGTCGCCGGCCGCTTCTTCGAGCAGCAGGCGCGCCTCGCCCCAGGTCAACCCGTCGCCGAGATCGGAGAGACCGACGCCGAAGGTCTCCCGCAGGGTGCGGGCGACGGTTCGGCGCCGGTCCCTCACGAGCCGGGCGACGGAGATCATTCCGGGAGTGAGGCCTGGTTGACGCGCTCGAAGATCCGGAAGAAGCGCGTCGCGAGCTGCGTCGTCTCGAAGATGTCGTGCTTCGTGAACTTCGCGGTCTCCTGCTCCCCGGCGAGAGTGGTCAGCAGGTGCTTCACCTGATCCACCGGTGCGAGTCCCTGCTGCTCGAGTTCGTCGATGTCGTCGAGCGACAGCGTGAGCGGCAGTTCGACGGTCTCGCCGTCGGAGAATCGGCCGATGAATTTCCGGCCGACGATGATGTGCTGCACCTCGGGCACGAGAGCGGCGATCGCACGCTCCTCGTCCGCCTCGGTCCAGGCGTCGAAGTCGATTTCGTTCTGGGTCTTGCGCGTTGCCATGTCAGGCCTCCAATCGGATTACGGGTTGAGGGACGGGGCCGGCCGGGGCGACCCGATGACACCCCGGCCGGCGGTCTGCGCGGCTAGGCCGCGTCGCCGGTGGGAGCGGTGCCGGCGATCGCCGGACCCCACTGCCAGTACGGCGCCTGGTTGAAGAGCTCGTGCTCGGCCCAGGAGAAGGTGACCGCCTGGCCGGCGACCGCACCGCGCTCTTCCTGATCCGGCTCGACCGCGGTCACCGAGGCGACGCCGATGCGACGCTTCTCCATGCCGTTCCGGTAGCGAGTGACGACGAGCAGGATGAAGCGGTTGTCGGGCAGCGAGGCGCTCACCTCGATCACGCCGTTCGCATCGGGCTCCTTGCCCTCGACCAGCTGCTGCACGGCGGCGTTCTGCTCGGCGAGGTTGATCTGCACCGTGCGGGTGCCGTTGCCGGCGAGCTTGTAGCCCACCTGGAAGAACTCGATCGGGTCCTCGGACTCGCGGGCATCGGTCGGCCCGCCGTCCTGCTTGTACAGGCCGAGCTTGCGGAACGCCTCGGGCAGCACGAGCGGCGATGCGCCGAGCGCGGCCTTCGTGATGACGTTGGCCGAGGCGACCGGAGCGAACGCGGCCATGCCGGTGATCGGTACGCCGACGGCGTCGAGGTTGTTGCCCTGGGTATCTGCAGACATGTTGTCTCCTCTGGAAATGACGAGGGCCTCGCGGAGTGCGAGGCCCGGATGGGTGGGGTGTGTGGAAGCCGTCACCAGGTGCCGGTGACGACGTACTGGGCGGTGAGCACGCGACGCGAGACGTCGAGCGGCTCCGTCGCGGCGACCGGGCCGAGGCAGCCGCCGAAGTCGACGGCCGTGACGGGGGTCCCCTCGACGAACGGCAGTTCTTCGTCGAAGAGCACGCCGGCGAGCCAGCGCGCGACGTTCCTGGCGTCCGCGGGATCGTCACGACCCCCGGCGAGCACCGTCACGGTGACCGATCGCTCGAACGTCGTCCAGTCGATGCGGGATCCGTCGGTTTCGCGGATCACGACGAGCGGCGCGTCGAGCGGCAGGGACAGAGGCGTCGGCTCGCTGTTCACGATCCGCAGCACCAGCCCTTCTGCTTCGGCCTCGGCATGGATGTGCCCGGCAAGCCAGAGCTCGAGGTCCGGGGGGATGACTCTCACAGTCGTGCCCTTTCGGTAGAGCCGGAGACCGGCGTTGAAGCCTCAGCGCGGCAGCACGGAGGGCGGGTGTGCGTTGATGGTCCAGGCGCACCCCTGGCTGGATGCCGGTCGCCGGCTCGGGTCGAGCCGGCGACCGGCGCTTCCGCCGCGGCCCGGGCCGGAGCACCGGGTCCGCAGCACGCGTATCGTCCGCATGCGATGGCCGCTGATATCGGATCTCGGATCCGGGGCGGGGCAGGCGCGTCATGGGATGAACGCGCGGGCCGAGCAGTTGCACGTGCGGACGCCGGGATCGGCGTCCGAGAAACACGAAAGCCCCGAGAGGAACGATCTCGGGGCTGTTTTTGGGCGCAACTGAATGGGCCACGTCTATGGTACCACATCGTCGACGGATTGCAAACCCTGACCAAAATCAATGCCGCAGGCCAGCAGGACCGCACGATCGGCGCGAGCCCCGACAGCCGCGCCGAGTGCTCGCATCGATCGCCATCCCACCCAGGCCGCGCCGCACTCCGGGTCGGCGCACTCGGCCGCCGGAGCCGCACCCTCCGCGAACTCGATCCGGACCGCCGCCCTCCGCTCGCCTCCCTGGTTCACCCAGCGCTGCCCGCACTCCGGGCAGGCGACGGTGAGTTCGATCTTCCTCGGGCGGTCGTCCTGCGCCTCGATCCGCGCCACCCAGGCGGGGAACTCGTCGCAGATTCGTGCCCAGGCACCGTCCGCGACCCGGCCCGAGACGCGCTCCCGCTTCGCTCGCTCCCAGGCGACGGGCACTCGCTCGACCAGGCCGCGCCTGCGAGGACCCGCGACTCCCAGCGCCTCCTCGAGGAGCCCCAACCGCAAATCGATGCGATCCAGCAGGTCGGCCGCCTCCTCGTTGAACGGCACACCACCGCCTCCGGACCCCTCGCCGGTCCTGCCCATGACCTCGGTCACGGATCGTTCCAGCCAGGCCAGGAGCGGCGGCCATTCGACCGGCCCCGCTTCCGTCATCTCGGTGTGCGCCTGCGAGAGGCGCACCACTGCTCGTTCGGTGCGTTCCATCGCTCTCCTTCCCTGCGGCCGCCGGAGGTGACCGCTTCCCTGTCGAGCGCGCTGCGGGCCCGATCTTCGAATCCGGATCACCTCACCCGCGTGTCGCGTCGAACATTCCTTCGAAGCCCCGCGCAAAACGGCGCGTTAACGGTCACGTCCGGCCGGTCGGGGTTTCCACGCCTGTGGATAACCCTGTGTACACCGGGGGCAAAACCGCCCCATCTGTCCACACTCGGTGTGGATAACCTGTTGAAACCGCTCGAACTACAGTTCTGTAATTCGAATGCGGGGGCTCAGCGCCATCGCGCCCACTCCTCGATCCGGGCGGCTTCCGCTCGCTGCTCCGCCGCATCGAGCACGCGGTCGCGGCACTCGTCGCAGTCGTCGCAACCGCCGCAAGTCGGCTCGCTCCACCCCCAGATCCGCACGGTCACGCGGGATCCTTCCGGTTCGGGCACTCCGGGTGGAAGACGCCCGTGGGGTTGTTGCATCTCCCGCACCGGTGCGGGCGCTCCTCCCACTCCCCGTCGAACAGCCCGTCCCGGCCATCGGGCACGCCGTAGTGGAGCGGAGCCGTGAGCTCCTCGAGTTCCTGATCAGTCATCCCGCACCTCCGCCTCTTCGAGCGGCTGACCCAGGGCCGCCGCCACGGCCCCGAAGCCGAATCGCCGCTCCCATTCCTGTGCATCCATGTCGATACCTCCGTGCCACGGTCCGGGTTCGAACCGGATTCCCGCCCTCGCGCCGCGGCCGCACATGACCCCGTGCCGGTTCCGCCCCACCACGGGCGGCCACGCGCCTTGACCCAGGCGCCTCGGTTCTCCGCGTCTCGCGAAGCCAATCGGTCGTGCGCAACGGGATCTACCGTCGCGACTTCTCGTCGCCGCGCCCCTCCGCCCCCACCACGGGGCGTTCACCGGAACCTGGTCGACTATTCGGCATCTCCACCTGTGGAACCGGGCCCGGGTGGGCATCGGATTTCAGCGAGACGATGTTCGTGGGACCGCACCGATGAGAGTGCAGAGCCCGTTTTCGGGTATGCAGTGGCCACCCCCGGCCGGATGCCGGTCGGTCGCTCCCGCTACCCGCGAGGGGGCGGGGAGCCCCGTTCGTTCGCCGGGGCGAGCACCCCCGCGATCGGCACCCGGAAGTACTGCGCGATCGCGAAGAGCTCGTCGATGGTGAACGGGGTCGCGCCCAGCATCCGCCGCTTGAGCGTCGAGAGCGCGATGCCGGTGCCGGCGGAGAGGCGCTCCTGCGTCTCCTGCCGGTCGTGCAGGAGTGCACGTACTGCGCGAGCTGCTCGTGCGCTCGGTGTCGTGTAGTCCATATGAACTACTCTAGTTCGTCAGGAATCTTTATCAAGCCCTGTGGACTTGCAGTGTCAGATCTGGCACGATGAGCACTATGAACGACTACGACACGCTCGATCTGACCAGGCACGTCGCCGGGCAGCTCCGTGCGCTCATGGCGCGGTACGGCGTCAGCCAGAGCCAGATGGCGGAATCGGTGGGGGTCTCACAGTCCCAGCTCTCGAAGATGGTGCGAGGCGTCAAACCGATCACCATCGATCAGCTCGATGCCATGTGCTGGTCGCTCGGCGTCGACTCCTGGGAGATCCTGCGCGAAGCCGAGGAGTTCCTCGCGTCGCATGACCGAGCACTCCCCGGCCGACTCGTCTTCGTCGAGCACGGAGTCGCCCTCAGCGAGCCCCGCCACGTCGCGGACGACCGGAAGTCCGCGATCATTCGCCCCCTCGCGCCCCGACGCCGAGGCGCGGCGCAAGAACCGTCCGAGAATCTCATTGTCGGACGCTTCGGTCAGAATGAGGGGGCATCGGACTTCGATGAGGTGGCCGCGTCGGAACGACGCGCGGCGAGCAAGCGATCCGCAGACCGCGGGGAGGACGGCGAGTACGAGTGATGATGGACCTGGTCTTCTTCGACATCCTCGACTCGCTCGGGGTGACCGTCGAGTACGTCGGCCTCGAGCACCTCGACCGCGACGGCGAATACGACCACGACCTCAAGCTGATCCGCCTGCAGAAGGACATGGCTCCGCGTCTCCACACCTTCAAGCTCGGACACGAAACCTGCCACGCGCTGAACGGCGACGTTCCGAGCATGTTCAGGCACGCGAACGCGCGCATGGAGCGCCGCGCCGACGAGTGGGCGGCCATGCAGCTGATCCACCCGGAGCGGTATCGGGAGGTCGAGACGCTCCGCGAGGGTCACGTCCCCTCGATGGCCCACGACCTCGGAGTCGTATCGGACGCGGTCGAGGTCTACCAGCAGAGATTGGCGCGCATCGGAGACGTCGTCTATCTACACCCGCGCATGGGAGCGGGTCAGTGGTCCCGTCGACTCGCAGGCGGATAACCCCCGAAACACAAAAAGCCCGGCCAGGATCTTCATCCTGACCGGGCTTTTCTGCTGGTGGCGGGTGAGGGATTCGAACTCGCGAGGGCTAGGGAACATGCTGACGCACCGGGGAGCCCTGAGGCGCATGAAATCAACGGAGAGCAGGTGCCAAAAATCTGTCACCTACCCCGAGATCCACAGACCTACACCGCCGGTGCCCCATCGTTCGCCCCATGAAATGTCCCCGTGGGCCGCGGGCTTCGCCATTCAAGCTAACCGCAGGCGAGCTTCCCGTTCGAGATCTCGTACGCGCCACCAGAGACGGGCTTCAGGCCCGGATACCAAACAGCGCCAAGAGTGACTACCTTGTAGTCGTTCTTCGAGTACGACTTGCAGACGTACTCGATGTTCTTCTGCGTCAACGAGGCGACTCCCGCACTGAACGAGAAGAAGTCGCCGGTGATCTTGGCCCACCCGCCGGCCGTCTTCCGATAGATCGCCGTGCTCTGCTCGATGCGAGGCACATTTCCTGTGCACTTCGTCGAAGGCTTCGCGCCAACAGTGCCGTACTTGTACTTGTCGCCAGAGGTCCGCTTGTAGACATTTCCGATGTCAAGAGTGCAGAGCGGCTTATAGGGGTTCGCTGCGCGCGCGGTCGCCCCAGACGATGCGGGAGCGGCCAACGAAACTGACCCCGGCGACAGGGCAGCCATCTCGGCATCAGTGAGCGTTGAGGGAGCCGGGACTGTCACAACCTCAACCGGCGTAGGGCTCGCCTGTTCGCCGGAGGCTTGAGCGGCGGTCGGCAGCCCGGCGAGCAGGGATCCAACGGCGAGCACGGCGAACAAGTTCCTGGTAACTGTTTTCATTCCAGGAGTATCGCACTAGTTCTCGGGATCTGTATAGACTCCCAGTCATGAGCGAGGAACCCGGAGTCTGGATCGTCCTGCAAGACACCACCCCCGACAACACTGTCCTGGGCGTCTTCGCCACGAGCGACGAGGCCTACGAATACGCTGAGGCCGTCGGCTCGCAGTTCGAGAACGGGGCGATCACCTCGTTCTACAAGGTGGGATACAAGCAGTTCTCCGACGAGTTCCTCGCTGCACTGCCCGAGCCTAAGCGGCGCGACTGACCGCTACTCGAATATCCTCGGTAATCCGGAATCCCCGAATATCTGGTCGGATAGCCGAGATTGCTTGGTTAGCCCCGAGCAACACGCCCTAGCGCAGTGAGATCGACCCCAGAGCCGCCCACATCGCCTCGTCATGGATGCGCCGCTCAGCCTCATCACGGGGCCAGTCCTTCAACACCGCGTGCACGATCGTGCCGCTTGCCACCGTCTGCAGGGGTCGGCCAAGCTCACGCCCAGCAGCACGTGCAGCCTTCCGCCAGGCCTCGACCGTGACCCCCAGCTCTGCAGCATCGCCTCGCGCCGAACCAGTCGCGGTCAGCATGCCCTGAATCGCGAGCTGCAGCGGTTCCTTCGGCTGCCGGTCACCGAGCCCGATCACTTCACCCATGCCCACACACTACGCCGAGCCACCAAGCCGGCAAGCTCAGCGGCTATCTCACGCGATTCCTGCCGCGTAACACTTCCGCTCCCGGGAACGGAAGTGTTACGAAGGTGCGATCTCAGCTCCGAGATGATCCCGCTCGCAACGAGGTCATCTCCAGGGGACGCCCTCGTTGCCAGTCCCGGAACTGGAACCAGCATGTGGAGCTCCCTGCTCCTGGAAGCACAGGGCATGGTTAACCTCATCCTTTCGACGGTGCTTGCGCACGAAGGCTGAACAATCGGCAGGCGGATGCTCAGGTCGCGTTTGAAACGCGAGATCGGCCGGAGCGGGCCAAACGGTCGGATTTGAAATCGCACCCTTGAAGCGTGGCCAGGAGGGGTCGCATTTGAAATGCGACCGTCCCGAACGCGATCAGTTCTGGCAGCACTGTCGTGAGGGTGTGATTCGCACCCCCATCCCCCTCCGCGTTTCAAACGCGAGCGGGTCGACCGCCGTCGGCTCTGACCGGTTAGGCAAAAGGGTGGTAAATCGCCGCCCCCTTGTGAGCATGTCGTCACAAATGACGAGATGCCAACCTACTCAAATCCGAGTAGGTCACCATGGCACGACGTTTTAGTCAGTTCCGACCACAACCTTCTCACTCGACCTGCGAGTATTGACGCATGGAGCAGCAGTCCAGCGAGCGGAAGACGAACCGCATCATCGTCATCGTGATTGCGGCGATGCTGGCGGTGGCCGGCATCGGTGCTGCCGCGTACGCGCTCTCCCCGAAGGACGATCGCCCAATCAAATACGGGACACCCACGCCTGACGCCGGCGGCGACCTCGACCGCGAAATGGCAGCTAGCGGATGGTCCGTAGGGAAGAGTGGCGACACCTACTACCGGTTCCTCGCCCCTGATGATGCGTCGGCCGCGAAGTGCGATTTCGGGAGCTGTGCGACGCTGGAGATCCAGAGCCGCGACGGCTGCGCAAAGGGCTTCTACGTGAAGGCCGACGTGCTTCGGGATGGCACAGCTGTCGCATGGACGAACGGCACTTCACCATCAGCGAGAGGCGGGGAGCTGGTCCGGCTCAAGCTGAGTGATCCTTCCGGCGATGGCAACAGCATGAGGGTCAGTGAGTTCCGCTGCATGGGGTCCTAGGAAACGCAAAAGCGGCACTGCCGGACTCAAAGTGAATCCGGCAGTGCCGCTTGTTTGTTGAACGTCAGAAACCGCCAAGAGTCCTTCGCACTCGCAGTTCCCGGTCGATCAGCTCGATATCTGACTGGGTGTTCCCCGTCGACTGCAGGTTGATCGTCCAGTCGTAGTTGTTCGTCACGCTCGGGGTAGCGTCGATCCCGAGGCGCCGGCCAGCTTCGACCCACACCTCACGGTTCCGGGCTTCCTTCCCGGGCTTACCCGAGATGAACGCCTCCCACTTCACCTCGGGTTCGGCGAACTTCACGATCGGCGTGCCCGGCGAGTAGATCCCAGGGTTGATCCCACCGTTCGCGTACTCCTGGATGCCGCCATTCGCGTAGGCGATCATGCCGCCATCAGCCTTCACCTGCCGGCCACCAGCACCAGGGACCACGAAGTTGCCCTGCGCGTCCTCAACACCGCCATAGGTCTGGATCTGCAGCTTGATCATCGCAAGCCGTTCACGGGCGATCTGGTCGATCTGCGCGTTCGCCTCGGCGCCGCCCTTGAGGATCAGCTGCGTGACCTTCTCCGGCTTGATCAGCCCCAGCTTCTCCACATACTGTGCTGCCGCGTCACGGGTCGCGAAGTAGGGCTGCACAATGTCGATGAGCTTGTTGCGGCCCTCTTGAAGCTTCGCGTTCATCTTCTCGTGCGAGCCGGTCTCCTCGAGCACCGCAGCAGCGGCACGAGTGGCCGACTCGGCGACCTTGTCGATCGCGCCCTCAACCGCACGCCCCTGCTCCGTCGTCGTATCGAGCGTGTACCCACCCTTCTCGATCACATCGTTCAGCGCATCGTAGGACGCCTCCAGATTGCGGTTAGCCTCACGGGTGTCGAGGGTGGTCTGCCCCAGTCCCTCGATCTGCTTCTTCAGATCATCCATCGCATCAGAAGCCGCCTGAGCCTGATCATTCAGCGCAGCGAGAGCGTCCTTCTGGGTATCGACCTGACCTGCAGCATCCGCCGCAGCGTCACCGGACCCGCCCGTGGCCTCCTTCAGTTCGTCATGCCGGTCCTTCGCCTCCTTCAGGACGGTATTCGACCCGTCCAACGTGTACCGGACAGTTGCGAGGTCATCGGACCATTCCTTCCAGTCCGCGTTCTCCATGCGGAAGTCGCTGTCCTTCGTCCACCTGTCCAACTGGCCGTTGACCCGTTCGAGTGCGCTGGCGTTCCCCAGCCAAGCGTCGGTCATGTCCTTCGCGGAGATCCCGAGCCGCTTCGCCCGCGACAGGACCCCCTCGGACTGCAGTTGATTCGCTGCCCACGCCTGCGAGTTCTCCGTGATGGCGCCCGTCGCACCGTCGAGCGTGTCTGCGAGCTCCTTCGCCTGCGAAGACAGCTTCGCGTTCTCCGACACCAGCAGAGCGGCGACCGCGGCAGCCGCGGTGATCGCGAGCCCCCACGGTCCCGTCAGGAACCGGATCACATTTCCCACCCCGGTCGCGGCCGATGACGCGGTCACCCCGAGCGTCGACAGCGCCAACTTGAACTCAGCGATCTTCGGGATAGCGAGCATCAGCCCACCTCCGACAAGGCCGACCGCGGCAGCCAGCAAACCGGCGCCCAGGGTCACGCCCTGCAGCGGCGCGGGCAGATCGTTGTACGCGTCGACCGCAGCCGTCACAGCCTGCACCATCGCCCGCAGCACGTCGTTCGCGGCAGATCCCGTCTGGATCAGTGCCGTGTCGATCGCGCCAGACAGTCCCTCGAGGTCGCCCTTCAGGTTGTCGAGTCGTGCGCGCGCTTGCTCGGCCGCGAACCCCTGATCGTTGACCGCGTCGATCCACCTCTGAATCCCCGCCTCGCCCTCCGAGTACAAGACCGTTGCCGCGCGGATCGCGTCACTGCCGAAGATGGTCTTCAGGGCGGCCTGCTGCTGCTCCACCGTCAGATCCTTGAGGCCGTTCTGCAGGACCCCAGCGAACTTCGCCAAACCGACAAAGTTCCCCTGCTGGTCGTACGCCGAGATCCCGAGATCCTTCATCGTGTTCTCCGCCTCCTTCGAGGTCGGAGTGAGCGACTGCAGCATCGACTTGAACGACGTCCCCGCATCAGAACCGAGCAGACCCTGCGATGCGAACGCGGACAGGGCGCCGGTCGTTTCCTCGATCGAGAGGCCCGTCGCGTGCGCGACCATCGACGACTGATTCAGCGCCATCGACAGATCTGTCACATCGCCCATCGCCTTGCCTGCGCCAGCCGCCAGCAGGTCAGCGACGTGGGCCATGTCCTCACCGTTCAGGTTGAACGTCTTGAGCGCGACAGCGGCGATCCCCGCAGCTTCCGCGACACCGAGACCACCGGCAGCGGCCAGATCGAGCGCCCCGTCCAGCCCACCATTCAGAATGTCGGCGGTCGAGACGCCGGCCTTCGCGAGCTCTTCGATCGCGTTCGCGGATTCCTCCGCCGAGAACACTGTCCTGGCGCCCGCATCCAGCGCGGCCTGCGACAGCTTCTCCATGCCGCTCTCGGACTCCCCGGTCGCTGCCTGCACGGCAGACATCGCTTGCTCGAAGTCCGCCCACTTCGACACAGCCAGAGTGACGCCGGCCGCAGACGCAGCGCCGAACGCCATCGCAGCCATACCAACCCGGTTGAACGCCTCCTTATGCTGATCCAGCTTCTCCATCTCTGAGCCGGCCTCGCGTGTCTGCTGCGCGACTTTCTCCATGCCGTCCAGGTAGTTCTTCACCTGGAGCGACAGCTCAACTTTTGTGTTCCTGACTCCCATGAGTCCTCCTATGAATAGACCCCGTGCTCAGGCGGGGTCGGTAGTCGTTCTTGTTCCGGCGTCACAAGCCGGATTCCTTCAGCGCGTCGTCGATCGCGGCTTCGATACCGGCCACGAAATCGCCCTCGTTCTCGTGCAAGGCGGCCTGTAGCTCGCCGCCTGGCGGGAGCGGACGCGGCGGCTTCCCCTTCACGGGAACATCGACCAGCTCTCCGCCCCGCATCACTGTCTTGAACGCCCTGGCCCGGGGCGCACCGAACTCGGCCATATGCCCGAACGCGGAACCCGGTCGATCCTTGTTATAGCCAATCTCGGCCGTGAGCTCGTTGCTCCCACCACCCAACAGCGACCGGACATTCGAACCGCCAGCCTGAACCTCGTAGTCGATGGCCCGCGCCGCCCCGCTGAAGTAGGTGCGAGACCGAACCTTCTCGATAGCCGTGTCCTTCACATTCCGGGCGGACACCTCCACAGCTTTCCGTAACCACTTGCCAGAGTTCTCCGGCACTTTCTCCAGGTCCGCCGCAAGCTTCATCAGCTCCGAGAAATCAAACATCGCCAGGGTCTCCTTCCAGCCGGTGAGACGCCGCGAAGTAGAGGAACCGGCCCGCCCTTTCCAAGGCCATGACTCCCTGCATAGGCTCCATCCAGAAAGCGCGCTGCGTCACGTACCGGTATGCGTACTCAGCGGTATAGAGCTTCATAACCTGCGGTTGATCGAGAATCCTGCCCCACTCGGGGAGGAAATCCCGGCCCTCAAGCAACGCTGCCCCGATCGCGTCACCCGCCTCGGTCCACTCTTTGAGGGGCATCGAGGCAACGTGTTCGCCACGCTTCACCGTCACCATCTCGGGGTCCTGGGCGAGCAACTCCGGCAAGCCCTTCACGATCTCGTCAAACTCATCATCTGCAGCCATGTAGGCCTCCTCTCGATTAAGGGTGTCGTTAGAAACGACCCCCTTGGCCACGACTGCCCTCCAGCGGCATTCGCGACCGAAAAAAATGAACTTTTCGCATGCAAATCCGACTTTGCTAGCCCCGTCGGTCCTTTGTCGTCTTCGAGGGGGAGGCCCCCGGTGGGTCAGGTGATGCTGCCGGGGTGGGTCTCGGGGGTGCGTCTGCGGGCGTCGATGTCGGTGGTGATTCCTAGGGTGGAATCATGGATATCAAGTTGAGTAGCGCTGACCGCTATCGGATCAAGCGCAAGGTCGAGTCTGAGATTGCGCGTGCTGACAGGGAGATTCGACGCAGAAGCCAGGGTCGAGATGAGACGCAAGTGATGCGGCTGGCGGAACGACTGTTCGCCTCGATCGGCCTTGAGCTTCCGAAGCGTGACCTCTCTGGGTATGCATCTGCTGTCGTCGCAGACGCTCCCTTCCGGTTCGACATCAAGTTCTAGGTCGATCGGCAGAGACCTTAGTCGATCGGCTTTCCTCTCCTGTTGAGGATGTCGACTCGAACGGCGTCTGCGACGTAGACATCGTCAAGGATCATGCGAGCAAGCTTCAGGACATCAGCCGCATCTTCTGAGGTCGGGGGTCCGTGAGATCACCGTGCGCGATGTCATTCCCGAGGTGTCTGATCGCGTGTGCCACCTGTTTGACGCCTCTACGAATGTGCCCTTCTTCGTGGAGGTTGTCTATCTTCTTGACGAGGTTAGACCCGCCGACGTCTTTCATTTTCGCCGTGGCTTCGATGACGCTGCGTGAGAGAAGTAGGACTGCTCGGTAGGCACCGATACTGAACGCATCGTGCGCCTCCTGATAGAAGCCAGCGATCTCCTCAGGGATGTACTCGATGTCTGCCGCGACCATCGAGGGTGGTGACCATGTGATATCGGTCATATGTTCCGCCACTTTTGTGAGTCCGACGCTGATCTCGCTTCCCGCGATGAGCGAGGTTGAGGACTCGGGAGCGACGACGCCTTTGGCGATATTGAATCGCTGACAGGCATCGCATGTCGACGCGACTTCAGCGTTGTAAGTTTTGTAGCCTTTTGCGTCGGTGCCGACCACTTCTCCGTACCGCCCATGTCTTGCGGTGAAGTGGGTCTGGTTTCCGCAGAAGGCGCAGCGATGAGCGAGCATGTGTTCATCTTGCCCTATTCCTTTCCCGGTGAGGGGCGGCACCCTTTGCAGGATGCCGCCCGGTCTCGTTTAGTTCTCCGTAAAGACCCGGCCGTCCCACTCGACGTACAGCGGGATGCCAAGCACTCGCAGGTGGGTTTCTCCGGCTTCGAGCGCCCCATCGGCGCCCCACGTCACCGGCTCCCCGTCGAGCTCTACGCCTTCGTGGGGAATGCCGGCTGCGGCAAGCTGTGCGATCCCCGCGTCCAAGCATTCCCGCGCAGCAGTTGTTGCCGCTTCGAGCTGTTCGATTGCTGTTCGCGCATTGACCGCGGCCTCACGCTGCACTGCCTGCTTCTCAGCGAGCGCCTTCGTAGTCTCGGCGATGATCTTGCGGGCGGTCTCCGCGGACGGCAACTTGGCGCGTTCAGCGTCGGCTAGCTTTTTGGCTTCGGCGTGCTTGAGCCCCAGGATTTCGATGCTCTCCCGGATTTCCGTGAGGCTGTAGTAGGGGCGTTCCTTCCGGGCCGGGTCCTTCGCGAACTCGAGATATTCGATCTCCTCTCGCTTCTTCTCGGCCAGGCTTTCGGCGTACTCGGTTTCGAGTTCGATCGCTGCCGAGTTGGTGAGCTTGATGGTCATGTTGTTCCTTTCGTTCAGACGCGGAGTCGGGCTGCGAAGTCGCTGGCGCTGGCATCGGGGGCGAGCGGGTCGGCGCGCACGTACTGCTTTCGAAAGCCGTTTCCGAGCGGGTCGAGGGTGAGCGTGTTGGCAAGGTCGTTGGCTTCCTTGCGCGCCTGGTAGCGCTTCTCCTCCTCGGTCAGCTCGGGCTGCTCCTTGGCGTGGAGGTCAGCGAGTTCAGCGTCGACCTCATCGAAGTACTCACCCCAGGTGCGGGTGTTGTTGCTGTCGGTCATGGTGTTCTCCTTCTGGATATGCAAAAGCCCCGGCAGTGTTGCTCGGGGCTCGGGTGATTCAGGGCGTCGGCGGGGCTTCGCGTAGCTGCCGTTCGTGTTCGTCGCAGAGGTCGTGGATTCTGTCGACGAGTGCGCGGGCGTGCTGGTAGTCGATGATGATGAAGCAGTTGGCGGCCTGGATGCGGATCGCTGGGACTTCATCGCCGTTGCGTCTCCATAGTTCGCGGTAGGCGCGTGGTTTCGCGAAGTGTCTGATGGTCATGCGGCTTCTTTCCTGGTCGAGGGTTTGAGGTTGTGTCCGGGCCACCATCCACCCTTGGGGCGCTCGGTGGTGGCGTAGTCGACGCAGAGCGCGAGCAGCGGGCAGGCGGAGCACATCTCCCACATGACGCGCTTGTCGTCCGCGGTGTTGATGTCGGTGATGTACCGGTCGTCTCCCTCGCAGTCTGGGCTGGTTTCCATGAGCGCTTCAGCGAGGCGGTCCCATGCGGGCTTCGCGGCGGGGTTCATGTGCATCAGCGGCTCCCGATGTCGACGCGGACGATCTCGTGCCGCCTCTTGCAGCGATGACCGCAGGCGCTGCTGTCGATTACGCGCTTCGGTTCCTCCGCGGTCTCGGGCGTCTCGTAGAGCGTGATCGTGGGCACGTTGCACCAGGCGATCAACGCGTAGGCGCCGTGCCCGTGGATCCATGCTGCGGTGGGCAGGGCGCAGCGCAGGAACGTGGCCGGGGTGCGGTGCTGTCGGTTGCAGCGGTGGTTCTTGTAGGTCTTCATACTTCCTCCTTTCGGGAGGTTCGTTGGTGCTCGTGGAGGAGTTCGGCGAGTTCGGCGATCAGGCGCGGGATCTCGCTGTAGTCGACAGCGATTGGTGCCCGGGTGCCGCCGTAGAGCTTCACGAGCGGGCTGGTAGTGCCGTCCGCGTTGCCCCACTCAGCTGGTCGCGCTTGCACTCGGTAGCGCCTGCGCCTCACAGAGGCCGGACCAACCTCGGGTTCCTGGGGTCCCGAGGTCGTGATCTCGGTTGCTGGGTTCATGCGCTGGCCTCCTGTCCGGGGTCTCCCGCTGAGGGGTGGACACTATGCGGTAGGGGTGGCGTTTCTGCCACCACTGTGTTGCCAGCGC
Organism: Leucobacter sp. HNU; assembly: GCF_047946755.1. Lineage (GTDB taxonomy): Bacteria > Actinomycetota > Actinomycetes > Actinomycetales > Microbacteriaceae > Leucobacter. The sequence continues at coordinate 3,164,507 of NZ_CP178837.1, read as the reverse complement.
TCAAATCCGCATGATTCCGCGGAGAATCAGGGCTGGCGGACAGCGGTGGCGAATCTGCCACCACTGCCGATGTGAGCAACCGGTATCGAACCCTCGACTGCCCCTGGTACTTGTCGAACTTGGCCTCCATGACGCGTTCGCCCACAAGCTCTTCCACTGCCTGGTCGAAGTATGGGCGTAGCTTCGTCGATAGGTTCTTGCGGACCAAAGCGGCGCCCACCCAATCGGCGGTGACCTTGGCGAGGATGCGATCTTTCGTCTTCCCGAGTGCAACGACCTCGGCATGGTCTGCGGTGACGACTGCGGCCTCGGCACGCGCCTCGGCTCGGGCTTCGTTCACCTTCGCTGCCGCATCGCGGAGAGCGCCGCCGCATGCCTGCCTGGTGAGGTTCGAGACCCGCATCACGATTCCCGCGAGATCCCAGTCGTCCGCAGCTACCCCGCCGCGACCGTCGAGCAGCGCGAGTGCAGCAGCCACCTTCAGGCGACTGAACAGGGCGTGACCGTCGAGCGCATCTCCTTCACCACGCAGGCGAGCGATCTGGGCGCCGTCGATCGCGTCCCATGCGGCATCGCACACCTGCATGATCCGTCGACCGGACACTGTCGGCATCTGGTCTTCGCCGGGCAGTGACCATCGGATCGGTTCGGGCGGTGCCGGCGCCTTGTTCGGCGCGGACGGATCCGTGGCGGGCATCCAGAGGAACCGCTGCGGGGTGCCACCGTCCGCATCGCCCAGGAGCGCGCCGGACCTGGTGGGCTGCACGCCGACGATCATCGCTGCCCGGTAGCTGTGCGCCTCGACTGGGAGGGTGCGTGCCGAGTCCCGATTCTGGAACCCGAGCGCTTCCCCCGACCAGAGCTTCCGGATCTCCGGCATGAGGGTTGACCCTGTCCGACCCGAGACCGCACCGAAGGTGTCGACCTCCGCGACCTCGAACAGGACGCTATCGGTGTGCTGCGTGATCTCGCTTCCGTCCTCCGTCTTCTCCCGGCCGACGAACGCGGCCGAGATGCCTTCGCCGGACCCGAGGTTGGCACGGGCGACCCGGAGGATGCTCGGGCCGATCTCGAGCGCTTCGCTGCCGACTGCGATCGCTGCCCCTTTCCCGCCGCCCGATCTGGCAACGAGGCCAACGAAGATGTTGAGGGACCCTGGCCCGCCGACAATCGCCGGGAGCTGCACGTCACAGGGCGTGTGGGTGATGACCCTGGCGAGCACGACGCCCAGCACCGCCCAAGGGGCTACGCGGCGCGCCTGTGCCCACTGCTTGACTGCCGCGAGCTCGGGGCGTGCGGCCCAGAATCCTTCGTCGTCTGCTGGCATTCCTGCCTCCGTTCTGCCGGTTCAGGTCCGGCCCCAATCACCTCGGCTTGTCGCGATCGCATGATCGCGGCGAGGTCGTGTTCGATCTGTTGCCACTGCTCCTCAGTGGCGTTGGTGAGTCCCTGGTCAAGTCGTCGGAGGATGCGTTCGCGTCGCTCGTCTGGTTTGAGGAATGCGCGCGCCCAGAGCCCGTCGAGCTGGTGTTCGAGCCGGTCGATCTCGTGCTGCCGCGATGCACGCCCGTCTGCGTAGCCGGCGAAGAACCATGCGGATACGCAGAGGGGCAGCTCCGCGATGTGGAGCTGCCCCTTCGTGACCTGGTCGAGCCAGGCTTCGAGCGTGCGTTCGGCTGCGTCAGAGATCCTGCGGCGGACCATCGGCCAGCCTTGTGCTGATGTCTGATGCGAAGGGGTCCGCAAGCCGCGCTAGCGTCTCCAGGACGAACTCTTCCTCCAACGGCAGGAAGGCCGGCCCTTCGGCCTGAACATAGGTTTCGGCGACCACGGCTTCGTCCAGCACCATGTCAATGAAGGTCTCATAGCAATGGGAGGCGAGCACGGACCAAAGCTCTACCGGTTCGTGCTGGGTCATCATCTTCTTGCCGTTGCGGAGCGCTCTGATGATGCGGATCTGTTCGACGCCGTTCGACATGAGCCAGTAGACGACGCCGACGATGTTCTCGTGGAAGCCGCTCATCGCGGTGACGACTCGCTCGGCTCGAGCGCGGGCATCCTCTAGTTCGGCGGCATCAGGGTGGAAAGATTTACCACCTTTGCGGACCGAAGCCACGGTGGGGTGAGAGCACCCCAGGCGCTTCGCAATCGCCCGATCCGACATATCCGGATGGCGGTCAATCTGATCTGCGATGAGTTCGCGCATCTGAGCCTGGCTGATGCTACGCCTCTTCAGGTTGAGTGAGATCGCACGATCCTCTGCTTCCTCATCGTCGGCGACATGTACGACCTCGACGGGATAGTCGATGCCGAGCTGGTCTGCGATCGCGGCACGGTTGTTGCCGTCGAGGATTCGGCCGTGCTGGTCTTTGACAACGGGGACCTGTATGCCGTGCTCGAGGATGTCGGCGCGGAGGACGGCGAGGGCTTCCGGGGTCTGGTCCGGCATGAACTGTAGGTCACTCATGGCTAGCTCGCTTTCGGGCCATGCTGGCCCCAGAAGGACGGGAGCGGGGTGACGTTGCCAGCGCTTGCGCGGGCGAGTGCCCGGTTTTCTCGGATCTCGTCCGCGATCGCGATCATTCGGAGCGCGACTGCGGTGATGATGTCGGGGTCTTCGATCATGTTCGCCGCTCGGCTGCCGTCTTCCGTGAGGATGACGACTCCGGTCGTGCGCTGGTCGTGTTGTCCTGGGAAGGCCGGCACGACGATGTCGCCGGCCAGGTCGTAGAGGGTTTCGGGTCCGAAGTGGTTGGTGGTCATCATGCAGCCTTTCGCGTCGTGTTCTGTCGGGCGGCACGGTTCAGCTCTTCCGCCTCACCGAGCACCCACTTGTAGTCGTTCAAAGCCCGCTCCAGGATCGGAAGATCCTCGGGGCCCTCGAGGCTGTCAAGCGCAGTCACGTCGAAGAACGCTCGCCAGCCGGAGCTGCCGTCCTTGAACGCGCGCACCGTGTACCAGCCGTCTGGGTCAGACAGCCCCTCGGTCTCGTGCAGTACTTCTTCGCCGCGGATCGACACGTGGTATTCCGAGACACAGCCCGGCTCGTTGCAGCGCACCAGTTCATTGGTCTGTTCGTAGCCCGGCTCATGGAACGCGCGTGCCATGATCCAGCCCTCGGACCGCTCAGGAATCGTGAACGTATGCGGCTCCCACATGTCGCCGTAGAACAGGCCCAACTTCGCCTTCCGGACGATGTCGTGTGCGCGGGCGAGGTCTTCAGCAGCAGCACCAGCGAACATCTGGATCTTGAAGCACGAGTCGGCACCGAGAGCGACCGTGATGTTGAATGCGAAGCGGAACAGGCGCCCGGCCGAGTCCCTGGCGATGGTCATTTTGCGGGTAGCGAAGACCTCGCGAACCGGCAGGGGATCCAGGTTCATCGCTGCCCAGGTCTCCATCTCCGGCGAGGCCGCTTTGATCACGTCGTAAGTCCTGACCACGTCGTCAACCTCGGCGTCCTGGCTTTCGAGGTTCACAGTCCACCCCCGATGCCGTTCTGCTCGGGCTGACCGGGCTCGGTGTATCGACGAATCTCCGTGGCGCCCGTGACTGGATCAAGCAGATCGGCTACTTCGATGCCGAAGACGTGCGCAAGGTTTGCCAGCTCGCGAACATCGAACGGGGCGTCGACATTGGGGTCGAGCTTCCGCTGCAGGGTCGAGGTTGAGATGTCTGCCCGAGCAGCAATCTCCGCCTTGGTCAGCGAAGAGTGGGCAACACGAGTGCGCACGTTCATCGAGATCGTGTCGTTGAGCAGGCTGGCTTGGGCGACGCGCGTCTCGCGCCGTTCCGCTTCCTCCTCGATGAAGGTCGCGAGATCCTGCAAGGCCCGGGCGAGCTCTCGTGCTTCGTTCGGCTGCAGCTCGATCCGGGCCTTCATGGCCGGGATCGCGATGGACACATGGTCCCCGATCGCACCGTGCTTACGGTCGATAGTGACCGGGCCGTCCGGGTCGTTCGTGGCGATCGTGCGGGCGGTCTCGAAGGTGGACAGGTTGTTGATGCTGGCGGTAGGTGCCAGAATGGTGGAAGAACGCATGAAAGCCCTCCTAGTTAGTGGTGTTCGTGTGAGCCCCGGAGCTGTCTGAGTCGGCAAACTTTGCGACAGCGCCGGGGTTTTCTTCTTGGTAGCGGGCGACGACATGGCCGCCCTTGGTGGCCTCGAAGCTCAGCGCGGCCAGGGGGCCGGTGTGCGGTTCGGGGACCAGGATTCGTGCATCATCTGATGCGGTGATGAACCACGCGCCGCGATGCAGAGGGGACTCCCCTACCGCACCGCCTGCCCAGGCCGTCCGGTGTTGGTTGTCCGCCACGTAGGCGACGGTGTGACCGGCCCGAGATTTCCGCTTCGGGTCGGGGTCTTGGTAATAGCGGATGAGCCACGCGCCGAGATCGTTGAGGCTGATCGGGATACGCCGGTTGTTTGGTGCGATGAGCGCGTAGCGCAGCTGGTTCGGGATGATGTTCGAGGTGACTCGCCCGTCGAGGTCAAGGAGCACCCGGAACCACTTGGGCTCCCACTCGTTGAACTTCTCCAGATCGGATTCAGCCGCGCTACTGCGCAAGGCCGAGACTGCCGCCCGCAGCGGCGGGCTAGTCACTTTCGACCTCGAACAGCTTGAGAAATCTCTCTCGGGGGATGACGATCCGGCGCCCGAGCCGGACAGCAGGGATGTTCCCCTCCTCGATTCCCGTCGTGACCGTCCTTGGGTCTACGCCGAGGTACGCCGCTGCTTGCGCCCTCGTGATCGTGAGGGCAGTTGACGCTCTCAGGTCCGCAATGGCCGAGGGCACCGTGACACTTATCGACATGAAGCCAGTCCTTCCTCTTCTCGATTCTCGAACCCTTCTGGGCTCATTTTGATCGCTTCCAGATTCAGTGAAGCACATGGAGGAGCGAATATCAACAAGAATCGCCGGGCGCTCAAATTGATCTGTATGCTTGCCCGCATGAGCACGAAAAAAGGCATGGCTGAACTCGACCTTGGCCCCACTGGCAAGACGGTTGCCGTCAACATCGCGCGACGACGGGAAGCTTTGAACCTGAGCTACGTCGCCCTGGAACAACGGCTCATCAAAGCTGGCCAACGAATTCCAGCGCTGGGTCTCCGAAGGATTGAAGCTCGCGCCCGAAAGGTTGACGTTGACGAACTCCTTGCTCTCGCCTTTGCGCTCGAGTGCACACCCACGTTCTTGCTCTCTCCCCTTGACCCAGAGGCGCCGGTCACAGCGATCAAGGATGGAGAACTCATCTGGGAGGAGAAACGCGCCTGGCTTCAAGGCAAGGCAAAGCTCACTCCATCCAGCTTGGCCCACTTCTGGGAGCGAGAAAGCCTGAGCCAAGATGCCGTCATCTCGGCCTCAGAATATCTTCTGCGCGCTGTCGAGAGCGGCCAGCGCTCCCCAAAGCCGAAGCACTACTACGAGGCAGAACGGGATGAAGCAGTCGCGCGCAAGGCTTTCAGCGACGAACGAAGGGCCCACTTCACCAACGACTTCGAAGGCGATACCTTCGCCTGGAACGCTCAGGATGACTAGCAAACGCTCTCGTCGTCGCGGGAAGGGGTCGCTGCAGAGCTACCAGACGAAGGCCGGCCGACGGTGGCGCTTTCAAATCTGGATCCCCATCGACCCCGAGCAGCCGGAGCTCGGAGACAAGAAATTCTCCCGCGGCGGGTTCACCTCAGATGACGAGGCCGATGAGGCTATGCAGATCGCGATTCGGAAGCGGAAGAACGACGAGGCGTTCCACGGCACGATCCCGACGCTCTCGACCTACGGGGCCGACTGGCTCGACGCCCTCACGCTCGAGCCCGCCACGATGAAGGGGTACCGCCGCCAGTTCAACAACTACCTGGTCCCCCACCTCGGCACGAAGCCGCTCGACAAGATCACCGGACCCGCGATCGGGAAGGTCTACCGGCTCCTGCGCGAGCGCGGCGGGAAGGACGGTGCGCCGCTCAGCGCCAACACGGTGAACAAGACCTCCATCACGCTCGCCGCAATCCTCGACGCCGCGATGGAGGACGGCCTGATCGCGAAGAACCCGGCAAAACTCAAGAAGATCGTCAAAGCCCCCACCGGTCGCGATATCCGGGCCGAGCGCGACGAGATGGTGACCTGGACCGCCGACCAGCTCAAGCAGTTCATCACCTGGGATCGGGACGTCTACCAAGACGAACTGTTCCCCCTCTGGTTCACCCTCGCTCGCACGGGGATGCGCCGTGGCGAAGCGCTCGCGTTGCAATGGCGCGACATCGACTTCAAGGCCGGCCGCATCTCGATCAGGCGCGCAGCGGACAGCGCGACCCGAGGCAGGACGAAGGTCCCGAAGTCCGGCACCGCCCGAGTCATCGACGGCGACGCGCAGCTGTTCGACGTGCTCCGCAAGCTCAAGACCGCGCGCGGGAGCATCGCGCTCGACCTCGCACGCCCAACGGCGTTCATCTTCGGCCACGATGACGGACGCCTCCGGGACCCCGTCCTGGTGAGCAACCGGTGGATCAGGCGCATGGCTGCCGCGAGCAAGGTGATCCCGTCGCTCCCGAAGATCCCGCTGCACGCGCTCCGGCACACGCACGCCACTCTGCTGATGCAGCTCGGCGAGTCACCGAAGGTCGTGCAGGAACGCCTCGGGCATGCGAGCGTGTCGATCACCCTCAGTCTCTACTCGCACGCCACTCCGACGATGCAGAAGGCCGCGGCAGACCGGTTCGCGGCGCTCCTCGACTAGGGCTTGCCCCATATCTCGCCCCATAGACATGAAAAAGGCCCTGACCGTGAAGCTTCCGCTCCTGGTCAGGGCCCATTTTCTTACTGTGGCGGGTGAGGGATTCGAACCCCCGTAGGCAGTGCCAGCTGATTTACAGTCAGCCCCCTTTGGCCGCTCGGGTAACCCGCCGTTGGTCGTGCGAACACGACCGAGAGACCACTCTACCCGGATTCGTGTCGGATCCGAAATCCGGCGGGGATTCGGCGCACACGGCGCGTCGTACGGGCCGCCGGACGCCATCGGGCGGGGCCGGGTGGCAGGATCGGAGCATGAGCGAACTTCCCGAACCCCGCACCCCCGCCGCGGCGCTCCCGCCGGGTCTCGCGCTGCGCCGTGCCCGTTTCGCGGAGCTGGACGCCGCGGCGCTCTACGCGATCGCGCGGCTCCGCTCCGAGGTGTTCGTCGTCGAGCAGGACTGCCCGTACCTCGACCTCGACGGTCGAGACCTCGAGCCGGGCGCCGAGCAGTTCTGGGTCGAGGTCGAGGGGGCCTCGGAAGCCGAGCGCGTCGCGGCCACCCTGCGCGTCCTCCAGGATCCCGATGCCGCGCGCATCGGCCGAGTCGCGACCGCCGCCGCCTGGCGGGGACGCAGCCTCGCAGCGGCGCTGATGCGGGCGGCGATCGCCGCGCACGACGCCGCGTCGCCCGAGCGGCCGATAGTGCTCGACGCGCAGTCGCACCTGACCGGCTGGTACGCCCGATTCGGATTCGTGCAGCACGGCGAGGAATTCGTCGAGGACGGGATCCCGCACACGCCCATGCGGCGGGAACCTCCGGCCGCCGCCTAGCGACCGGACACGTCGCGCCTAGCGGCCGAGCTCGATCACCCGGTCCTCGACGGCCGGGATGGGGGCCGCCAGCCCGTGCCGGTGGGTCGCGATCGAGATGGATTGCTCGCGCAGCAGGGTGAGCAGTTCGACCGGTCCGGCCATGGTGACGGGTTCGGCCCAGAGCGCCACGCGGCCGCCGTGCCCGAGCCACTCGGCGGCGCGCACGCGATCGCCCCCGATGAGGCGCACCCGGCGTGCTCCGCCCGGATCCACCCCGACGAGCGCGGCTCCGCCCTCGGCTCCCCCGGTACCGGCATCGGCGGTGCTCGACGCGTCGGCGACGGCTGCGAGCACCGACATGCGTTCGAGCCAGTCGTCGTCGCGTTCGAGGGAGACCTCGATCCCCTGCCGTTCGAGCAACGACACCACCGGCGCGGGCAGCACCACCCCGGTGGAGACCGTGATGGGCGCGCGCACGATGAGGGCGGCGGCGAGCACGCGGATGAGCTCGGCGAGCTCCCCGCCTCGGCGAGGCGGAGCTGGGTCGCCACCGGCCAGTGCCGAACGAGGTTGCGCTCGATGCCGAGCCCGATGGCGTCGCGCGCGATGCCGAGCGACGTGCGCCAGGTCAGCGCGTCGCTGAGCGCGGCCCGCCGCACCCGGTCGAAGGCGGTGTAGTCGAGCGCCTCCTGAGCCGCTTCGATGAGCAGCTGCACCTCGGGGTCGAGGCCGCGCAGGTGCAGGGTCGCGCTCTGCGTCCCCTCGCGCACGCTCCAGGACCCCAGCGCGAGCAGGCGGTTCGGGCCGCCGGCCAGGGATCCGATGCCGAGCCCGGCATCGTTCCACCCGCCGACGGGGCGCTGCTCGATGCGCGCGCCCGTCGTCGGACGGCAGACCGCGAGCGACGCGGCCTCGACCCGCTCCAGCCAGGGCAGGATCTCGTCGGCGTCGAGCGAGTGGATCGCCGCCGCGCCCCCGCTTCCCGCATCGTTCTGGATCGCGATCGCCTCGTCGAGGCTGCGCGCGTGCGTCACGCCGAGCACGGGCATCCCGATGGAGTCGCGCCAGAATCGCGCCGAGCGCTTGACTCCCCAGCGCACGCCGGGCCTCCAGAGCAGACCGGCGTCGTCGAGGCGCTCGGGCTCGACGAGCCACTCCTCGCCGGGATCCAGTTCCGTGAGGGCGCGGAGGCCGGCGGCGCCGGGCGGCGCCGGCAGCGGCCCGAACTGCAGGTCCAGCGGATCGTTCGATCCCGCGCGCCCCGTGTGCCCGGCCCGGAGGGTGCGCACGGCGTCCGCCAGGCGGGAGCGGAACCGGCGGGAGCGTGCGATGCCGCCGAGCAGCACGAGCTGACGGGCGCGCAGCGGATCCGCGGCGGGCGCTCCGAACGCCGAGGCGAGCACGTCGGGGATCGCGGTGTCGACGTCGGCCCCGCCCGTGACCAGGACGGACGCGCGGGCCTCGAAGCGGCCCTCGATCCGCAGGTCCGGGCGTCGGCGCAGCAGCGCTGCGGCCGTCTCGCGACGCCCGAGCACCAGGGCGCGGTCGACGCGCGCGTCGACCGCGAGCTCGGCGGCCAGGTCCAGATGACCCGGCGCATCGGTCTCGCCGTCGCCGTCGCTCGCGGTCCCGGATCCGATCAGCGTCACGACCTCCGGGGAGCCCGGCCGCCTGCCACTCCTCGATCAGCACCCGCGTGGAGCGGGCGACCGAGGGATGCACCACCGCGATCGCCGCGCTGCCCGCGGCGATCACCGCGAGGATCGCCTCGGCCCGCTCCGCGAACGGCACGCCCGCGTCGCAGACCACGAGTGCGACGCGGTCGGGGTGGAACTCCGCTCCGCGCACGGACCCCAGATCCTCCGTGAGCCGTCCGAGCCAGCGTGCGGCATCGACCGCGTCGCCCACCGCGGCGTCCAGCATCTCCACCGGATCGCCGCTCTCCGCGGCGAGAGCGGCGAGGAGTCGATCTCGCGCCGCGACCGTGCCGAGGGCGAGACGCCGCACCCGGGTGGCGCGGTCGCTGTGGCGCGGTGCCTGCCAGATCCCCGCGGCGGTCGACGCCGCCGAGACGACGGCGTCGGCATCGAAACCGATCGGCACCTCGTCCGAGTCCGATGCCTGCGCCTCGGAGCCCGGCTCGGCGACGAGCGAGACGAGCGAACGGACCCATTCGCGGTTGTCGGTGCGCGACGCATCGGTCGCGGGCTCCGCGGCGAGGCCGGACTCCGAGATCACGGGGATGCGCAGCGCGGGGCCGGCGGCCTCGAGCGCGATCTCACCGGTGGAGCCGCGGGTGAGGCCGAGCACCGCGGCCGTGAGGCCGCCGGTGTCGAACCGGTCGGGGTCGGCCGGCGGCCGGTAGAACAGCGCGCTGTCGCGCTCGCTCGGATCCCACTCACGGGCGCGCAGCTGGGTGCGATGCGACTCCGGGAACGGTTCCGCGGCCTCGGCGACGGCTCCCGCGAAGTCGACGCGGTCGGGGTCGGCGGCGTCCGCGGCGAGCGCGAGCAGGGGCTCGGCGAGGCCCGACGGTTCCCCCGACGGGATGAGCGGCAGACGGATCCGGATCTCGTGCGCGCCCGTGGCGAGCACGCGCGCAAGAGCCGGATCCGCACCGGCCCGGAGCTGCAGCCCGAGCAGTTCGCCCGTTCCGTGACGTTCGGCGAGGACGGTCGCGGCGGCGAGGAGACAGGGTTCCTCGCTCTGCACGACGAGGCGCACGGACGGACCGTAGCCGAGCGCGAGGTGCGCGAGGCGCAACAGCTGCGCGGCGACCGCCGTGCGCCCGTCGAGCGTCGGCACCGGGAGGCCGCTGCGGATCGACGCGATGCGCTCGGCACCGGCCATGCCCGTGTCGGCCAGCACGATCTCGGTCGGGGTCCCCCCGTCGCTCGCGCGCTGCACCGCCCAGCGACCGATGCGCTCGACGACCCGGCGGGATTCGGGCAGCTCGGCCGGGACGACCAGGCCGATGCGCACGCCGTCGAGGCGGGCGTCTCCTGCGGCGCGCAGCAGCACCTCCGGGGCGAGGCGGGCGCCCCGGAAGCCGGCGGCGTCGAGCAGGATCGCGGTGCCGCCCTGCCGTGCGGCCTCGAGCACGGGCCGGAGGGCGTCCACCGCGCGGGTGACGTCGGCGTCGAAGGTCCAGTCCGTACCGCCCGGCAGGAGGCGCAGCGGATCGACCAGCAGCTGGTCGATCCCGGCCTGCTCGGCGAGGGCCACGAGGCGGGCGACCTCGAGTTCGACCCGGTCGGCGCCGAGGACGGGCTCGCCGCCGAGCGCGATCAGGGCCGAGGTGCCCGGTTCCAGCTTCGCCAGCAGTCGGTCCGCGAGCCCGGCGGCGTCGATCGGCTTCTCGGGGTCCTGCGGGAACTTCGCCGTGAAGGCGATCGATGAGACCCGGTCCCGGAACCAGCGCCGAGCGAGCGGCAGCACCGCCCACGGCAGCCCGAGGGCGGCGATCCCGCCGGCGCGCACCGCCAGCCGGTCGCGCACCGGCATGGACTCGGGCAGCTCGTGCGCGACCTCGCGGAGGCCGAGCGCTGCGGCGAACGGGTCCGCCGCCCCGAGCAGGTGCTCGAGCAGGCGGCGCGTGAAGTCCAGGCCGCCAGCGTCGGCGCGCACGCCGGCGAGCAGTTCGGGTGCGCGTTCGCCGCGTTCGGGATCGGCGTGCGGCCGCAGCGCGCGCGCCCAGTCGGCCGCGCGGGCCTCAGCCGCCCGAGCGATGCTCTCCCACCCGCCGACGCCGCCGCGTTCCTCTGCCATACGCCCACTGTAGGGCTGGCTCCTATGCGCGCCCCGGGAGGCGCGCTGGGTCGGACGACTAGGCGAGCAGCGCGCGATCGTCGAGCTGGGCGCCCTTGATCTTCGCGAACTCCGCGAGCAGCGCCGGCACGGTCAGGCCCTTCTTCTGCTCCTCGCCGGCCTCGAACACGATCCGGCCCTCGTGCATCATGACGAGCCGGTTGCCGAGGCGCAGCGCCTGCTCCATGTTGTGCGTGACCATGAGCGTGGTGAGACCGCCCTGGGCGACGATCCGCTCGGTGAGGTCGGTGACGAGCGCGGCGCGCTGGGGGTCGAGCGCTGCGGTGTGCTCGTCGAGCAGCAGGATGCTGGGGTGCGTGAAGCCCGACATCAGCAGCGACAGGGCCTGGCGTTGGCCGCCCGAGAGCAGGCCGACCTTGGCGCCGAGGCGATCCTCGAGACCGAGTTCGAGGGTGCGCAGCTCCTCGCGGAACCGCTCCCGCTGGGCGCGGCTCCGGCTCGGGCCGAGGCCTCGCGTCCGGCCCCGGCGCAGCGCGAGAGCCAGGTTCTCCTCGATCGTCAGGGTCGGCGCGGTGCCCGCCATCGGATCCTGGAACACGCGGCCGATGTACTTCGCGCGCTGGAACTCCTTGAGTCGGTTGACCCGGCGCCCGTCGATCTCGATGCTGCCGGAGTCGACCGTGTAGCGGCCGGAGATCGCGTTGAGCAGCGTGGACTTGCCGGCGCCGTTGGAGCCGATGATGGTGACGAAGTCGCCCTCCTCCAGCCGCAGGCTGAGGCTCGCGAGCGCGCGGCGCTCGTTGACGGTGCCGGCGAAGAAGGTCTTCTCGATGTCGGTGATGGCGAGCACGGCTCAGGCCTCCTTCGGAGCGGTCGGGGTCGCGGCGGTCGGGGCCGCCGCGACTGCGGCGGGAGCGGGATCCGGCGCCGGATCGCGCGGCGGCACGCGGCCGCCGCGGCCCCGCAGCGAGGGCACCCGCTTGAGGAAGCCCCAGCGCGGCAGCAGCAGCGCGAGCACCACGAGGACGGCGGTGACGAGCTTCATGTCGTTGGGATCGAGCCCGACCTGCATGGCGAAGAAGATGATGAGGCGGTAGACCACCGCGCCGATCACGACGGCGAGGCTCGCGAGCCAGATCCAGCGCTGCCCGAGGATCGCCTGGCCGACGATGACCGAGGCGAGGCCGACGAGGATGAGGCCGATGCCCATGCTGATGTCGGCGAAGCCCTGGAACTGCGCGACGAGCGCGCCGCAGAGCGCGACGAGGCCGTTCGACAGCGCGAGGGTGAGGATCGTGGTCCGGTCGGTGCTGACGCCGAAGCTGCGGATCATGGGTCCGTTGTCGCCCGTGGCGCGGATCGCGAGTCCGAGGTTGGTCGAGAGGAACCAGTCGACGAGGAGCTTCACGAGGATGACGCCGACGGCGAGGACCGCGACCGACGCCCAGGTGCCGAGGAGCATGTTCTCGCGCAGCGGGTCGAACACGGTCGACGCGCGCAGCAGCGGCAGGTTGGCCGCGACCGCGCTGTCGGGTTTCGTCGTGCCCATGATCCTGAGGTTGATCGACCAGAGGGCGATCATGGTGAGGATTCCCGCGAGCAGGCCGTCGATGCGACCCTTGGTGTGCAGGAGGCCGGTGACCGCTCCGGCCGCGAGCCCCGCCGCCACCGCGGCGAGCGTGGCGACGATGGGGCTCTGGCCGAGCGTGATCAGCGCGGCGGCGGTCGCAGCGCCCGTGGTGAAGCTGCCGTCGACCGTGAGGTCGGGGAAGTTCAGCACGCGGAAGGTGAGGTACACGCCGAGGGCCATCACACCGTAGATGAGACCCAGTTCGATCGCGCCGATCATGGAGTTTTCCTGTTCTTCGGTCCGGTGCGCCGGGCGGATGCCCGGCGCACCGGAGGTCGGCTACTTGACCTTCTCGGCCTTGCCGAGGATGTCGGCGGGAATGGTGGCGCCCATGCGCTTCGCCGCGCCCTCGTTCACCACGTAGCTGAACTCCTTGGCGGTCTCGACCGGCAGGTCGGCCGGCTTCTTCCCGTCCTTGAGGATCTTCACGGCGAGCTCGCCGGTCTGGTAGCCGAGCTTCTCGTAGTCGATTCCGAGGGTCGCGACCGCGCCGCCCTCGACGGTTCCGGCCTCGGCTCCGATCACGGGGATCTGCTTCTTCTCGGCGACCTGCACGAGCGAGGCGATGCCGGCGACGACCATGTTGTCGGTCGGCACGTAGATCGCGTCGACGTCGCCGAGCGCCTCGGCGGCCTGCGCGATGTCGTTCGCGGTGGTCACGGTCTGGGTCTTGAAGGCGAGGCCCTGCTTCTTGCCGGCCTCCTCGGCGGCCTTGACCTGCACCTCGGAGTTGACCTCACCCGAGCTGTAGACGATGCCGACGGTCTTGGCGTCCGGCACGATCTGCTTGAGCATCTCGAGCTGCTTGTCGATCGGAGCCGCGTCGCTCGTGCCGGTGACGTTGCCGCCGGGCTGCTCGTTCGACTTGACGAGCTGCGCCGAGACCGCGTCGGTCACCGCGGTGAAGAGCACGGGCTTGTTGGTCACGGCCTGAGCCAGCGCCTGCGCCGCGGGCGTCGCGACCGCGAGGTACAGGTCGGCATCGCTCGACGCGAACTTCTGGGCGATGGTGACGGCGTTGGCCTGCTCGCCCTGGGCGTTCTGCTCGTCGAAGGTGACCTTCATGCCCGAATCCTCGAGCGCCTGCTTGAAGCCCTTGGTCGCGGCGTCGAGCGCGGGATGCTGAACGAGCTGGCTGATGCCGATCTTGACGCTCTTGGCGCCCGAATCGGAACCCGATCCGGAGTCGTTCGAAGCGGATCCGGAGCAGCCGGTGAGCGCGAGCGCCGAGGCGGCGGCGATGCCGACCAGGGCGAGTGCGCGGCGGCGGAGCGAAGTCTGTCGCATGGGTGTTGAGTCCTTCAATAGGGCTCGGAGGCGCCGGTCGGGTCCGCTGCGCGGTGTGCACGGGACCCGGATGCCTTCGAGCAGGGGAAGCCGCGCGAGATCGCACAACTTGCTCAGCATGGTATCCGCCGCGCGGCGGGCCGCGAAACGGGAGGTGCGCCGCGGGTCAGTCGGCCTGCCCGTATTCGCCGGTCGCGACGAGCACGCCGCGCGCCAGCACCGCGTCGCGCATGAGGAAGCCGAGCACCGCGGGCGTGGCCTGCGGATCGATGTCGATGCGTTCGACGCTCAGCGCGTGCACCACGAACCAGTAGTGGTGCACTCCGGTGCCCTCCGGCGGTCCCGCGCCGATGAACGCCGGCTCGCGCAGCTCGTTCGGCATCGTGATCGCGCCCGCGGGCAGCAGCGGCGAGCCGAGCGCTCCGGCTCCGGCGGGCAGCTCCGAGACGCTCGCCGGGATGTTCGCCACGGCCCAGTGCCAGAAACCCGAACCGGTCGGGGCGTCGGGATCGAAGCAGGTCACCGCGAAGCTCCTGGTCTCGGCCGGGAAGCCGGACCAGCTGAGCTGCGGCGAGCGGTTGCTCCCGCCCGATGCCGAGTCGTAGACCTCGGCCGGCAGCGGCTCGCCCGCCTCGATCTCGGTGCTCGCGAGCACGAACTCGGGCACGTCCCGCACGGCGGCGTAGGGATTGATGGGGCCTCGCCCCTGCGTCGGTTGCGTCATCGGGGACCTCCTCGTCCGGGCCGGGCGGCCGGGATCCTGTCTGCCCTCCCAGCCTAGGAGCCGGTGACGGCGAGGGCTACCGTCAGGTGCGCAGTCGATATACTCGGTGCACGGCTCGGCGCGAGTGCGCCACCGAGTACTCGGGCCGTGCTTGAGGCGGAGAAACAGACATGGCAGTGACGACCGGATCCGAACGGGCCCGCGCGACGCTCGCCTACCTGCGTCGCAAGATCACCACGGGCGACTGGCCCGTCGGCGAGCGGATCCCCATCGAGCCGGAGCTCGCCGAGCAGATCGGTGTCGGCCGCTCGACCGTGCGCGAGGCCGTGCGCTCGCTCGCCAGCATCGGGATGCTCGAGACCCTGCCGGGACGCGGCACCTTCGTGCGCTCCTCGACCCCCACGAGCACGCTGCTCAACGAGTTCCTCGTCGACTTCACGCTCGAGGAGATCCTCAGCTACCGCCGCGCGCTCGAGATCGAGGCCGCCCAGCAGGCCGCCCTGCACCGCAGCGACGACGATCTCGAGGCGCTCGAGCAGGCGGCAGCCGATGAGCTCGGCTGCAACCGCTGCCCGGTGTTCACCCGCGGCGCCGAGTCCAGCGCGTTCGACAGCCGCTTCCACCAGCTGCTCTTCGACGCCGCCAAGAACCGGCTGCTCGCCGCCCTCTACGCCGGCATCAACGAGCAGCTCCGCAGCCCCGCGCACCGCGGGCGCCTCGCGAACGTCGCCACCGCGACCGAGATGGAACGCGACCACGCCCGCGTGCTCGACGCGATCCGCCGCCGCGACTTCATCGACGCCGTGCACTCCATGGCCGATCACGTCGACCACGACGTGGTGATCGTCAGCGAGAACCAGGTCAAGCAGCCGCTGCCGCGCACCCCCGAGCAGGAGGAGCGCATCGCGCAGGTGCGCGCGGGCGAGGCGAGCCGGGCCTAGCCGCGTCCCGAGCCTCCTAGCGGCGCTCGGCCCACGCGCGCAGGCTGTCGCGCACGAACGCGGCCCCCTCCGCGCCGCCGTAGTTCGCGGCGAAGCGCTCGTCGGCGACGTACATCTCGCCGAGACCGAGGACGTAGCCGACGAGGTCGCCGCCCGGGGCCGCCGCGGGCGTGCCGGGGATCCCCGTGAGCCAGTCGACGTGCCGCTCCGCGAGCGCCTGCGCCGCCTCGCCGGCGGGATCCTCGCCGCGCTCGGCGGCCGCGATCCAGTCGGCGTTCAGCGCTGCGACGCGGTCCGTCCATTCCCGCTGTCCATCGGCGCCGAGGCCGTTCCACCAGGCGTCCGACTTCGCGTACGCGTCGGCGCCCCAGCGTTCCTCGACCTCCTCACGGTACTGCGTGTGGTCGAATCCTTCGAAGATGTTCCGAGACATGAGGTCTCCTCCATTCCTGTCGGTTCCCGAGGGATCCGCGTCGCCGCTCGCGCGCCGGTCCAGCTCGGCGATCGTGCGTTCGACCGCGCCGATGCGCGCCCCGAGCCGCCGCTGCTCCTCGCGCAACAGCTCGAGGTGGCCGCGCAGGATCCCGGCCTCGGCGCGCGAGGCGTCCGCGGCGCTCGCCGCGGGGTCCGTCGCAGCCGCGCGGCCTGGTTCCCGATCCGCGACCGCGTCCTGGGCCGCGAGCACCTCGCCGATGCGCGGCAGCCCGAGCCCGAGGTCGCGCAGCAGCAGCACCCGCTGCAACCGCACCAGCGCGCGGTCGTCGTAGAAGCGGTAGCCGTTCGCGCCCACCCGGCTGGGTGGGACGAGCCCGAGCTCCCCGTAGTGGCGCAGGGTGCGCGAGGTCGTGCCCGCGGCCTTGGCCACCTCCTGGATCGAGTACTCCACGGTTCCTCCCGGTCGTCGGGACGGGGCCGTTCGTGGCCCCTCCGATCCCGACAAGTCCACGCTAGAACTTGACGTTACGTCAAGGTCAAGCGGTGGGATCCTGCGACTCGTTCCTCGCGGAGGATGACGCCGTGGAGCGCCTGGGGCGGCTACTGCATGGAGTCGAGGATCGCGGTGAGCTGCTCGAAGGTGGTGAGCGGATTCACGATCGCGAAGCGAGCATTGGTGCGGCCCGCGTGCGAGCTCGGCACCACGAACGCCTGCTGGTCCGCGAGCAGCTGATCCGACCACCGCTCGTAGTCGGCCTTCGACCAGCCGTCCCGCTCGAACACGACGACGGAGAGCTGCGGATCGCGCACGAGCGAGAAGCCCGGACGCCGCTCGATCTCGTCGGCGATGCGGCGGGCGAGCGCGATCGAGTGCGTCACCGCGTCCCGGTAGGTCGCGGCTCCGTAGGTCGCGAGCGAGAACCAGAGCGGCAGGCCGCGCGGCCGTCGCGTCAGCTGGATCGAGTAGTCGGAGGGATCGTAGGCCGCCTGCTCGGTGAGCACGTCGAGGTACTCGGCGTGCTGGGTGTGCGCGAGGCGGCCGTTCTCGGGATCGCGGTAGATCAGCGCGCAGACGTCGTAGGGCGCGAACAGCCACTTGTGCGGGTCGACGATCACCGAGTCGGCGCGCTCGACGCCCGCGAAGTGGTGCCGGGCGAGCGGCGACAGCATGGCGGTGAGGCCGTAGGCGCCGTCGACGTGCAGCCAGAAGTCGAAGTCGTCCTTGAGGGCCGCGACGCCCGCGATGTCGTCGACGATGCCGAAGTTCGTGGATCCGCCGGTCGCGACGACCGCGAACACGCGCTCACCATCGGACTCGAGCGCCTCGCGCACCGCGGCGGCCGAGAGGGAGCCGGTGTCGCCGCCGGGCACCGCGATCACGTCGACGTCCATGATCTCGGCCGCGGACTTCACCGAGGAGTGCGCCTCGGCGCTGCAGACGACCGCCCAGCCGCCCTCGGGGCGGGCGGAGAGCCCCGCCGCGGTGCGGGCACGGCGGGCGGTGTCGCGCGCGGCGACGAGCGCGGAGAGGTTGCCGATGGTGCCGCCCTGCACGAACACGCCCCCGGCGCCCTCGGGCAGACCGAACTCGCCGGCGAGCCACGAGAGCACCTCGTTCTCGGCGTGCACGGCACCCGAGCCCTCGAGCCAGGAGCCGCCGTACAGCGCGCTCGCCGAGACGACGAGGTCGAACGCCATCGCGGCCTTCGACGGGGCGCTCGGGATGAACGAGAGGTACTGCGGGTGATCGGTCGTGATGCAGGCGGGGGCGAGCACCATCTCGAAGGCGGCGAGCGCTCGGCTCGCGCCGATGCCCTCCTCGCTGATGGTGCGGCCCGCGAGGCGGGTCAGCTCGCTCGGCGAGGATGCGTGATCGAGCGGGGTGTCGGTGGCCAGCAGGCGGCGCCGGGAGTAGTCGAGCACCAGGTCGACGATGCTCCGGGTCTCCTCCGAGACCGAGTGCATGCGGGTGTGGGCGTTCGGGTCGGCTTCGGCGGTCATGACGGTCTCCCGGGTCGTGCGCAGACGGGTGTGCATCGCCAGTCTCGATCCTGCGCCGGGAATCGCACAAGCCTGCTTCACTCTGGACCGGTCCAGCCTGTTCCGGGCACGTCGCCTACCATTGACGGGTGCCCGTGCCCAAGATCCTGCTCGCCTACGCCTTCGCCCCCGTCCCCGACCCCGAGGCCGTGCGCCTCTGGCAGCGCGAGCTGTGCGAGTCCCTCGGCCTCCGCGGCCGCATCATCGTCTCGAAGCACGGCATCAACCTCACGGTCGGGGGCGAGCTCGACGCCTGCAAGCAGTACCTGCGCCGCACCAGGGAGTACGCGCCGTTCTCGGCCCTGGTGCCGAAGTGGAGCGACGGGACCGCCTTCGAGCCCGACGCGGCCGAGCCGCTGCACGGCGTGGACCGGCGCGCTCCGTGGCGCCGCATCGTGGACTTCCCGAAGCTCAGCGTGAAGGCGCGGGACGAACTGGTCGCGTTCGGGATCCCGGACGAGACCGTGGTCGACGAGAACGGCGTGGTCGGCGGCGGCACGCACCTGTCGCCGCAGCAGGTCAACGAGCTCGTCGCCGAGCGCGGCGACGACGTCGTGTTCTTCGACGGGCGCAACGCCTGGGAGGCCGAGATCGGCCGGTTCAAGGATGCGGTGGTGCCCGACGTGCGCACCACGCACGGCTTCATCGAGCAGATCGAGAGCGGCGCGTTCGACGACCTCAAGGGCCGCCCGGTCGTGACCTACTGCACGGGCGGGATCCGCTGCGAGATACTGTCGGCCGCGATGGTCGAGCGGGGCTTCGGCGAGGTCTACCAGATCGACGGGGGGATCGTGAAGTACGGCGAGGCCTTCGGCAACGACGGGCTCTGGGAGGGATCGCTCGCGGTGTTCGACGGCCGCGAGTCGATGGACTTCGCTCCGGGGGCCGCGGTGCTCGGGCGCTGCGCCGTCTGCGGCGAGGCGTCGAAGCAGCTCGCGAACTGCGCCGATCCCGCCTGCCGCAAGCGCCTCGTGCTGTGCGAGACGCACGCGGGCGCCTCCTGCGAGGAGCACGTCGCGGTCTGAGCCTCCGGCACCGGGGTCGCCGCGGACGCGGGACCCGTCAGCTCGGCAGCATGCGGGTGGCGCCCGCGGTGAACGCCGCCTGCGCAGCATCCGTCGGGAAGTGCCCCGCGGCGCAGAGCGTGCCGAGGCCGTGCATCAGCCCCCACAGGGCGAGCGCCTCGCTCTCGCTCCCGAGGCCGGCTTCGGCCGCGGTCGCTCCGAGGATCGCCTCGAGCTCATCGATGAGCGGCGCCATCGTCTCGGTCGGGGCCCCTGGGATGCACACCGTCGGGTCGTAGACGGCGGTGAAGGCGTTCGGGTGCTCGACGGCGAACCGGATATAGGCGCTGCCGCCCGCGAGCAGCGCCTCGACGGGTCCGCCGTCGGCGCGGGCGCCGTCGACCGCGTCCCGTACCCCGGCCAGCAGCTCCCCCATGCTGCGCTCGGCGAGCGCCTTCAGCAGTCCGCGTCGATCGGTGAAGTGATGGTACGGGGCGTTGTGGCTGACGTCGGCCGCGCGCGCGACCTCGCGCAGGCTGATCTCGGCGGCGGGCTTGCGCTCGAGCAGCTGCATGGCCGCGTCCTCCAGCGCCTGCGCCAGCCGACCGTGGTGGTAGGCCTCTCGGGAACTTGACACGAGCAACATCCTGCCCTATCTTGACACTGCCCACATAAATGGACACTGTCAAGATTGGATCGCCGCATGCCCACCGCGCTCGTCATCGATGGACACCCGAACCCCGATTCGCTCACCTCCGCGATCGCTCGCAGCTACGCGACCGGGCACGGCGACGCCCGCCTGCTCGCGCTCCGAGACCTCGACTTCGACCCGCACCTGCGCTTCGGCTACCGCAAGCGGATCCCCGTCGAGCCGGACCTGCAGGACGCACGCGACGCGCTGCACGCCGCCGACCGCATCGTCATCGTCACCCCGATGTGGTGGGCCTCCGTGCCGGCACTGCTCAAGGGCTTCTTCGACCGGGCGCTGCTCCCCCAGCACGAGTACCGGACCTCGCCCGCCGGGTTCCCGCAGGGCCTGCTGGCCGGCCGAACCGGTCGCATGTTCCTCCTCGCCGACACGCCCGCGCTGGCGCTGCCGGTCGTCGGCACACCGGCCGCCCGACAGGTCGCCCGGCACACCATGCGATTCTGCGGTGTTCGACCGTTCCCCGTGCGCCGCCTGCTCGGGGTCGGCGCCGCGAACGACCGGAAGCGCGAACGCTGGATCGCCGAGGCAGCCCGGACGGGTGCCGCGGATCGACGGCGGGACGATGCCCGCGGATCGCGGAACCGTGCGGCCGCGCCCGCCGAGGCGATCGCGTCGCCCGCTACACCGGCAGCCGCGGGATCGCCGAGATGAGTCGCCGCGTGTAGTCCTCGCGCGGTGCGGTGAGGATCCTCGCGGTAGGGCCCTCCTCGACGACACGGCCGCCCTCGAGCACGAGCGTGCGCTCGCAGGTCGCGGCGACGGCTCCGAGATCGTGGGACACCATCACGAGCGCGAGGCCCGTCGTCGCGCGCAGTTCGTTGACCAGGTCGATCACCTGGGTCCGGGTGCTCACGTCGAGCGCGCTCACCGGCTCGTCGGCGACGAGCACGCGCGGGCGCACGACGGTCGCGCGTGCGATCGCGATCCGCTGCCGCTGCCCGCCCGAGAACTCGTGCGGATACCGCAGCGCGGCATCCTCGGGAAGCCCGACCGATGTCAGCGCGGCGCGCACCCGGGCCGCCGCATCCGCGCCCTGCGCGATCCCGAGCGATTCGAGGGGCTCGGCCACGATCCGGTCGATGCGCTGACGGGGATCGAGCGACGAGTACGGATCCTGGAACACGGCCTGCACCCCCGAGCGGAAGCGGCGCATGGCTGCGTGGTCGCGCAGCCGCAGCGGCTCGCCGTCGAACCGCACCGCTCCCGCCGACGGCGCCGCGAGGCCGAGCAGCAGCGAGAGCAGGGTGGACTTGCCCGCACCGGACTCGCCGACGACGCCGACCGACTCCCCCGCGCCGAGCCGCAGCGAGACCCCGTGCAGGATCGGACGGCGGCCGTAGGCGAAATCGACGTTCGCGGCCTCGAGCACGGTCATGCGTCGCCTCCTGCGTCTCGGCCGCCCGCGGCGCCGTCGAGCGCCGCATCGAGCGCTCGCGCATGGGCGACGAGCTGCGCCGTGTACGGGTGCTGCGGAGCGCGCACCAGATCGACGACCGCACCCGTCTCGACGGCCTCGCCCGCGCGCAGCACGAGCACGCGCGACGTCTGCTGCGCCACCACCGCGAGGTCGTGGCTGATGAAGAGCAGGCCCATCCCGCGCTCCGCGACGAGCCGGTCGAGCAGCCCCAGCACCTCGGCCTGCACGGTCACGTCGAGCGCCGTCGTCGGCTCGTCCGCGACGAGCAGCTTCGGCCGGGCCGCGAGGGCGATGGCGATCGCGATGCGCTGCCGCTGCCCGCCCGACAGCTCGTGCGGGTAGGCGCGCGCGAGGCGCGGATCCTCGAGCCGCACCTCGGCCAGCGAGTCCGCGACCGCGCGATCGAGCTCGGCGCCGCGCAGTCCGCGGTGCCGCCGCAGCGGCTCGGCGATCTGCCTGCCGACCCGCATGAGCGGGTCGAGAGCCGTGAGGGGCTCTTGGAACACGAAACCGATGGCGGGCCCGCGCAGCGGACGCAGCTCGGCCTCGCTCGCGCCGACCGTCTGCACGCCGTCGAGCACGGAGGAGCCGCCGGCAGAGAGCCCCGCGGGCAGCAGCCCCGCGATCGCGAGCGCGGTGAGCGATTTGCCCGAACCGGACTCGCCGATGAGGCCGACCCGCTCCCCCGCCGCGATCTCGAACGAGATGCCGCGCACGAGCTCGGTGGCACCGGCGCCGGACCCGGCATCCACCGTGAGGCCGTCGACGCGCAGCAGCGTCTCGGCAGGAACTGCCTGGGCGCTCACGCGGACCTCCTCCGGCGACGGGTGGGATCGGTCGCGTCGCGCAGGCCGTCCGCCACGAAGTTGACGCCGAGCACGAGCACGACGAGCGCGATGCCGGGCGCGAGCGCACCCGCGGGCGCCTCGAGCACGGTGCCCTGCGCCTCCTGCAGCAGGCGACCCCACGACGCGTTGGGAGGCGGCGCGCCGAGCCCCAGGTAGGACAGGCTCGCCTCGGCCAGCACGGCCGCGCCGAACTGGAGCGCGAGCGTGACGGCGAGCGTCGGGGCGATGTTCGGCAGCACGTGGCGCCGCACGATGCCGAGCGTGCGCGTGCCGCTCGTGCGCGCGGCCGTGACGTACTGCGAGCCGACCACCCGCTTCGCGAGGATCCGCGCGATGCGGGCGACCACGGCCGACATGCCGAGGCCGATCGCGAGGATCGCCGAGCCCAGCGACGGCGGCTGCAGCGCGACGATGAGCATGGCCGTCAGCAGCACCGGGAACGCGATGGCCACGTCGAGCAGTGCCGAGATCGAATCGTCGAGCCACGGGGCGGCGAAGGCCGCCACGAGCCCGATCGTGACGCCGATGAGCGTCGCGATCACGACCGAGCCGACGCCGACCAGCAGCGCGATCCGCGCACCCACCATGAGCTGGCTGAGCAGGTCGCGCCCCAGCTTGTCGGTGCCGAGCAGGTGCTCGCCCGAGGGCGGCGACAGGCGTCCGCCCGAGGTGTCGTCGAGCGGATAGGGCACCCACGCGAGCGAGACGAGGGCGACGAGCACGACGACCGAGACGAGGCCCAGGCCGATCCAGAGCGTTGCGCGTTTCACGAGGCCACCCCCACGCTCTTCCGCAGCCGGGGATCGATGAGGCGCTGCACGACGTCGGCAGCGAAGCCGACGAGCAGCACCAGCAGGGTGGTCACCACGAGCACCCCTGGATCGCCGCGAAGTCGTGCTTCGCGATGCCGTCGACGAGGTAGCTGCCGAGCCCGGGCAGCGCGTAGACGCTCTCGACCACGACCGCTCCGAGCAGGGTCGTCGCGAGCTCGATGCCGAGCACCGAGACCACCGGCACCGCGCCGTTGCGCAGTCCGTGCCGCCACAGCGCTTCGCCGAAGCCCGAGCCGTGCGCCCGGGCCGTGCGCAGGTAGTCGCTGCCGAGCACGTCGAGCGTCGCCGAACGGACGTAGCGGGTCAGGGAGGCCCCCATCACCAGCCCGATCGCCAGCGCGGGGAGCACGAGGGACGAGAAGGCCCCCGCCGGATCCGACCAGTCGTCGGCGGGGAAGCCCCCGTCGGGAACCAGCCGAGCCCGAGCCCGAAGACCCACACGAGGATGATCCCGATCCAGAACACCGGAACGGCGATGCCGAGCTGCGCGACGCCTGAGAGCAGCGTGCCGTACCATCGGTCCGACTGCACCGCGGCGGTCACGCCCGCCGCGACGGACAGCACGAGCGCGATGCCGAACGCGAGGAGCGTGAGCGGCAGCGTCACCCGCAGGCGGGAGGAGATCTCGGGCCCGACGGGGGCGCCCGTGATGAGCGATTCGCCCAGATCGAAGCGCAGCATCTGCGCCGCCCAGGCGCCGAACTGCACGAGCAGCGGCTGATCCGAGCCCACCTGCTTGCGCGCCGCCGCGATCTGCTCCGGGGTCGCGCTCACCGAGAGCAGCGCGTTCGCCGGGTCACCGGGCAGCAGGCGCAGCAGCACGAAGATCACGATCATGGCGACCGCGAGCGACCCGATCAGGAGCGCGCCACGGCGCAGCAGATACCCGGGCATCGTGCACTCCCTCCCTGAATCGGGCGTTCCTCGCCGCCGACGCGATGGTGCCGGGGACCAGCGGCCCCCGGCACCATCGCGTCCTCGAGCTACTTCTTGACGATGTTATAGGCGGGGAACTGCGAGTTCAGCCCGTTGACCGGGTAGCCGCTCACGTCCTTCGACGCGACCACGATCTGCGGGTAGAGGTACAGCCACGCGCTCGCCGCATCGGTGGCGATCTGGCGGTTCGCCCGCTTCAGCAGATCGGTCTGCTCGGCCTCCGAGGAGGCCTGCTCGGCCTCGTCGATCCACTTCGTCACCTGCGGGTTGTCGTACCCCCAGTAGAACTCGGGGTTGCCGTACCAGACCACGTCGCGGTCGTTGACGTGCTCCTGCAGCGTCGCCTCGAAGTCGTGGTTCTTGAACACCTTGGTGTACCACTCGTCGGCGCTGATCGTGTTGATCTTGACCGTGATCCCGACCTTCTTCAGCTCCGACTGCAGGAACTCGGCGACCGCGGGGTGCGGGTCGTAGCTCGGGGTGTCGAGGGTGAAGGTGAAGCCGCTCGCCAGCCCGGCCTCCCGCAGCAGGGTCTTCGACCGCTCGGGGTCGTAGGGGTTCAGCTGGGTGAGGTCCTCGTACCAGGGATCGCTCGGCGGCACCATGGACCCGATCAGGGTGCCGTAGTCGCCCCAGATCGCGTTCAGCAGCTTCTTGCGGTCGATCGCCGAGTAGATCGCCTGGCGCACCTTGGCGTCGGCGAAGGGCTTCGCCCTGTCGTTGAAGGCGAGCAGTTCCTTGGTGGTCGACTTGCCGTCGTTGATCGTGAACTTGCCGCTCTTCTCGAGCTGGGGCAGCGCGTCGGGGTTCTGCACGCTCGTGATCAGGTCGACCCTGCCGCTCGTGAGCGCGGTGTCCTCGGCCGTCGCGTCGGTGAAGTAGGAGAACACGACCTTGCCGTTCTTCGCCTTCTCACCCCAGTAGTCGTTCCAGCGCTTCAGCGTCAGGGTGCTGCCGCGCTTCCACTCGCCGAGCGTGTAGGGGCCGGTGCCGTCCTCCTGCTTCTCGAGGTTCTTGGCGTCGGCGTTCACCACCCAGATGTACGAGAGCAGGTAGGGGAACGAGATCGAGCGCTGCTTGAGGTCGACCTTCACGGTGCGGGCGTCGGGCGTCTCGATGCTCTTGATCACCTCGAGGCTCGACTTGCGCGCCGACTGCGAATCGGGAGCGAGCACCGCCTCGATGCTCGCCTTCACGTCGGCGGAGGTGAGCGCCTTGCCCGAGTGGAACTTCACGCCGTCGCGCAGAGTGAAGGTGTAGGTGAGCCCGTCGGAGCTCATCTCGTGCTTCGTGGCGAGCAGCGGCGAGATCGTGCCGTCGTCGTTCAGCTTGAAGAGGCTCTCGTAGACGTTGCCGGTGAGCGCCTCGGTGACGCCCTGGCCGCCGCCCGCGACGTTGCTCAGGTTGACGGGCTCGTAGAGCGATCCGATGCGGATCGTCGCATCGGCTCCGCCGGCGTTCGCGCCACCGCCCTGCGCGCACCCCGTCAGGGCGAGGGCCGAGACGGTGAGCGCGGCCGCGGCCGCGAGGGCCTTCCGCTTCAGAGAGATCATGGGCATTCCTTCGGGTCGGGCGGTGGTGCTGGAGTGGGTGATGCGGTCCGGATCGCGCCGGAACGAGTCCGGTTCGGGTCCGGTCAGACCGTGTAGATGTCGAAGCCGTCGCGGAACTCGGGCAGTCGCTCGCCCGCGAGGATCGGCCAGGGCAGGCGGTTCTGCGCCGGCGGCATCGGGCAGTTGTACTGCGCCGAGAAACCGCACGGCGGCACGAAGGCACGGTTGAAGTCGAGCGTCACCCGGCCGGGCTCGCCGAAGGCGCCCGCGTCGCGCGGCACGAAGAGGAAGCGGCCCGCGCCGTAGCTCTGCGTGCCGTCGGTCGCGCGGTTCGTCGGATCGCCGAACACGAGCAGCAGCTGGCCGTCGTCGTCGAACGCCGAGAGGGTGAAGCGCTCGCCGCCGCGCTCGAACGTGATGTCGCCCGGCACGACGAGGTCCCGGGTGAGTCCGGCGTCGCGGATGTGCTCGAACGGGATCGTGCGATCGGCCGCCACGGGGGTGAATTCGGCCTCGATCACCCAGGACGGGTCGTAGTCGAAGGTCGCGGTGCCGTCGAAGGCGCGGATCGCGGCCGAGTCCGCGTCCCAGACCCGGATCCCGTACTCCGGTTCGCCGGTGGCGAGGTCGCGGCGCTGCAGCTCGGTCACGGTGACGCGGTCCCCGCGGCCCGCGGCGCGGGCCGCCGAACGCTCGGCCTCGGCGGTGATGCCCGCCTCCTGCGCGGTCGTGCCGGCCGGGAACCAGCGGGTCTCGACCAGGCTGAGGTTGCCCGTCGGCGAGGTGACGGCCTCGCGGCGCGACTCGCGCCAGGCGGCGTGCGCTCGCGCCTCATCGCTCAGGGCGGGGTTCGGCTGCTCGGTCATCATCCATCCAATCTGCTCGGCCGCCGGCGGGGCCGATGCTGCTCGGTTCGACACGACTTGCGAAGTTTGCGAATGCCTCGCATTCGCAACACTTCAGTATGCGTCAGGTGGAGGCGTGCGCGCGAATCGTGCGACATCCCTCGTAACGGGAGCCGGTCGGACCGCATTCCCGGCGCGGGCCGGCGTGCGCGGGAACCCGCGCGGTTCACCGCCACGCCGGGGCGTCCGATCCGAACGGACGGCCCTCCCAGGGGCCGGGGTCCGGCTGCCAGCGGGGCAGGTAGGCCGCTCCCACGATGCCCAGCCGCCCCCACCGGCTCGGCGCGGCGACGGGCTCGAACCCGTCGACCGCGCGCAGCAGCTCCGGGTCGGTCTCGGCCGCGTCGAGGCCGCAGGCGCCGGCGCCGGCGCCGTCGGCGCCGGCTCGCGCTCCGATCAGCGCCCGGGCGATGTCCTCGAGCGCCACCGCGACGTGGCCGGCCCGCGCTTCGGCGAGGAGCGACGCGACGCCCGCGGCCAACAGGGCGCCGGCCGAGTGGTCGAGCGCCTGGGCGGGGAGGCGTCCGGGTGCGCCGTCGCCGTTCGTCTCGCCCTCGATCGCCGCGATGCCGCTGGCCGCCTGCACGAGGCTGTCGAAACCGCGGCGGTCGCCCCAGTCGCCGCAGGGCGCCCAGGCCCGGACCCGGGCCGTGACGATGCTCGGGTGGGAGTCCGCGAGCTGCTCGGGCTCCAGCCCGAAACGCGCGAGCGCGCCGGGCCGGGCCCCGGTGATGACGACGTCCGCCCGCGCGAGCAGCTCGACGAACCGCTCGCGGTCTCCCCGGTCGCCGAGATCCAGCAGCGTCGATCTCTTGCCGCGCCCGGTATCGAGCCACTGCCACAGGGGCTCGGGCCGGGCCGGCGCGTCGACGCGCAGCACGTCGGCGCCGAGGCCCGCGAGCGCGCGCGTCGCGACCGGGCCCGCGATGACCCGCGTGAGGTCGAGGATCCGCACGCCCGCGAGCGGCAGCATCGGGTCGGCGCTCGGCAGCGACCGGCGAGCGCCGGACCGCGCGAGCCGGAGCGGCGCGTCAGCGGGGCCTCGCAACCGCGCCCACGCCGCCGGATCGCGCACCGCGACCGCGAGCCCGCCGGCCGCGTAGACCGCGGACTCGACCGCCTGGGCCGGCCGCTCGGCGATCGCCGCGGCGACGGCCTCGCGGTCCGCCTCGGAGCCGCATCCCAGCGCGGAACGGAGCGCGGCGGCGTGCCAGGGATAGTTGGCGTGCGTCCGCACCCAACCGTCGGCACTGCAGAAGAACCCGGACAGCGGATCCCACGCCGCCGGCGCCCGTCCGTCGAGCCTGCCGAGCTGCTCGCTGCGGAACGAGGCCGCGATCCGCACGGGATCGAGCGGGATCGGGTCGGGTGCGTCGTCGGGGTGCCGCACGGTTCCGTGGACGGCGGCCCGAGCGGTCTCGGCCGCGAGCGCGAACGCACCGACCGCTGCGCGAGCGAGGCCGCCCACCGGCAGCCGTGCGGGGAGCGGCGGTTCGGCGCCGACGAGTCTCGCCGCGGCGGTGCGCGGGAGCCCCAGCTCCCGCAGCACCCCGTCGGCGAAGTCGCTCACTGCCGGCCGCCGTCAGCTCACCAGATGCTCACGCGCTCGGCCGGGTCGAGCCAGAGGGCGTCGCCCGGCTTCGTCCCGTAGGCCTCGTGGAAGGGGGCGAGGTTGCGCACGATCTGATTGCACCGGAACTCGTTGGGCGAGTGCGGGTCGATGGTCAGCAGGCGCACGACCTCCTCGGGGCGGGACTTCTGCTGCCACGCCTGCGCCCAGGCGAGGAAGAACCGCTCGGCGCCCGTGAGGCCGTCGATGACGGGCGAGTCGGCGCCGTCGAGCGCCCGCAGGTAGGCCTTCCACGCGATCTCGAGGCCCGAGAGGTCGCCGATGTTCTCGCCGATGGTGAGCTCGCCGTTGACCGTCTGCCCCTCGGCGCCCTCGGGCGAGAGCGCGTTGTACTGACCGATGAGCGCCTTCGTGCGCTCCTCGAACGCGCCGCGGTCCTGCTCGGTCCACCAATCGGTGAGGCGCCCGTCACCGTCGTAGCGGGAGCCCTGGTCATCGAAGCCGTGGCCGATCTCGTGCCCGATCACGGCGCCGATCGCCCCGAAGTTGGTCGCGGCGTCCCAATTCGCGTCGAAGAAGGGCGGCTGCAGGATCGCGGCGGGGAACACGATCTCGTTGAAGCCGGGGTTGTAGTACGCGTTGACCGTCTGCGGGGTCATGAACCACTCGTCCCGGTCGATCGGCTTGCCGAGCTTGCCGAGCTCGCGCACGAACTCGAACTCGGAGACCCGCCGGGAGTTGCCGACGAGGTCGCCCGCGTCGACCGCGAGCGACGAGTAGTCGCGCCACTTCACGGGGTAGCCGATCTTGGGCGTGAACTTCTCGAGCTTGTCGAGCGCCCGCTCGCGGGTCTCGGGGCTCATCCAGTCGAGCTGCCGGATCGAATCGCGGTAGGCCTCGATGAGGTGCCCGACGAGCACGTCCATCTCCGCCTTCGAGTTCTCGTCGAAGTGGCGCTCGACGTACAGACGCCCGACGGCCTCGCCCATCGCGCCCTCGACGAAGGAGACTCCGCGGCGCCAGCGGTCGCGCTGCTCGGGCGCGCCCGTGAGCGCGGTGCCGTAGAACTCGAAGTTCGCGCGCGAGATCTCCTGCGAGAGCAGCGCGGCGGATCCGCGGACGAGCGCCCAGACGAGCCACGCGCGCCAGGCCGGGAGCTCCTCCTCGACGAGCAGCTCGGCCAGGCCCGCGAGGGCCTCGGGCTGCGCGGCGACCACCTCGGCGAACGCGCTCTCGGGCGCCCCCATCGCGGCGAGGTACGCCGACCAGTCGAGCTGCGGGGTGATCTCCTGCAGCCCGGCGAAGGTGCGCAGGTTGTAGAGCTTCTGGATGTCGCGGCTCGCGACGGTGTCCCAGTGCGACGCCGCGATCCGGCGCTCGAGGTCGTAGGCGAGGCCCGCGAGGCGATCGGCCTCGCTCACGCCGACCAGGTCGAGCATGCGTTCGATGTGCGCGACGTACTGCTCGCGAATCCCGGCGAACTGCTCCTCGCGGTAGTACGACTCGTCTGGCAGGCCGATACCGCCCTGCATGACGAACGCGATGTAGCGCGAGGGGTCGCCCGGATCGTTGTCGATGTACATGCCGAAGAAGCCGCCGAGGCCCTGCCGCTCGAGTTCGGCGGTGACCCGCACGAGTTCGGGGATGGAGGAGACCGCGAGCACGCGTGCCAGGTCGTCCCAGATGGGCTCGGCGCCGAGGAAGTCGACGCGGCTCGTGTCCATGAAGGAGGCGTAGAGCGCGGCGACCTTGTCGGCTTCGGCCTCGGCGCCGCCCTCGATGAGGCCGGGCTCGGGCGCCTCGGTGCCGGTGATGATGTCGCGGACCGCCTCCTCGGCATTCTCGGCGAGCACCGCGAAGGAGCCGTAGCGGGCCTTGTCGCCCGGGATCTCGGTGCGATCGATCCACTTGCCGTTGACATGGCGGAACAGGTCGTCCTGCGGGCGGACCGCAGGGTCGAGCTCGGTGAGGTCGATGCCGGAGATGGGGGCTGCGTTGCTCATGCGACCACCCTAGCCACAGCCGCCGACAGGCGACCGAGCCGCCGCCGATGTCGGCGCCCGGCACTAGCGTGGGATCCATGTCCGCTCCGCTCTCCGACCCGCGCCCGGCGCCCCGGGGCGCTCGGCGCGCGATCGACGGAAGAATCGCCTCGCTCGCGATCCCGGCGCTCGGCGCGCTCATCGCGGAGCCCCTGTTCCTCATCGTCGACTCCGCGCTCGTCGGGCACCTCGGCGCAGGTTCCCTGGCCGGTCTCGCCGTGGCGAGCGCGATCCTCCAGACCGCCGTCGGCCTCATGATCTTCCTCGCCTACGCCACCACTCCCTGGTCGCCCGACGTCGGGGCGCGGGCGACCTGCGGGGCGCGGTGCAGGCCGGCGTCGACGGGCTCTGGCTCGCGCTCGCCATCGGCGCGGTCGTCGCCGCGCTCCTCTGGGCGGCGGGTGGACCCCTCGTGGACGCGTTCGGCGCGGCCCCCGACACCGCCGCGCAGGCCCGGACCTACCTCACGGTCTCCTGCCTCGGCATCCCCGCCATGCTCGTGGTCTTCGCCGCCACGGGCCTGCTGCGCGGCATGCAGGACACGAAGACCCCGCTCGCCGTCGCCACCATCGGCTTCGCCGTCAACGCCGGCCTCAACTGGCTGTTCATCTACGGCTTCGGCTGGGGCATCGGCGGCAGCGCCTGGGGCACCGTCGCGGCGCAGTGGGGCATGGTCCTCGTCTACGTCGTGGTGGTCTCCCGCCACGCACGCGCGCACGGTGCCAGCCTGCTGCCGCACCGCGACGGTCTCGGGCACGCGGGGCGCAGCGGCGGGTGGCTCTTCGTGCGCACGCTCGGCCTCCGCGCCGCCCTCCTGCTCACCGTGGCCGCCGCCACGAGCCACGGCACCATCGCGACGGCCGGGTACCAGGTCGTCTTCACGGTGTTCTCGACCGCCGCGTTCGCGCTCGACGCCCTGGCGATCGCGGCCCAGGCGCTCGTGGGCGACGCGCTCGGCAGACGCGACGAAGCCGGTGCGCGCGCGGTCGTGCGCCGCACCCTGTTCTGGGGCGTCCTGTGCGGCGCGGTCGTCGGCCTCGTCCTGATCGCTTCGAGTCCCGTGCTCGGCCGCGTGTTCAGCAGCGACCCGCGCGTGCTCGAGATCCTGCCGCCCGCCCTCGTCGTGCTCGGGCTCTCACTGCCGCTCGGCGGACTCGTGTTCGTGCTCGACGGGGTGCTCATGGGTGCGGGCGACGCCCGCTATCTCGCCTGGACCAGCCTCGTGAACCTGGCCGTGTACCTCCCGGTGCTCTGGTTGCTCACCGTCGCCGCCCCCTCCGGCACACCGGCGCTCATCGCCCTCACGGCAGGATTCACCGTGGTGTTCATGGCGGCGCGCGCGCTCACCCTGTGGCTGCGCGCACGCGGCGGCCGCTGGATCGTCCTGGGCGTCTGAGCCGGAGCCGCGCATACTCGAATCGTCCCCGTCCACCGCCGCCCAGCACTCCCCGACCCGACCGACAGGAGCACCCCGATGACCCTTCAGATCCGCCTCACCCAGGTCTTCGTCGCCGATCAGGACCGCGCCAAGGCCTTCTACACCGAGAAGCTCGGCTTCCTGCCGAAGCACGACGTTCCCGTGGGCGACGCTCGGTGGATCACCGTCGTCTCGGCGGCCGACCCCGAGGGGACCGAGCTGCTGCTCGAACCGAACCAGCACCCGGCCGCGCAGGCGTACACCGCCGCGCTCCTCGCCGACGGGATCCCCGCGGCCCAGTTCGCCGTCGACGACGTGCAGGCCGAATACGACCGTCTCAGCGCGCTCGGCGTCCGCTTCGCGCAGGAACCGACGACCATGGGCCCCGTGACCACGGCCGTGCTCGACGACACCTGCGGCAACCTCATCCAGCTCATGCATCACGCGGGCTAGTCGGGCACGGGCTCCCCCGACTAGCATCGGAAGACTGCCCGCCACAGGCCATCCGTGCCGCCAGCGGCCCCGAGCGCAGGAGTCCCGCCGTGTCCCAGCCCGCACCGCACTACGCCCACTCGCCCCGCGTGTGGGTCGGCGGCGTCCTCGCGATCTTCACGGTGTTCGGGCTCGGCTTCGGCTCGTGGCTGAGCCGGCTCCCGGCCACCCGCGATCACCTCGGCGCCAGCACCTTCGAGATGAGCCTCATCGGCCTCGGCATCGCCGCGGGCTCCGTCATCGGGCTCCTCATCTCTGGGCGCACCGTCACCTGGCTCGGACCGCGGCGCACGCTGACCGTCGGCGCGATCGTCCAGGCCATCGCGATGCCGCTCGCGACGGTGCTCTTCTGGACCGGGTCGGTCGTGCCCGGCGTCATCTGCCTCTTCATCTACGGGTTCTCGTTCAGCACCTCCGACGTGGCCATGAACGTGAGCGGCGCGGCGGCCGAACGCGCGCTCGGCCGCCCGCGGATGCCCGCCCTGCACGCCGGATTCAGCCTCGGCAGCGTCAGCGCCATGGGGCTCGGAGCGCTCGCCGAGAAGCTCGGCATCCCGGTGCCCGTGCACGTGTCGATCATCTTCGCGCTCGTGCTCTCCGTCGCGCTCGTCGCGGTGCGGTTCGTGCCGCACGACGAGCACGCCGCGCTGCGCGCCACCGAGACGGCGACCGCGGCCTCGGCGGTCACGGGATCGATCCCCGTCATCCCCGCGGGCGCTCCGGCCGAACCCGCGCCGCGCCGCAGCCCGTGGCGCGACCCTCGGATCCTCTTCATCGGTCTCATCACCCTGAGCATGAGCCTCGCCGAGGGCGTCGCCGCCGACTGGATGCCGCTCGGGCTCGTCGACGGCCGCGGCATCGCCAACGCGACGGGCACCCTCGTGCTGGGCGTCTTCTTCGTCTGCATGACCACGACCCGCTTCGCCGGCGCGGCGCTCCTCACCCGTTTCGGTCGCGTGCCCGTGCTCCGCGGCGGCGCCCTGCTCTGCACCGTCGGCGTGGTCATCGTGATCCTCGTGCCCGCCGTCTGGGCGTCCGTCATCGGTGCGGCGCTCTGGGGCATCGGCTGCGCGCTCGGCTTCCCCGTCGGCATGTCGGCCGCGGCCGACCGACCGGCGACCGCGGTGCGCGACGTCGCGACCGTGTCGGCGATCGCCTACACCGCGTTCCTGCTCGGCCCGATGATGATCGGCTTCCTGGGCGAGCACTTCGGCCTGCTGCCGGCGTTCTGGCCGCTCGCCGCGATCGTGCTGCTCTCGGGCCTCGTCGCCTCCGCCGCGCGCGAACCCCGCACGACCGCCCCGTGATCGACGGGTAGGCTGTTCCGGTGCGAATCGTGGTTGCTGACTGCTCTGTTGACTATGCCGGGCGACTCTCGGCGCACCTGCCGCGCGCGACCCGCGTGCTCATGCTGAAGGGCGACGGCTCGATCCTCGTGCACTCCGACGGCGGCTCCTACAAGCCGCTCAACTGGATGAGCCCGCCCTGCTCGCTCGAACAGCTCGAGCTCGACGACGAGCGCCGCGACGCCGGCATCGTCGAGCAGTGGCAGGTGGTGCACAAGAAGACCGCCGACAAGCTCGTCGTCTCCCTGTTCGAGATCATCCACGACTCGAGCCACGATCTCGGTGTCGATCCCGGACTCATCAAGGACGGCGTCGAGGCGCACCTGCAGGAGCTCCTGGCCGACCAGATCGAGCTCCTCGGCGACGGCCACACGCTGGTCCGTCGCGAGTACATGACGGCGATCGGACCGGTCGACATCCTCGCCCGCGACGAGTCCGGCGCCTCGGTCGCCGTGGAGATCAAGCGGCGGGGCGAGATCGACGGCGTCGAGCAGCTCACCCGCTACCTCGAGCTCATGAACCGCGACCCCGTGCTGGCCCCCGTGCAGGGCGTGTTCGCGGCTCAGGAGATCAAGCCGCAGGCCCGCACCCTCGCCGAGGATCGCGGGATCCGCTGCCTCGTGCTCGACTACGACGCGATGCGCGGCATGGAGGACCAGAACACGCTGTTCTAGCGGATCTTCGCGGCCCAAGTCTTCTTTGAATGGCCGTTGTATCGTACGTCAAAGAGCTGGGTGCCATGCCCCTCGCCCAAAAGGAGAGCCCTCAGGCCCGAAGCACCTTGAAAGCGAGCAAGAGTAGCCCCGCTGCAAAACATCAGCATTGAACAACAGCGTATGCACCTGTGGACGTGCGCTCTTGCACTACCTTCCCGTTGCGCTCCACCTGACAAGTGATTGAATCACCATCTAGGCTCTGCGCGTTAAAGTTCGCGGATCCCGTAGACCCTCGAAATTTCTTCTCCCATGGCAGCATCGCTGCGGTGTCCTGCTCGATGCTAAACCCACCAGGGCGGGCCCAAGTGACTGCAGCCGATGACCCATTCCCAATAACGCGATAGACGGTCTCATCAGGTGCGCTGGTCAGCGTAATCCTGGTGGTGGCCGCAACGACGGTTCCAGGAGGGGCGCTCTGTTTGAGGATTGGACGCGAATTTGACCCTTCGAACTGCGGTTCGGAGAAGTCTGCAAGCGCCTCCTTTGCCTCCTCGTAGGTCTTCCCAACGACGTTTGGCACCTTGTAGCCCGTTGTGAGCTGAACGACTGTGAATGGTTCGAGAAGCGTCCCGGCTTTGATGCTCATCGAAGCTACATAGGGCCCTGACCCAACAAGTTCAGGCTCCAGCCCGAGGCCAATCAGAGCGGTCTCGGCCGCATCACTCGCGGCACCAACCGAGTTCGGCATCACGAGCTTTGGAACGCTGAACCCGATCTCTACGGTGGCACCCGCTTCCACGGTGCGCCCAGGGGCGACACTCTGTCTGTCTACTTTCCATGCCGCCGGAGTTCGTCTCGACTCGTACTTGGTAGACAGTTCGAGTTGAGCCTCATCAACCGCTTCTTCAGCTTCCTCTTGAGAAAGCCCCGTGAGGTTGGGAACTTCCACCCCGCGCCCTACAAGCGCTACCTCTACTACCTCGCCAGCTCTCACAGCACTACCTGCGACTGGGCGCTGAGAAGCAATGCGAATATTGCCGCTCCGTAGTCGCTTTTCCAGTCCACTCCCGGTGGCGTCCAGCCGTAGATCAAGGTTTTTTGCGAGTCCCCTGGCTTCTTCCGGGCTCTGTCCCACTAGGTCAGGAACCGTGCGCCTCTGAGAAAGCTCCCAGATGCCCCACCCTGCGGCAGTCGAGACAGCTAGGGCAGCGGTCACAACAGAAACTATGAACTTTGGGCTCCGCTTTCGACGACTGGTAGCAACAGCTCCAGGGTCCGCGGCGCCCCCGTTGCTCTTCAGCTCAGGCACTCGCCACTCTCCTCAGTGTGCAGGCAATCACTTGCCCTATCGATCGGCGCTCCGTTACGCCCATAGGAACAGAAGTCAGCAAGCAAGACGACATCTCGAGATACTTGCTCACATCAGTGAGCTTGGCATATGCATGACATGTAAGCCAATTGCAAACATGCGTCTACCAGCACGTGAGATCTATGCCATAGGTTCACCTGAGCCAAGCACTGGCTGGAACGCAAAGCTCCCCTGGCACAAGGAGCCGAAGCCAACCCCATCGATCTGGTGTCCCACCATGCACCTTTTCAACGTGATTGGCTGCTTTGGAGCCGGCCAGGGACCGAAGAGCCCCTCCACACACAGCGGACCTGGCCCCTTTCGCCCCAGGAGACAGGTTCTTCCATGTAGCAGCAAACATCAGCTAGCATGCTGGGCGCTGCAGGACGCTTCGGCCTCCCGCATCAGCCAACGCCTCGACTTCGTCGGGGCGTTGTGTACTTTCGGCCTTTCGGGCCGTGCTCCTAGGCTGGACGCATGACCGTCTTCGCCGGAATCCTGCTGCTCGTCAATGCGCTCTACAACGCCGTCGTCTGGCCCCGATTCTGGAAGCGCGTCAGCCAGGATCCCCGCGCCCGCGACGCGCACGGCAGGGCGACGAGGTTCCTCACCGTGCACGCGGTGCTGATCGGCGTCGCGCTCGTCATCGCAGCCGTCTCGGCCGTGGCCGGGGTCCTGCTGCTCGCCCAGTAGCGGCGCCTCGGCCCGCGCCGCACTCAGTCCGCGCGGACCCCGTCGAGGATGATCCCGACGCCCCGGGCGAACGAGGCGTCGAGCTCCACCGGCGACGGACCGTCGGGGAGCACGCCGAGCTCGCGCGCCTGCAGCTGCGTCTGCGTGGACTGCGCGTGTCCGAAGACGTAGAGCAGCAGCGTGCGCGCGCCGTCCTCGCCGAGGAGCTCGCCGAGGCGGCCTTCGACCGCCGACGCACCGAGGCGGAACGCCGACGCTGTCGCGACCACGTCGGCGCCGTCGCGGATCCCGAGCAGCGCTCGCCGCAGGTCCGCGCAGATCTCCGCCGGATCGTCGCCGCCGAGGTCGACGGCTCCGACGATCTCGTCCGCCATGAGCGCGAGCAGGCTCTGCTTGTCGGCGACGTGATGGTAGAGCGCGCTCGGCTGCACGTCGAGCTCCGCCGCGACCCGTCGCATGGAGCAGAACTCGAGCCCCTGCGCGCCGAGCACGCGCAGGGCGGCGGCGACGACATCGGAGCGGGAATTGCGCATGGCCGAATGCTACATGCCGACACCTGAACACCGTTCAGGTAATGTGAACACTGTTCAGGTGCCACCGCGGCGCCGACGACGGCGCGCACGGCGCCGCCGCGAAACGTAGGATCGGAGCCGAGATGACCCAGCCCGCACCGCAGCCCGAGGCCGCGCACCCCCAGCCCGAGACGCACGAGCGTGCTCGGGTGCGCCGGCGCTCCAGCACCGCGACCGACCTGGCTCTCATCGCCGGCTTCGCCGCGATCATCGCCGCCTGCGCGCTGCTGCCCGCGATCCCCATCGGTCCCGTGCCGATCACGCTGCAGACGTTCGCCGTCATGCTCGCCGGAGCCGTGCTCGGCGCCCGCCGCGGCTTCCTCGCCGTGCTGCTCTACCTCGCCCTGGGTGCGATCGGCCTCCCGGTGTTCTCGGGCGGTGCCGCCGGTCTCGGCGTGTTCGCCGGCCCGACCGTCGGCTATCTCGTCGCGTTCCCGTTCGCGGCGTTCCTCACCGGCTTCATCGTCGAGCGCCTGCCTCGTCGCAGCATCGCGACGAGCATCCCGCTGATCCTGCTCGCGGGCCTCGTCTCGAGCTTCGTCTTCATCCACCCGCTCGGCATCCTCGGCCTCACGCTCCGCGTCCCCATGACGCTCGACCAGGCCTTCGCCACCGACCTCGTGTTCTGGCCCGGCGACGTGATCAAGAACCTCCTGATGGCCGCCGTCGCCACCGGCGTGCACCGCGCGTTCCCCGACCTGCTGCCCCGCCGCGCCCGCCGCACGGCGCGCACGACGACCCCCGCACCCGCGGCACCGTGATCGCGTTCGACGGCGCCGAGGTCGCACTGGATCCGGACCGTGCCGGCGAGGGGCCGGTCCGGATCCTGCACCCGCTCGACCTCGTGCTCGCCGAGCGCCGCATCGCCGTGATCGGGCCCAACGGCTCGGGCAAGTCCACGCTCGCGAGACTCGTCAACGGCCTCGTGCTCCCCACCGCGGGTGCGGTGCGGGTGCACGATGCTTCCGGGTCGCCGCTCGACACGATCGACGACGGGGCGAAGGTCCGCCGCCGCGTCGGCTTCGTCTTCACCCAGCCGGCCGCGCAGCTCGTCATGCCGACCGTGCTCGAGGACGTGGCGCTCTCGCTGCGCCGCGAACACCGCAGGCGCGCCGACCGCGACGCCGCAGCGCTCGCGGTGCTGGAGCGCTTCGGCCTCGCCGCGCTCGCCGACCGCAGCGTGCACACCCTCTCGGGCGGCCAGCAGCAGCTCCTCGCGATCGCGAGCGTGCTCGCCGCGGGCCCCGGGATCCTCGTCGCCGACGAGCCGACGACCCTGCTCGACCTGCGCAACGCGCGCCGCATCGGCGAGCTGCTCCTCGGCCTGGATCAGCAGCTCGTCGTCGCCACCCACGACCTCGAGCTCGCCGCGCAGTGCGACCGCGCCCTGCTCGTCGAGGGCGGGCGCGTGATCGCCGACGGCGATCCCGCCGACGTGATCGCGCACTACCGGGCGACGGTGTGAGGCCGTGACCCGTCGACGCGGCCTCTTCGCGGTGCCCGGGCCCCCGATCGGCGGCTACGTGCCGGGCGGCGGCCCCCTGCACCGGATCCCGCCGGGACCGAAGCTGCTCGCACTCGCGGCCTTCGCGATCGCGATCGTGGTCACCCAACAGGCGCTCGCCCCGATCCCGGCGCTGGTCGGCGGGCTCGCCGCGCTCGCCCTGAGCCTCATCGCCGCCGCGGTCGCGGGCCTGCGCGGGCGCCGGCTGCTCCGGGTGGCGCTGGGCTTCGCCGTGGTGGGCGCGCTCGTCCTCGCGTTCCAGGCCTGGCAGCACGGCCCGATCCGGGCGCTCACCGTGACGAGCGGGCTGTTCGCGCTCGTCATCGCCGCGTCGGCCGTCACCGCGTCCACCCGGGCGGAGGAGATGGTCGACGCGATCACCCGCGGCCTGCGGCCGTTCCGCCGCCTCGGCGTGGATCCCGATCGGGTCGGGCTCGCGTTCTCGCTCGCGTTCCGCGCCCTGCCGGAGGCGTTCCGCATCGCCGCGGAGTCGCGCGACGCGGCACGGGCCCGAGGCCTCTCGCGGAACCCGCGCGCCTACGCGACCCCGCTCGTGATCCGCATGGTGGCGCACGCCCGCGCCACCGGAGCCGCGATGCAGGCCCGCGGGCTCGGCGACGACTGATCGGCGAACGTAGAATCGAGGGCATGGCCGACGCCCCGAACCCCGACTCGCAGACCCCCGAGGCCCCCGAGGAGGCATCCGCCGCTCCGCGGGTTCCCGAGGGCCTCACCGCCGATTACGAGAACGCCGAAGCCCGCGAGGCGCTCGACGCGCTGCAGGCGACGCCCGACTACGAACGCCTCGCCGCGTTCCTCTCGGCGCTGCGCGAGGGCTACCTCGTGGCCGACGTGACGGGCCAGGGCGGCAGCGGATCCAAGAAGCCGAAGCGCGGCGGCACCCGCATCCGCACCATCCGGTCGACGAAGGGCCAGCTCGTGCTGCCCCTCTTCACCTCGATGGCCGAGCTGCGCACGGCGGTCCCGGCCGGCAAGAACGGCGAGGCGGCGAAGGGGCGGTCATGCCGGCGCTCGACGCCCTGAGCCTGATCCGCTCCGACCGCTTCGTCGCGGCCGAATTCGATGCGGGCACCGCGAAGCTCGTCGTGCTCCGCAAGTACATCGAGCTGGCGCTCTCGGAGGATCCGATCGACGCGGCCGTGCTCGAGGGGCTGCGATAGCCGCAGGCCCCGAGCACGCGGAAGGAGATTCGGGCTCGGAAGGAAGCTCCCGCGGGGGATCTCCTTCCGAGCCCGAATCTCCTTCTCAGCGCGGAGCGGCTGCGGGAGCCTACTCGACTTCGACCGCCTTGACCTTGAACGCCCGCACGATCTGGATGACGCCGAGGATCACGAGCGAGACGCCGCCGAAGATCCACAGGTAGACCGCGCCCCAGATCGGGGTGAGCATGAGCGAGAAGCCGGCGAGGATGCTGATGATCGCGAAGATGATCGTCCAGGCGCTGTTGCCGCTCTTCTTCAGCGTGCTCAGGGCGAAGATGCCCTCGAACAGCCACATGATGCCGATCGCGATCGCCGCGAACAGGGCGAGGAACGCGGCCGAGGCCGCGAGGTTCGCCATCACGACGATGCCCGCGATCACATAGAGGGCGCCGAGCACGATGTTTCCGGTGCGCGCCCAGCCGCTCAGCGTCTTCGAGAAGATCGCCGTGCCGAGCGACACCACGCCGGCGCCGACCATGTAGACCGCGAGGATCACGGCAGTGACCTGCAGCGCGATGGCGCCGGACTTCAGCGGGTTGACGAGGATCAGGATTCCGACGATCAGCGCGATCAGGCCGCCGAGACCGAAGATGACGCGGATCGCGTCGACCGCGTGCCGTTCGGTGGAGGTTTCGGGGGTGGACATGGTGTCTCCTTTGCAGCGGGACGCCGATACCTGTGCGGCACCGGACCTGCTCCCATTGTGTCCGAGGACCTCTGCGGGCGGGAGAGCCCCGCCGAAGAGCGTCGGGCCGGCCGCGGATGCGGCCGGCCCGACGCGAGCGAACGGAGCGGTCAGCGGATCTCGCCGTTGAAGGTCCACTGCGTGCGCGGGACCCCTTCGACGGTCACCCAGGTGTCGGGGCGGGCCCCGTTCGCCGGCGTGCAGTGCGCGGCGACGACCTCGTCGATCGCGACCGCGAGGCGGCGGGCGAGTTCGGGATCCTCCTGGAGCCGGTGCTCGAACAGCTTGACGGTGACGAGTGGCATGCGTTCCTCCTAGGCCCAGACCCGTTCGATGCGGGCGCGCCGCTCGGCGCGCGCCGCGAGCGCCTGCTCCATCGTCACGGGCGCGAAGCGCACCGCGGCCCCCGGGGCCATCCGGGCGAACAGGTCCATGTCGGCGCTGATCACGGTTCCGGCCTGGGCGTAGCCGCCGCCCGAGACCGCGTCGCAGTGCAGCACGATCGGCTGGGTGCCGCCGGGGATCTGGATCGATCCGACGGCGTAGCCCGCGTCGGTGATGTTCGACGGGTCCTGTCCGGCGCCGAACGGCTGCTCCTCCTGCTTCCACGGCGCACCCGGCCCGTCGAAGCGCAGCCCCATGCGGTCGGCGACCGGGGTGAGCGTCCACTCCGCCTCGGTGAGGTTGGCGAGCCCCTCCGCGGTGAGCTTGTGATCGTAGAGCCCGAGCAGCACGCGCACCTCGACCTGGCGCTCGTAGCTCGGCAGCCAGGCGTCGGGGATCCGATCGAGCACCGCGCGCTCGTGGGGCGCAGGCGCCCCGACCGGCAGCCGGTCGCCGGCCTGCAGCGCGCGACCCTCGAAGCCGCCGAGCTTGCCGATCGGGTAGGTGGATCGCGAGCCGAGCACCTCGGGCACGTCGATGCCGCCCGCCACCGCGATGAAGTACTTGGTGCCGCCGCGGATCATGCCGAACGACAGCTGATCGCCGGCGGAGAGCGGGAGACGGACGTTCTGCTCGGCGGGCGCGCCGTTCACGAGCACGTCGACCGGTGCGCCGGTGACCGCAACGACGACGTCCTCGTCGGTCGTGAGCGTCGGCCCGAGGTAGGTCGCCTCGAGCACCGCCGCGTCGGGCCCGTTGCCGACGAGCCGGTTCGCGAGGGTCGCGGCGTACTGGTCCATCGCGCCGCCCTGGGGGATCCCGAAGCGGTAGTAGCCGAACCGGCCACGATCCTGCACGGTGGTCGCGAGACCGGGGGTCTGAATCTCAAGCGGCATCGAGGGCCTCCAGGAGTGCGCGGTTGGAGGCCTCGGGATCGGCGAGGGCCTCGGAGAGGGAGAAGGTGACCGGGGCCTGGCGGTAGCGGTAGCTCCCGTCGGCGACGGCGGCCTCGATCTCGCGGTACTCGGCCTCCTCCACGGGGCGGTACTTGACGATGTCGCCCGTGCGGAACAGCACCATGAAGTCGCTGAAGTCGGCGAGGCGCTGCTCCGGATCGAAGATCGGGGTCGGCGTGATCCCGAGCATCTGGTATCCGCCCGCACCGCGCACCGAGTAGTGCGCGGTGAAGCAGCCGCCGATGCCGAGCGTGAGCGGCGGGGTGTCGGTGCGCGGGCTCAGGTACTTGGGCACCTGGAGCTGCCGCTCACGCGGGGTCAGCTGGAACAGGAACGGGAGGCCTGCGACGAAGCCGACCATCGACACGAGCCACGGGGTCTCGTGGTGGCGCCGGATGAACTCGTCCGCGTCGGCGAGGCCGTTCACCTCGGCCGCGTAGTCGAGGTCGGTGCCGGCGGGCCGCTGGTGGAATCCCTCGCGGAACCGGGTCTCGGTCTCGCGGGTGTAGGGATCCGCGTACCAGACGGGCACCTCGATCACCCGCGTCGGCAGCTCGTGCACCGTCGCCCGGCGGACCTCGCCCTCGAGGGCCCGGAGCCGGTCGATGAGCTCCGTGTGGGCCAGGCGATCGGGATCGAAGCGGACGAGCAGCGAGGCGTTCGCGGGACAGATGTCGATGACGCCGTCGAGCCGCTGCTCCTCGAGTCCGTGCGCCATGGTGTTGGCGACGAAGTTCGCCTCGAGCGACATGTCCGGCGCGATCTCGACGAGCAGGAACTCGTCGCCGCCCCAGCTGTATCGGGCCTGTTCGGGCAGGGTCATGACGCGGCTCCCTCCAGCAGTCCGCTCACCGATTCGATGTAGGTCGTGTGGTGCTGCGCTGCGGCGAAGTCCTCGAGCGCGACGAGCCGGCGCATGAGCGGCACCGTCGACTTGATCCCGCTGATCTCGACCTCGTCGAGCGCCCGAGCGGCACGCGCGAGCGCCTGTTCCCGGTTCGGCGCCCAGACGATGAGCTTGCCGAGCAGCGAATCGTAGAACGGCACCACGGTCTGCCCGGCCGAGAAGCCGAAGTCGGCGCGCACGCCCGGGCCGCCCGAGAGGTCCAGCTGCTCGATGCGGCCGGGGCTCGGCATGAAGTTGTTCTCGGGGTCCTCGGCGTTGATGCGGAACTCGAAGGCGTGGCCGTCGAACGAGATGTCGTCCTGGGTGTATCCGAGCTTCTCGCCCGCGGCGACGCGCAGTTGCTCGCGCACCAGGTCGATCCCGGTGATGGCCTCGCTGATCGGGTGCTCGACCTGCAGCCGCGTGTTCATCTCGATGAACGCGACCTCCTGGCGCTGCGGGTCGTAGAGGAACTCGATGGTCCCCGCGCCCACGTAGGCGGACTGCCGCGCGAGTTCGACCGAGGTGTCGCGCATCCGCTGCCGCAGCTCGTCCGGCAGGCCGGGCGCGGGAGCCTCTTCGATCACCTTCTGCTGCCGCCGCTGCATCGAGCAGTCGCGGTCGCCGAGATGGACCCAGGTCTCGCCGTCGCCGAAGATCTGCACCTCGACGTGCCGGGCCGCCGTGACGAAGCGCTCGAAGTAGACCTCGCTCGAGTTGAAGGCGGCGAGCGCTTCGGCCTGCGCGACCTCGACGGTGCTGCGCACCTCCTCGCGCGAGGCGATGCGGCGGATGCCGCGGCCGCCTCCACCCGCCGATGCCTTGACCACGAGGGGATAGCCGATCCCGTCGGCGATCGCCTCGAGGTCGCCGTCGGTGTCGAGCGCGCCGTCGGTGCCCGAGAGCACCGGAACGCCGGCCTCGAT
The DNA here is from genome assembly GCF_047946755.1 of Leucobacter sp. HNU. GTDB lineage: Bacteria > Actinomycetota > Actinomycetes > Actinomycetales > Microbacteriaceae > Leucobacter. The sequence goes on along the minus strand of NZ_CP178837.1, from coordinate 3,121,232 downwards.
CGCCGCCTGCCGGGCACGGGACTTGTCGCCCATGAGCTCGATGGCCTCGGGGGTGGGCCCCACCCAGGTGAGACCCGCGTCGCGCACGCGGCGCGCGAAGACGGCGTTCTCGGAGAGGAAGCCGTAGCCGGGATGGATCGCGTCGGCGCCCGTCTCCGCGGCGGCCGCGAGGATCGCGTCGTGGTTGAGGTAGCTGAGGCCGGCCGGCGCCGGTCCGATCACCACCGATTCGTCGGCGAGGCGCTCGGCGTTGGAGCCGCGATCCCCTCGCTCACGACCGCGACGGTCGCGATCCCCATCTCGCGCGCGGTCCGGATGATCCGGACCGCGATCTCGCCACGGTTGGCGATCAACAGCTTCTTCACTCGTCGCTCCTTCGGTGCTGCTCTGCGTCTGCGTTCGGCGGGGCGGCTCAGTCGATCGTCGCGATGACGTCGCCGGGGCCGACCATTCCGTTGTCTTCCGGCCCGAAGGAGGCGACCGTGCCGGCGACCTCCGCGCGGATCTCGGTGAACTGCTTCATGATCTCGATGACGCCGATGGTCTGGCCGGCCTCGACCGCGTCGCCGACCTCGACGAACGCTGGCTTGTCGGGGGCCGGGCGGCGGTAGAAGATTCCCGGGATCGGGGCGATGATCTGCGTGCTCATGAGGCTGTGCGGTTTCTTTCTCGTGGGGTGGGCGGGCCGCGTCGGTGCGGTGGTGCCGGCGGCCGGGGTTCGGTGGGTCGGTCGTGTCAGAGCGACGCGAGCGCCTCGCGCACGGCGCGGGCGACCTCGATGGCGTTCGGGGTGTCGGAGTGGACGCAGATGCTGCCGAAGCTCATGGGGATGTCGGTCCCGTCCTCGGCGGCGACGACGCCCTCGAGCACCGCACGGCGCGTGCGCTCCGCGGCGGCCGCGGGGTCGGTCGCGTGCGGCTGACGGAGGATGATGAGCCCGCCGTCGGCGTCGTAGTCGAGGTCGACGTAGAGCTCGCCGACGAACTCGACGCCCTCGCGCTCGGCGACCCGCTGGTGGGCCGAACCGGCGATGCCGAAGACGGGCACCCCGTAGTCGCGCGCCACGCGCACGGCGCCCAGCATCAGTTCCTCGTCGCGGGCGAGCATGCCGTAGAGCGAGCCGTGCGGCTTGATGTGGTTGAGCAGGAGGTCGTGCCCGCGCAGGAACCCGGTGAGCGCGCCGACCTGGTAGCGGATGAGGCTCTCGACCTCCGCAGGGCTCAGCTTCATCTCGCGACGTCCGAAGCCGACGAGGTCGGGGAGCCCGGGATGGGCGCCGACGCGGACCCCGTGCTGCTTCGCGAGCGCCACCGTCGTCTCCATGACCGCGGGATCGCCGGCGTGGAACCCGCAGGCGACGTTGGCGACGTCGATGATCGGCATGAGTGCCGGATCGTTGCCGAAGGTGTGGAGGCCGAAGGCCTCCCCCATGTCCGAGTTCACGAGAGCGATGTCACGACGTTGTGTGGTCATGCGGACCAAGCTACGCGGAGGGCTCGGAGCGCCGTTATTATGCAGTTGCACGAATGTCCCTGCGAATTTCAGGCAGATGCGAGAGGCCGAGACGATGCGAGTTTCCGATCTGATCATCGAGCACAGCCTCCAGCTGCGGCTCGAGACCCCCACCGGGCCCAAGCGGCTGTCGCAGGAGATCACGCGCTGCGCGCCCACCGAGCACCTCGACCCGACGCCGTTCCTCGACCCGAACGTGCTGCTGCTCACTGCGGGCATCGGCATGAACTTCTCCGAGCAGAGCATCTGGGACGGCTACGTCGAACGGCTCGCGCGGGTCCCGGTCGCCGCCCTCGGCTTCGCCACGGGGATCGCGCATGCCGAGCTCCCCCGCGGACTCGTCGAGGCCTGCGCCAGCCACGACCTGCCGCTGCTCGAAGTACCGCCGTCGGTCCCCCTGCTCAAGATCGACCAGTACGTCGAGAGCATGCTGGAGGCCGAGCAGATCGCCCGCTACGACCGTGGCTGGTCGCTCGCCGACGAGTGCGCGCGCCTCGCCAGCCGCGGCGCCGAGATCGCCACCCTGCTGGCGGCCGTGTACGCCGCGCTCGAGCTGCCCGTCGCGGTGTACGACGCCTTCGATTCCCTGATCGCCCAGTACCCCGAGAGCGTCACCTGGCGCGAGGGGAAGAACCGCTCAGCCCAGCCGGACGTGCTCTCGATGCCGCTCCCGATGGGCCTCAGCCAGCCCTGCCAGCTGGCGGTGCGCCTCTACGGCTCCGCGTCCGAGATCGAGGCGCTGCTCGCGCCCGTCAGCTCGATCCTCGCCCTCCAGCTGAATCGATCGGTCGCGGTCGACGCGAACAGCCACCACGACATGCAGCGCTTCGTGAACCGCTGCATCGCGTGGTCGGAGGCGACGCGCAGCGACGTCGCCGACGCCTTCCACGAACTCGGGCTGAGCCGCCGGGCCGAGACCTCGCTCGTCGTCGCGGACCTGCGCGGCGAGCACGCCGCGGCCGCGTGGAAGCTCCGGATCGCCCTCCACGACGCGTTCAACGACGTCCGCGTGACCGAGATCGACGACCGGCTCATCGCACTCGCGCAGTTCCCCCGCGACGAGCCCCTGCGCTTCACGGAGCGGCTCGAGCAGCTGCAGCCGAACCTGCCCCTCGTGTTCCGCCCGCCGACCCGCACCATCGACGAGCTGCGGATCGCGCTCGTGCACGCGCTCGATCTCGTGCGGCACGTGGAGCACCCGGTGACCGCGCCGGCCCTGGGCCTCGGCGCCGTCGTCGCGGCCGCCGCGGGTCGCGGCGCGCGCGAGTCCGCTGAGCGCTTCCTCGCCCCGCTCATCGAGCACGACGAGCAGCGCACCACCGAGCTGCTGCCCACGCTCCGCACCTGGCTGCGCAACGACGCCCAGCCGTCGCGCACCTGCGAGGAGCTGTTCATCCACCGCAACTCCCTCAGCTACCGCCTGCGGCGGATCGAGCAGTTGCTGGGGATCCCGCTCGACACGCTCGACGGCAAGGCCACCTGCCTGCTCGCGCTCCGGCTGGTGGATCTCGAACCGTACTAGGCCGCAGGCCCGCTGATTGAGCGAGCGGAGCGAGCCGAAGCACCCGTCATCCTGCGCGACGGAGGAGTCGCAGGATCCTGCGTCTCGTTCCTCGCGCAGGATGACGGGTGCCTGCAGAACGGGTCGATCACCGCGCCGCGTGCGCTCCCACCACCGGGATGAGACCGGTGCGGCTCGTCGGTCGCACCCGCCACAGCAGGGCGTAGACCACGGCGGCCGACACCGCCGTGAGGATCGGCCCCCAGGTCGATCCGACGCCCGCCAGCGCCGGGTTGACGGCGCCGAGCTGCAGCATCGCGAGCCCGATCACGGTGCCCACGATCCAGGCGATGAGGCCGTTGCCGTTGAAAGCGCGGTAGTGCCGGTCCTCGATCGCTGCGTGCTCCTGGTTCCGACCGCCGTCGAGCAGCACGTGGCTGAGCGCGATCGCGACCCACGCGGTCACGAGGACGCCCTGCCAGGCCAGTGCGAGCAGGAGGTACTGCACGATCGGCAGCAGCATGAGCAGGAAGATGATCACGGAGGAGATGAGCACCCAGGCGAGGTTCGGCAGCCGCAGGCGCAGCACCCGCTCGCCGAACGCCCGCAGGTTGGCAGCGCCCAGGTAGTAGTTCGCCGTATTGATGCGGGTCTGGGAGGCGATGATCACGACGAGGCCGAAGATCCCCATCAGGTTCACGATGCCGCCGGCGACGCCCGTCTCCGACACCTCCATGCCGGGGATGGTGAAGGTGAGGAAGATCCCGACGAACGCCGAGAAGCCGTAGGCGAGCACGTAGAACAGGGGGCCGAAGGTGAAGCGCTGGTGGAACTTCACGTCCTTGCGCTTGCCGAGCGCGGCGTAGTCCATGGTGAACATCATCATGATCCAGATGCCCATGTACCCGGCGAAGGTGGCGAGCCATCCGGGGCCGCCCGACACGAAGGGGAGCTCGACCTTCGGTGCGTGGGTCAGCCAGGCGTCCCCGAAGCCGTACACGGCGCCCGCCCAGATCACCGCGGCGATGAGGCCGAAGAAGTACAGCGGCATGAGCCAGCCGTTGAGCTTGTCGAGGAATCGGCGGACGCCGCCGATGATGAGCGGCGTCGAGTAGACGACCACCACGAGGCTCCACAGCCACATGGGGCCGCCGAACGCCGCCATGAGCGCGTAGGCCACGATCGACCCCTCGAACACCGCGTAGTAGATCGCGACGAGGGCGAAGATGATCGTCGCGATCGAGGAGCCCGCGGTGCCGAGGATCGTGCGCGAGAACTGCGCGACCGTGGTGCGGTTGTTGATGGCGTACTTCGACAGCACGGCGTTGATGGCGCCGTAGACGACGATCGTCAGGACGATCCCGATGATCGCGTTGAGCGTGCCGTAGGCGGCGGCCATTGCGGCGCCGATGTAGACGAAGAAGAACGCGCTCGCGACGCCGTACCAGGCCAGCGCGAGGGAGCCGCGGCTCATCTGGTCGTCGTCGTTGCCCTCGCGTGCGAGGGCGTCGGTCGCTTCGACATCGTCGTTGCTCCCGGTGAGATTCAGGCTCACGGTGCATACCTCCATTGGTATTCGGGTGCGCCGGTTCTGCGCAGGCCGGCGCGTCGCTGCGCGGCCGCCGCATCGCGGCAGGGATCTTCGCCTGCGGACCGATCCGCGTCGAAGTCGGGAGAGCGGGGCCGTCGGCCCCGTCTCGCGCGACACCTCAATGGTGAAGTGGCGCGAAGCGTGCGAATACTGTGCAGATGCCGGAAGAACTCGGATCATTTCGGGCAACTGCACCGTTCCTGGGAACGGGGTGGGGCCGGGGCCCGGCGCCGAGGGATCGCCGGGCCCCGACGCTCGGGGTCAGGCGCCCCAGTGCGCGGCGGAGCGGCGCTGCATCTGCTCGCGATGCTGCCGGGTGGTCTCGGCGAACAGTTCGCCGGTCCCCCAGTCGAGCACGACGCCGTGGCGCCGGATCACGTCGAGCAGGTCGATCTCGCCGGCCCGGTACTGCTGCGCGACGCTCTCCGCGTCGGCCTCGAGCCACTCGGCCCGGTTGGCGCGGATCCAGGAGCGCTGGGTCGCGGTCGCCTCGCGGTCGATCTCGTAGCGGTCGAGATCGGGGTCGACCGGCAGGATCACGACGCCGTAGTCGGCCGAGGCGCGCTCGATGGAGACGTAGCCGTCGATGACGTCCTCGAGCACCTCCTCGGGCGTGCGGTGCAGGGGATCGCCGAATCCGCCGCCGCCCGCCGAGGGACGGTAGAAGGTATCGCCCGGCTGCACCGGCACCGAGGAGAAGATGGAGCCGAGGAACCGCTCGCTGTCGGTGTCCCGGTTGAGCCAGACCCCGTGCGGGATCGACGGCAGGCCGCCCTCGATGCCCCAGGTGATCGAGCGCGCACGGTCGCAGCAGTAGCTCATGACCGAGGCGTCGGCGTCGGTGAGCATGCCGCCCTTCTCGACGCCGCAGCCGCCGCGGAACCGGCCGGGGCCGCCCGAGTCGGTGCCGATCTGGTGCATCGTGGTGAGCACGGGAGTGAGGCGCTCCTGCCCCTCGCAGGCCTGCACGGCGAGACCGACGCCGAACACGGGCGCGGTCGCGCTCGAGCCGTCCTTCGAGGAGCGGCCGCCCCAGCCGCCGGCCATCCAGTCGTACCACATGAAGTACGGGTTCTCCTCGCGACGGGCATCGCGCCCGCCGACGAGCAGGTACTCGAGGTTGAACGCGCAGGCCATGGCCCGCTCGGGCATAATCTGGGACCAGATCTCGAAGATCCCGTTCATGAGCTTCTCGTACGGGCCGGAGCAGAATCCGGTGACCGCGTAGGGCCAGCCGGCGTTGACGACGGTCCCCTCCGGCCCGATGTCGGCCGTCACCGCGGCATAGAAGCCGGAGTTGAGCGGCACGTCGGGGAAGAAGGTCTTGGTGCCTGCGTAGATCGCCGAGAAGGTGGTGCCGTAGCCCGAGTTGAGGAACGTGTCGACGACGTCGGCGCTGCCTTCGAGGTCGTAGTGGATCCCCTCGCCGTCCAGGGTCATGACGATCTTCACCGGGACGAGCCCCTCCGGCTTGCCCGGGTCGAGGTCGAGGTAGTCGACGGTCTCCCAGCGTCCGCGCGGCAGCTCGGCGAGGCGTCGCCGCACCGTGCGCTCGACGTAGTCCTGCGTCTCCTGCATCGCGAGCTCGACGGTCTCGGTGCCGTACCGTTCGACGAGCCGCAGCACCTCGCGCTCGCACACCGCGGTCGCCTCGGATTGCGCGTGCAGGTCGCCGAGCGCCTGCTCGGGGGCGCGGGTGTTGGCGACGAGCAGCTGCGCGACGTCGTGCAGGAACCTGCCCTGCGACCAGACGCGGATCGGCGTGATGCGCAGGCCCTCGCCGAAGTGCTCCGCCGCCGAGACGTCGAAGGATCCCGGCACCTTGCCGCCGATGTCGGCCCAGTGGCCCTTGTTCTGCGCGAACGCGATGATCCTGCCCTCGGAGAACACGGGACGCACGAACGAGACGTCGTTGAAGTGGGTGCCGCCGCGGTAGGGGTCGTTGATGGCGAACACGTCACCCGGGTGGATATCGTCTCCGAACTCCTCGATCACGGCCTTCGCCTGGAAGTGGAGCGTGCCGACGTGCACCGCGATGTCGCCCGATCCCTGCATGACCGTATTGCCGTGCTTGTCGCAGAGCGCCGACGAGAAGTCGCGCGAGTAGATGACGAAGGAGTAGCAGGTGCGCAGGATCTGCTCGCTCATCAGGTCGACGCTCGTGGCGAAGGCGTTCTTCAGCACCTCGAAGGTGACGGGGTCGAGCGCGGTCTGGCGCGCCTCTCCGGCGCGGGTCGCGGGTGCGGTGGTGGTGCTCATCGGGTGACCTCCTCGAGGTGGATGCGGATGTTGAGCCACTCGTCGATCTCGGCGCGGGTGCGCGGCGGGACCACCGTCGTGGAGTCGAGCTGGTTCACGATCGCGGGACCCGCGAACGCGGTCCCCGCGGCGAGGGCGTCGCGATCGTAGACGGGGGTGTCGACCCAGCCGTCCTCGCCGAAGTAGACGGGGCGGCGCTCGGCGGGCGCGCCGGGAGCCTGGGGAACGGGATCCGTCGGCCGGAACGAGGGCTTCGGGATCTTGCCGACCGCGGCGAGGTGGAGCTGGTAGACCTCGACGGGGGCGTCGTCCTGCCGGAACGCGAACTCGCGCTCGTACTGCTCGTGGAAGGTGCGTACGGCGCGCGCGATCGCACCGGGGCCGGATCCCATGGGCACCTGGAGCGAACGCCACTGGCCCTGGTAGCGCATCGAGATCTTGCGCTGCAGGATCGCATCCTCGCTCGCGACCCCCTCGTGCCGCAGTCGCGCGGAGGCCTCGGTCTCGAGCTCGACGAACGCCTGCTCGATCCCCTCCTCGTCGGCGCCGGACGCGAGTCCGGTGTACATCTGGGCGAAGTCGTGCTGGATGTCGACCAGCAGGCAGCCCATGGCGGAGGTGACGCCGGGGCTCGGGGGCACCACGACGGTCGGGATCCCGAGCTCGCGGGCGACGTCGGCACCGTGCAGGGCTCCCGCGCCGCCGAAGGCGAGCAGGGCGAAGTCGCGGGGGTCGTAGCCGCGGCGGATCGAGACGAGCCGGACGGCGTCGGCCATGTTGGCGTTCGCGACCGAGACGATGGCCTGCGCGGCCTCTTCGAGTCCCATGCCGAGGGGCTCTGCGATGACCCGGCCGATGGCCTGTTCGGAGAGCGTGCGGTCGAGCTGCTTGACGCCGCCCGCGAGGGAGGTGCCGAGGCGGCCGAGCACGACGTTCGCGTCGGTGTTGGTGGGCTGATCGCCGCCCGTGCCGTAGCAGGCGGGCCCGGGATCGGCGCCGGCGGACTGCGGACCGTTGCGGAGGGACCCCGCGATGTCGATGTGCGCCAGCGAGCCTCCGCCCGCACCGATGGTGAGCACCTCGATCGAGGGGAAGATGATCGGGTGGCCGTACTCGACCTGCCACTCCTGCGAGACGCGGAGCTCCCCGTCCGCGACGAGCGCGATGTCGGTCGAGGTGCCGCCCATGTCGAGGCTCACGGCGTTGTCGTAGCCGCACTGCTGGGCGATGTGCTTGGCCGAGATCGCGCCGGCGGCGATGCCGGAGGCCGCGAGCCGCACGGGGAACTTCTCGACGAGGCGCGGGGTCATGGATCCGCCGCCCGAGTGGAGCAGCAGCAGGTCGCCGGCGTAGCCGCCCTCGCGGAGCTGCTCGGCGAGGCGGTTCACGTAGCCCGAGACGAGCGGGGCGAGCACGGCATTCGCGACGGCCGTGTTGAAGCGGGGGTACTCGAAGATCTCGGGCAGGACCTCGGCCGAGGTGGAGACGGTCGCGTCCGGGATCGTCTCCTCGAGGATCTCGCGCATGCGGGTCTCGTGCGCGGCGTTCGCGTAGGAGTTCAGGAAGCAGACCGCGATCGTCTTGACTCCGCGCCTGCGCAGCAGTTCGGCGAGCTCGCGCGCCTCGCCCTCGTCGAGCGGGGTGATGGTGCTGCCGTTGTAGTCGATGCGCTCGGTCACCTCGAAGCGGTCGCGGCGGCGGATGTAGGGCTCCGAGACGTCGTTGTAGGCGTCCCAGAGATCGTCCTTGGTGCCGTCGCGGATCTCGAGCACGTCGCGGAATCCGCGGGTGGTGACGAGCGCGGCCGCCGGGAAGTTGCGGGTGATGAGCGCGTTCGTCGCGACGGTGGTCCCGTGCGAGAAGAGCGCGACGTCGCCGAGGTCGATCTCGCCGCGCTCGACCCCGTTCATCACCGCGATCATCGGATCGCCGGGCGTGGACGGCACCTTGGTCACGCGCATCTGCTGGGTCTCGTCGTCGAAGATGCAGACGTCGGTGAACGTCCCTCCGACGTCGACCGCGACACGGACACTGCTCATGGGCTTCCTCCTGAAGTTCGTCGTTGAGTTCCGGATGCATCCCACCTTCGTGGGGCGCGGCACCGAGGTCACTGGAGAATGCGCAGCATTCCGGGCGGCCCGTTGTGGATTCTCCAAATTCTGACGAAGATAAGGGGGCGAAACCTCTCGTTCGCACAAACCGTACTTCCGAACCGCCCGATCGGAGGCCGAACATGGACGTTCCGGCACCGCCGCCGCTGTCCGAGACCGAGCGCCTGGCGGCCTCCCTCGACATCACCAACGCGCTGCTGTCGGCCATCTCGACGACCGACCCGCTGCCCGCGCTGGTGTCCCGCATCAGCGCGCTGTGCCACGGCACCGCCATCGTGTACGACTTCGAGGGCTCGGTCGTCGCGAGCACGGGCGAGGCGCCGATCCAGCTCATCTGGAACGAGATCGCGCAGACCAACCGCCGCGAGCTCGACATCCTCATCGGGCGCTGGCGCGTACTCACCCGACGCGTCTCGCTGCGCGACAGCGTGCACGTCATCGCGCTCGCCAGCCGCACCCCCGAGACCCTCGTGCGGCTCGGCGAGATCCTGCTCGACACCTCCGAGCGGCTGCTCGGCGCGGTGCACGGCATCCAGTACGGGGCGAGCCGCCGCGATCGCCGTGACAACGAGCAGCTGCTCGCGAGCCTGCACGACGGGGTGCTGCCCGCCCGCGAGCACCGCTTCTGGGCGAGGCTCGCCCAGTTCCGGTTCCCCGCCTACGCGCCGGTCCGCGCGCTCGAGCTGGCACCGTTCGACGGCCCCTCGGCGACCGAGGCGCACCTGGAGCACCTGGCGCAGCGCGCCCGGGCCGAAGAGCTCCCCTGCTCGTCATGCTGCGCCGTGCCGATGCCGACGCACCGGCGACCCTCGCCGCGCTGGTGCCCGAGAGCGAGGCGAGCACGCGCTGGATCGACACGCTCGCGCGCACCCTGCTCGTCGGCGCGTCGGCGCCGTTCGCGGAACTGACGCGCGTGGCCGACAGCGCGCGCGAAGCGGAGACCGCGCTCGGCATCGCCCGGCGCTGGGCCGCGTCCGCGGAGGCCCCGTCCCTCCTGGCGCCGACACGGATGGATCGCATCGACCTCGCGACCTGGGTGCTGGCGCACGTCGACGCGCGCCAGTTGGAGCAGCGCACCGCGATGGCGCTCGACCCGATCCGCTCGCCGCAGCTGCGCGAGACCCTCGCCGTCTACCTCGCTGCGGAGCAGAGCATCGCACGCACCGCCGAGCAGCTGTTCGTGCACCCGAACACGGTGCGCTACCGGCTGGGACGCATCGAGGCCGCGATCGGGGCGCCCATCGCCTCGGCGTTCGCCGTGGCCAATCTCACCCTGGCGCTGCACGCCGACCTCATCGGCCGCCTCGCCTCGGGTCCGGAGCCCGCGACGGGCTCGCGCGCGGAGTGAGACCGTCCGCCTAGCCGATCCGGGCGCGGAGGCGCTCGGTCCCGGTGGTGGCCTCGGTGCGTCCGTGCGCGAGCGGCAGCCCCTCGCGATCGACGGCGACGAAGACGATCCGCTCGAGCGTCAGCACCTCGGCGCCCGTGACCGCGTTCTCGACGCGGCAGCTCAGGGTGATGGAGGTGCGGCCGAACGCGAACACCCGGTACTCGAGCTCGAGCAGGTCGCCGCGATCGGCCCGAGCCGAGAAGTCGATCGCCGACATGTGCCGCGTGACCACGTCGACGGTGCCGAGCTGGGTGACCGCGACGATCGCGGCCTCCTCGTCGACCCACTGCAGCAACCGGCCGCCGAAGAGCGCGCCGTGCTGGTTGAGATCCTCGGGCTTGACCCATTTGCGGACGACGTGCCGGTACTCGCTCATGCCCTCACCCTAGGCCCTCGCCGATCGCCGGCGCGGCACGTCAGATCCCGTCGCGCCGCGCGAATCCGCGCGCGACCGGGAACACCGCGGGGAACAGCTCCGCCTCGCTCGACCCCCGGGCCCCGCGAGCGCGTCCCGCTCGGGGTAGGCGGCGCGCAGCTTCTCGAAGATCCGCTGCCCCTCGGCGCGCAGCGCTGCGAGATCGACGCCGGGCAGCACCCCGTCGCGCATGACGACGCGGCCCGCGACCATGCTGAAGCACGCGTCGCGGCCCGTGCCCGAGAGGGTGAGGGAGCGGATCGGGTCGTCGATCGCGCCCATCCGCGGGTCGGCCAGCGAGAACGCCACGAGGTCGGCGGCCGCGCCGGCCTCGATACGGCCGAGATCGGGCCGGTGCAGCGCCCGCGCCCCGCCGAGCGTCGCGGCCTCGACGTACTCGGCGAGGAGGCCCGCGCCGAGATCCCCGTGCTGCGCCTTCGCCAGCTGCACGCCCGTGTCGATCGCCCGGATGAGATCCGGCGGGAACGAATCGGTGCCGAGCCCGACGTTCACGCCGGCCTCCAGGTACTGCGACAGCCGCTCCAGCAGCATCGCGTAGCGCGCGTTCGTGAGCGGGCAGTGCGCGATCGAGACGCCCGCGGCAGCGAGCCGCGCGAGGTCACCGCGATCCTCGCCGTGCACATCGGGATGCACGTCGATGTAGACGCCGTGCGCCAGCACGAGCCGGTCGTTCAGCAGGCCGCTGCGGTCGAGCAGATCGAGCGGGGTCGTGCCCCGCTCCCGTTCGAGGATCCCGAGCTCGCTGTCGAGCCCCTGCGTCGCGTGCGCACGCACGAGCACGCCGCGCTCGGCCGAGACGCGGCCGGTCTCGGCAAGGATCGCGTCGCTCACGGTCTCGATGCGGCACGGCACGAGCACGCCGGTGACGAGCGGATCGGCGAGCGCCTCGACTGTGTCGAGGAAGCGCACGGCGTCGGCGAGGGCCGCCTCGCCCTTCGCCTCGTCCCAGTGGATCCCGGAGGAGCCGTCCGCCCGGGTGACGTGCACGCCCGAGCGGTACGACGGACCGAGGAACGTGCGGATCCCGAGCGCGCTCGCCGTGCGGGCGGTGTCGAGCAGGTCGTCGTGGGTCTCGGCCCAGGCACCGTGGATCTCGGTCGAGATCGGCATGGCCGAGGTGATCCCGTGCAGGATGAGCTGCACGAGCCCGTAGCGGCGCAGCGCGCTGCGCTCCCCGGGGTCGAGCACCTCGCGGGGCGCCCGCGCGTACGATTCCGACCACTCGAGCCGGGCCTCGTGCGCCGGGCTCCACCAGGAGTCGAGCAGCAGGTGGTCGATGTCGACGAGGCCCTCCAGATCGATGAGCCCCGGCATGAGCAGGCTCTCGCCGAGGTCGATCGCCTCGTCCGCCAGCGCCTCGAGCGCCGCGCCGTCGGGCCCGTCCGCGACGGCCGAGATCCGGTCGCCGCGGACGTCCACCACCGCGTCGCGGAGCAGGACGAAGCCGGGGCCGCCCGGACGGCGCTCGTCGAACGCGATGACGAACGCCGCCCGGACGGCCGTGGTCCCGCCCGCGCTCACGACGCGAGCTGCTCTCGGCGCACGGGCTTCCATCCCGGCCCCGGAACCGCGGCCCGCAGCGCGCGGGTGTAGGGGTGAACGGGGTTCGCGAGCAGCTCGGCGGTGTCGCCGCCGTCGACGATGCGGCCGTTCTCCATCACGATCATGCGGTCGGAGATCTGGTGAACCACGGCCAGATCGTGCGAGATGAACAGGTAGCTGACCTTCCGCTCGGCCTTGATGTCGGAGAGCAGGTTGAGGATCTGCGCCTGGATCGAGACGTCGAGCGCGGCGACCGCCTCGTCGAGCACGATCACCTTCGGATCGGCGGCGAGCGCGCGGGCGATCGCCACGCGCTGCCGCTGCCCGCCCGAGAGCTCGCGCGGGTAGCGGTCGAAGAAGCGCTGCGGCAGCCCGACCGAGTCGAGGATCGCCTGCGCGCGGGCCTTCAGGCCGGCCGCGGAGCCCGAGTGCAGCTTGAGGTTCGACATGATGACCTCGCCGATCCGCTGCCGCCCGTTGAGCGACGAGTAGGGGTCCTGGAACACGTACTGCACCTCGCGTGCCCGGACACGGCGGTCGCGCAGGCTGCGCGGCGCCGTCGTGCGATCCTGCCCGAGCACCTCGACGGTTCCGTCGGTCACGGTCTCGAGCCCGACGATCATGCGGGCGACGGTGGTCTTGCCCGAGCCGGACTCGCCGACGATGGCGAGGCACTCGTCGGCCCGCAGCTCGAACGAGACGCCGTCGACCGCGACGACGTCCTCGTGCTTCGTGCCACGGGGTGCCGGGAACACCTTGCGCAGATCGGCGACGCGGATCAGCGCGTCGGCGGATGCGGTTTCGACGCTCATGCCTGCGCCCTCACCTTCAGCTCTTCGTGGATCTCCGGGGTGTACTCGAGCACCGGCAGACGGTCGAGCCGCTCGTCGATGCTCGGGCGGGCTCCCATGAGCTCTCTCGTGTAGGGGTGGGTCGGCGCGTCGTAGACGTGCGCGCCCTGCTCGACGATCTCGCCCGCGTACATGACCGCGAGGCGGTCGCAGCACGCGTTCGCGAGTTCGAGGTCGTGCGTGATGAACAGCAGCGAGAGGCCGCGCGCGCGGCGCTGCTCCTCGATGATCGCCATCACGTCGGACTGCGCGGTCACATCGAGCGCGGTGGTGGGCTCGTCGGCGAGGATCAGCTGCGGCTCCGCGAGCAGCACGCTCGCGATCATAACGCGCTGGAGCAGGCCGCCCGAGAGCTCGTGCGGGTACTGTCTCAGCCGGCGCTCGGCGTGCCGCACGCCGACCTCGTCGAGCAGCCGCACCGCGCGGCGCTCGGCGTCCTCGCGGGCGATCCCGCGCTCGCGCACGAGCGCCTCGGTGAGGAAGTCGCCGACGGTGTGCACGGGGTTCACGTGCGCGCGGGGGTCCTGGAAGATGATCCCGACGTCGGTGCCGCGGAATCTCCGGAGGCGTTCGCGCCCCATGCCGAGCACGGACTCCCCCGCGAAGCGGATGTCGCCCTCGGTGCGGAAACCCGTGGCGAGCATCCGCATGATCGCGCGGGTGGTGAGCGACTTGCCCGACCCCGACTCGCCGACGAGGCCGATCGCCTCGCCGCGGTCGAGGGTGAAGCTGACGCCGTTCAGCAGGTCGAGCCTGCGGTACTTCGTGACGAGGCTCGCGCGGAGGTCGTCGACCTCGAGCAGTGGCTGGCTCATCGGATGCTCCTTGCGTTCGAGGTGAGGCGGTCGCCGATCACGGTAATGCTCCAGACGATCAGCACGATCGCGAGGCCCGCGGTGATCGCCTCCCCGGCCTGGCCGCGCAGCATCGAGTCGAAGCCGCTCTTGACCATGAGGCCGAGGTCGGCGGTCGGCGGCTGCACGCCGAGGCCCAGGAACGAGACCGCCGCGAGGTCGACGACGGCGAAGCCGAGCGAGAACACCGCCTGCGCGGTCACGATGGGCTGCACGTTCGGCAGGATCTGTCGGAGGCTGATCCCGAAGCCCGACTGGCCCTGCAGCCAGGCGGCCTGCACGTAGGGCATGTTCCGCTCGCGCAGCGCCGCGCCGCGCACCACGCGGGCGACGTAGGGGATGTAGCCGATGGAGAGGCCGACGACGACGGTCATCAGATTCGGGCCGAAGATCGCGACCGCGATCAGGCCGAACACGATGCCCGGGACGGCGAACAGCACGTCGAGGATCCAGGAGATCACGGTGTCGACGACACCGCGGTTCCACGCTGCGAGCAGGGCCAGCACGACGCCGACGACGGTCGCGATCAGGATCACGAGCGCGGGCCCGAGCAGGGTGATCCGCGCGCCCCACATGAGGCGCGAGAGCAGGTCGCGGCCGAGGGCGTCGGCGCCGAGCAGGTGCTGGGCGCTGGGCCCGCTGAGCGCCGACAGCAGGTCGGGGAAGTCGGGATCGTAGGGCGCGATCCATGGCGCGAGCGCCGCCGCGAGCACGAACACGAGCAGCACGGCGCTCGCCGCGATCCCGAGCGGGCCGAGCTTGCGCATGAGGAGCGTGAACGCCCCGGGGTCCTGGTTCCGCGACCGCGCGAGCGCGATCTGGGTGGTGCGTGGCGCGATGGTCATTGCTTGCTCCCCAGCGTGATGCGCGGATCGATGAGCGTGTAGAGGAAGTCGACGATCGCGTTGATCACGACGAAGGCGACCACGAGCACGAGCACGACGGCCTGCACGACCGCGAAGTCGCGCTGCAGGATCGCCCGGACGAGCAGCGACCCGAGCCCGTCGAGCGCGAACACGCTCTCGACGACCACGGCGCCCGCGATGAGCGTCGCGACCGTGAGGCCCATCACCGTGGTGATGGGGATGAGCGCGTTGCGCAGCACGTGGCGGCGGATGATGAGGGGCGGGCGGAGGCCGCGTGCGACCGCGGTCTGCACGTGCTCGCGCCCCTCCTCCTCGAGCACCGATGCGCGGGTGATGCGGGCGAGGTAGGCGGCGCTCGCGACGGCGAGCGCGACCGCCGGGAGCGTGAGGTGCCACAGCGAGTCGATCCCACCTCCGCCGCTGCCGTTGGTGGGGAACCATCCGGTGCCCACCGCGAACAGGCTGATCAGCGCGACGCCGATCACGAAGGTCGGGGTCGCGAGGCCGAGCGTCGACAGGGTCGTGATGACGGTGTCGATCCACCCGCCCCGGAGCGAGGCCAGGAGGCCGAGCCCGATGCCGACGACCGCGATGATGATCGTCGCGAAGGCGATGAGGGCGACCGTGGTGCCGACGCGGCCCGCGATCAGGTCGCCGACCGGCTGCCGGTAGACGATCGAGTCGCCGAGGTTGCCCTGGAACAGGTCGCCGATCCAGGCGAAGTACCGCACGAAGAACGGGTCGTTCAGGTGGTACTGCGCGGTGACGGCGGCGATCTGCTCGGGGTGCCGCCCCGGGGCCCGAGCACGAAGCTGAGCGGGCTCCCCGGGGCGAGGTACATCAGCCCGAAGACGATGAAGGAGGTGACGAACAGGACGAGGAGGAGCCCCCGGCCCGTCGCAGGAGGAATGCGGGGACGGACATCGGGGCCTACTCCACCCCGCCGATGGTCGCGGCCCACGGGTACGAGAGGTAGGCCGACGACGCGGTGGCGCCGGAGACCTTGCCGTTCTGCACCAGGATCACGGGGAGGTCGTTCAGCGGCATCCAGGGGACGTCGCGGGTGATCTTCTCCTGCGCGGCGATCGTGTGCTCGGCGCGCTTCGCCGGGTCGGCCGTCTTGCGGGCGGCGGCGATGTCCTCGCCGGCCGCGTTGTAGTCGGAGAAGTTGTGGCTGCCGCCGGGCGTGAACACCGTGTAGACGTCGAGCGGATCGGTCATGTTGCCGTAGTAGGTCGTGAAGAAGCCGTCGATGCCGACGCGCGACTTCTCGTCGAAGTACAGGTTGCCGAACTGCTCGACGGGGATCACCTTCGTCGTGATCTTCAGGCCGATGGACTGGCCCGCCGCCTGGATCAGGTTCGCGGTCTGCTCGTGCACGGCCGAGGAGCCCTGCACGCCCAGCGTGATCTCGCCCGAGACGTCGCCCGCCTTCGCGAGCAGTTCCTTCGCCTTCGCCAGGTCGGGCTTCGTGCCGAACTTCGCGTACGCGTCCTGGAACGGCTGCTCCTGCGGGCCGGTGCCGAAGTAGGCCGGGCCCGCGAGGGTCTTCGCCGGCACCGCGGCGCCCTGGAACACGACATCGGCGATGGCCTGGCGGTCGATGGCGGCGAGCAGCGCCTGCCGCACCTCGGGTTTCGCGAACGGGCCGGTCGTGGCGAGGCCGCGCAGGTTCCAGAAGATGTACGACTTGCCGAAGGTGATCTTCGCATCGCCCTTCGCGAGCTGGCCCAGGCCGGCCGGCGGCAGGTAGAAGTACTGGCCGTCGACGTCGCCCGAGCGGAGCGCGTTGACCGCGGTGGATTCGTCGGTGATGAAGCTGAAGTCGAGCTTCGAGACCTTGGGGATCAGGTTCTTGTCCCAGTAGGCGTCGTTCCGCTCGAGGTGGATCGCCTTGCCGGGGTCCCAGCTCGCGAGCGTGAACGGGCCGGAGCACATGAGGCCGCCCTGCGGGGTGCCGAACTTCTCGCCGGCCTGCTCGGCCGCGGCCTTCGACACGATCGCGCCCGCGGCGCTCGCCATGGCCTTCTCGAACAGGGCGTCGGGCTCCTTCAGGTGCACGGTCACCTGGTTCGCGCCGGTCTTCTCGACCGCCCGCACGCTCGCGAAGTAGTCGCCCCAGTAGGTCTTCGACTGCGGCCCGACCTGGCGGCCGAGCGAGTACACGACGTCGTCGGCGGTGACGGGCGTGCCGTCCCAGAACTTCGCGTCCGAGCGCAGCGTGTAGACCACGGTCGTGTCGTTCGGATTCTCGACCTTCTCGGCGAGCGCGTTCTCGTAGCCGAGATCCGGGGTGAGCCGGGTGAGCCCCTCGCAGAGGTTCGCGTCGACCGTGTTCTCGGCGTAGTTGAACGTCAGCATCGGATCGAGCGACATGGGCTCGTAGGGCAGGTTCCATGTGAGCGTGTCGACCGGCTTGGCGCCCGGCTCGGTGGTGCTGACGAGCTTCGAGCGGTCGACGCTGAACGCCGTCGACTTCTTGCCGTCGCCGCCCGCCTGGGTGCCACCGCCCGCGCAGGCGGACAGTGCGAGCGCGGCGACAGCGGCGGCGCCGAGCAGCGCGTAAGGACGCTTGGACATGATTCTCCTTGGAGTGGGATTCGAAGACGGAGGAGGTTCGGTTACCGGGCGCTGCCGATGGTGGCGGCCCAGGGGTACGACAGGTAGGCGATGGAGGGGACGGCCCCTGTGATCCGGTCGTTCTGCACGAGGATCGTCGGCAGGTACGTGAGCGGCGTCCACGGCAGGTCCTGCGTCACCTTCGCCTGGATGTCGACGGTGAGCTTCGCGCGCGCCGCGGGGTCGAGGGTGCTGCGCGCCTGCCCGACGAGATCGTTCACGGCGGTGTAGCCGCCGAAGTTGTTGGTACCGCCGGTGGTGAAGACCTGGTACACGTCGAGGGGGTCGGTGACGTTGCCGTACCAGGTGGTGAAGAACGCGTCGAGCCCCGCTCGTGCCTTCGGGTCGGTGTAGAGGTTGCCGTACTGCTCGACCGGGATCACCTTGGTCGTGATCTTCAGGCCGATGGCCTGGCCCGCCGCCTGGATCAGGTTCGCCGTCTGCTCGTGCACGGCCGACGAGCCCTGGATCGCGATGGTGATCTCCTTGCTCGTGTCGACGCCCGCGAGCAGCTGCTTCGCCGCCCCGGGGTCCGGCTTCGTCCCGAACTTCGTGAACGCGGGCTCGAACAGGGACTTCTGGTCGCCCCAGTAGTCGGGGCCCGCCAGGGTCGGCGCCGGGATCGCGGCCTTCTGGAACACGACGTCGGAGATCGCCTGACGGTCGATCGAGTCGAGCAGCGCCTGGCGCACCTTCGGATCGGCGAAGGGGCCGGTGGTCGAGGCACCCGCGAGCGTGAAGAACACGAACGACTTGCCGTAGGTGGTCGTGACGGTCGAGCTGCCGGTGAGCTGCTGGATGCCGGTCGGCGGCAGGTAGAAGAACTGCCCGTCGACGTCGCCCGAGCGCAGGGCGTTGATCGCGGTCGTCTCGTCGGCGATGAAGCTGAAGCTGACCTTGCCGGCCTTCGGCACGAGGTTCTTGTCCCAGTAGGCGTCGTTCTTCACGATGTCGATGCCCTTGCCGGCCTTCCAGCTGTCGAGCTTGAAGGCGCCGGTGCACATGATCCCGCCCTGGGGCGTGCCGAACTGCTCGCCGGCCTTCGTCGCGTACGCCTTCGAGACGATCGCGCCCGCCGCGGTGGCCATGCCCTGCACGAAGAGCGCATCGGGCTTCGAGAGGTGCACCGTGACCCGGTTCGCGCCCGTCTGCTCGACCGACTGCACGCTCGTGAAGTACTCCGAGAAGTAGGAGTCCCCGTTGTGGGCCCCGCTCTGCCGCTCGATGGAGAACACCACGTCGGCGGGCGTCAGCGGGGTGCCGTCCCAGAACTTCACGCCATCGCGCAGGGTGTAGACCACGGTCGTGTCGTTCGGGGTCTCGACCTTCTCGGCAAGGCCGGGCCCGGTCGTGAGGTCGGGGTTCAGCCGCTGCAGGCTGTCGCAGAGGTTCGCGTCGACCGTGTTCTCGGCGTAGTTGAACGTCTTCATGGGGTCGAGCGACAGCGGCTCGTAGGGCAGGTTCCAGGTGACCGCGTCGATCGGGCCCTTCGCCTGCGCGGTCCGGGTGGCGAGGCGCGTCAGATCGACGTCGAGGCCGGTCTTCGCGCCGGCCGACCCGCCGCCGCCCGCGCACGCGGAGAGGGCGAGGGCTGCGACGGCGATGCCGGCGACCGCGGACGCGCGGGCCGAGGCCCGTCGGACGCGCGAAGCGGAGGTGGGGGTGGTGCGCATGCGAGAAACTCCTTCGTTTCCGAGCAGGGGTGCCGGCCGGGTCAGCCGGCCGGGCGGAGGTCGAGGCCGTCGCGGAGCACCCGCGCCGGGACGGGGCGGTCGGTGACGAGCTGGGCGATGTTCTCGGCGGCGAACTCGAGCCGGGTGCCGCTCTCGGGTCCGCCCCAGTTCGCGATCGCGTCGATGCCGAGCATCTCGCCGCCAGAGACCGAGGCGATGCGGAACGCCCGCTCGAGCTCGGCATCGGTGATCGCGCCGGTACGGTAGGCGAGCAGGTGCGCGCGGTCGACCATGCTGCCCGTGCCGAAGGGGCTCCACGAGTCGCGCACGCCGTCGGATCCGGCGACCAGGCGCACCCCGTGCTGCTCGAAGCGGTCGATGTCGGGCACGGGATCGGGCCCGAGCGCGCAGGTGGCGATCCAGATCCCGGCGTCGGCCACCGCGTCGAGCGTGGCGTCGAGGCTCGGCAGCGCGCCGTCGCAGAGCGCGAAGGCGTGCCCGATGGTCACGCGTCCCTGCCGGCCGCTCGCGACGGTTCGGCGGGCGATCTCGCGGATCTGCGCGAGGCCGTCCTCGCCGCCGTCGTGCAGGTGGATGTCGAGGTCGCGCCCTGCCCGGTCGGCGAGACCGAAGATGGCGTCGAGGTGCCCGTGCAGATCACCCTCGAGCCCGCCCGGATCGATGCCGCCGACGAGGTCGGCGCCGGCGTCGAGCGCGGCGGCCATGACCTCGAGGGTTCCCGGATTGGTGAGCAGGCCGAACTGCGGGAAGGCGACGATCTGCACGTCGAGGCCGGGCAGGCGCTCGGCTGCGGCGCGCACGCCCTCGACGTTCGCGGTGCCGAGCTCGCTCGACACGTCGACGTGCGCGCGCATCGCGAGCGTGCCGTTCGCACGGGCGTTCGAGAGCAGGTCGTAGGCGCGATCCTCGACGCTCCGCGTGTACGAGAACTGCGTGGCCCGATCGTTGTCGATGAGGTCGCGCAGGGTGGCGGCCGGGCGGCGCGACATCCAGGGACCGCCCCACGCGCTCTTGTCGGGGTGGATGTGCGCGTCGACGAGTGCGGGAGTGCGCAGCGTGCTGCCGGGGGTCGCGGGATTCAAGATCGCTCCTTCGGGATTCTCGGTCCGATGACCCGAGCGGGAGTAGACCCGTCAAGTCATCTGACATATGATAACCATACCTCTTGGCAGATACGCAAGGATGTAGACGTGCAACAGATTCAGCGCCGCTCACTCGTCGACACCGTCGTCGACCAACTCCGCGCCTCCATCGCCGACGGCACCTGGCCGATCGGCGCACGGATCCCCTCCGAGGCCGAGCTCACCGCGGCGCTCGGCGTCAGTCGCCCCTCCGTGCGCGAGGGCGTCCGCTCCCTCGTGCAGCTCGGCCTGCTCGAGACCCGGCAGGGCGACGGCACCTACGTCGTCGCCGACGACGAGGCCCAGGTCGCCCTGCGACGCGCCCTCCACACCGCCGACAGCCGCGAGGTGATCCGGGTGCGCCGCGCCCTCGACGCGCTCGCCGCCCGCGAAGCGGCCGTCGCGCGCACCCCCGAACAGCTCGACGCCCTCGCCGCGCATCTCGCCGCCCGCCGCGCGGCCATCGACCGCAGCGACACCGCAGCGTTCACCGAGCACGACGTCGCCTACCACCTCGCCATCGCCGAGGCCTCCGGCAACCAGCTCCTCTCGAGCATCTACGCGAGCTTCGACGCCTCGCTGCGCGAATCCGTCGCCGACGCCTCCTGCCTGTCGCACGGCAGCGACCCCGACCGCGCCGACATGCACGACGCGCTCTTCCGGGCGATCGACGCGCAGGATCCCGACGCCGCCCAGACCGCGGCCCTCGGCGTGCTCGACCAGCAGGAGCGCCTGCTCGACGAACTCCCGTGACGGGCACCGCCCGGAACGCCTTCGCAGCCGGCACGCTCGTCTTCGCCGTCGGGCTCAGCGTCCGCTTCCCCATCACCTCGGTCTCGCCCCTGCTCGCCGAGATCGGCAGAACGTACCACCTGCCCGCGTCGGGCCTCGCCGTCCTGAGCGCGATCCCGGTGCTCCTGTTCGGACTCGCCTCGCCGCTCGCCCCCTGGCTCGTCTCGCGGCTCGGCCTCGAACGCGCGCTCACGGTGCTGCTGGCCGCGCTCGCCCTCGCGACGCTGCTGCGGCCGCTCGCCGCACCCGCCCTCTTCGCCGGCACGATCGTCGTGGGCGCGACGATCGCGCTGCTCGGCATCCTCGCGCCGCAGATCATCCGCCGCTCCCTCCCCCGGCGGGGCGGCTTCTGGACCGGCATCTACACGACCTCCTTCGGGCTCAGCGCCGCCGCGGGCGCCGCGTTCTCCGTCCCCGTGCTCCACCTGCTCGACGACCGGGTCGGTCCCGCGCTCGCCGCCTGGGGGTCCCGCTGCTCGTCGCCACCGGCCTCGCGCTGGCCTTCGGCACGCGGCTCCGCGCCGCGCAGGCCGCCGAGCCGCACCGACCGCAGCGCTTCCGCAGCGCGATCCGCGCACGCGGCATCTGGGCCGTCACCGGGTTCTTCGGGGCGCAGGCGCTCATCTACTTCTCCCTCACCGCCTGGCTGCCCACGATCGCCGCCGACCGGGGCATGCCCCCGGCCGACGCCGGCCTGCTGCTGGCCTGGATGAGCGTCGCGGGCCTCCCCGCGTCGCTCGTCGCGCCGACGCTCGCCTCCCGGCGTCGTCTGCGCGTGCCGATCATCGCGGCCGTCTCGTGCCTCTCGGCCATCGGGCTCGCCGGACTGGCGTTCGCGCCGCTGGCGCTCGCCCCGCTCATGGTCGCCGTGCTCGGCATCGCCCAGAGCGCCGCGTTCGGGCTCGGGATCGCGCTCATCGTCTTCACCGCGCCGAGCGCGGCCGCCACCGCGACGTTCTCGGCGCTCAGCCAGGGGATCGGCTACGCCGCCGCCGCGACCGGGCCGCTGCTGCTCGGCCTGCTCGCGCAGCTCGGGCTCTCGTGGGCCGCGATCCTGAGCGTCCTCCTCATCGCGGCGGCCGCCGAGGCGGCCTTCGGGATCACCGCGGCGCGCGCCTCCGCTCCGGGGCCGGAGCCCGGCGCTCCGCCTACAGCCAGTCCTTCTTCTTGAAGATCACGTAGAGGGAGCCGGCGAACGCGAGCATGAGCCCGATCGCCGCCGGGTACCCGAACGCCCAGTGGAGCTCGGGCATCAGATCGAAGTTCATGCCGTAGATGCCGGTCACGAGCGAGGGCGCGAAGATGATGGCCGCCCAGCTCGAGATCTTCTTCGCCTGGTCGCTCTGGCGGACCGAGGCCTCCGTCATCAGCGCCATCTGCTCGTTCTGCTCGCGGCCGACGAGGCCGAGGTGGACGCTGAGCGCATCGCGCAGCATGTAGCGGAACCCGTCGGCGAACTCCACGATCCGGATCAGGTGGTCCTCGACGTCGCGCAGGTGGCGGCGCAGCTCGACGTCCCACGCGGCGACGCTCGCCGGTGCCGGCGACAGCGGGATCCCCGCGGAGCGGCGCTCCTCGCGCGCCCGCAGGTCGCGCACGAGACCGAGCAGCGGGGCCGTCGCCCGCTGGAACGCGATGACCTCGCCCGACAGCTCGTAGATGCGCCTCGCCAGCGCGACACTGGTCCCCGAGCCGTTGAAGAGCTCGTCCTCGATCTCGTCGATGTCCTTCTGCAGACCCTGCACCACCGGCTCGTAGTCATCGACCACACGGTCGAGGATCGCGTACGCCGCGGCCCCCGGCCCCAGCGAGAGCAGTTCGGGCTCGTCCTCCATGCGCCGGCGCACCTCCCCGAGCGACGGGTTCTCGGCCAGCCGGATCGTCAGCACGAAGTTCTCGCCGACGAACATGTGCAGCTCGCCGAACTCGACCTCCTCCACCGCGTCGAGGTAGCGGGCCGGACGCAGCACGAGGAAGAGCACGTCGCCGTAGAACTCGGCCTTGGGCCGCTGCTTGCCCGTGGCGACGTCCTCGACCGCGAGGGCGTGCAGGCCGAAGGTCTCGGCCACGAGCGACAGCTCCTCTGGCGTCGGGCGGAGGAGCCCGACCCAGGCGAACGCCCCGGGCAGCAGGCTCGCGTGGGCGTGCGCCTCGGGAATGGACTCGACCCCGTCGAGCCGCCGGCCCTCCCGGTAGACGCCGACATCGACGATCGCCATGTGTCCCTCCCTCGCGCGTGCACGCTCGCGTGCGGTCCTCCGCTGCGGCCGTGCCGCTGCGAGGGCGAGCGTACCGCACCCGCGTGACGCGCGAGCGCGGGCTCCGCCTCGGCCGGAGCCGTGGCGTGCGCCGCGGCTGCGGCCGAGGCTAGGCTGGCCGGAGCAAGGAGGCATCATGAGCGACACGACCGGGCAGCCGTCGGGCAGCCACAGCGAGATCCAGTTCGAGAACGAGCGGTTCCGCGTGACGAAGTGGACCATCGACCCGGGCGGGCACATCCCCATGCACCGGCACGACTTCGACTACGTCGTCGTGCCCCTGCTGCCCGCGACCGTGCGCATCGACTTCGCCGACGGCACCTCCTCCGAGGCGGAGCAGGTGCCCGGCGCCAGCTATGCACGACCCGCGGGAGCCGAGCACCGCCTCACCAACCTCAGCAGCACGTCGCCCGTGCTCTTCGTCGAAACGGAGCGTCTCTCGTGACCGCCGCAGGTACCGCCGCCGTCCGCCCGCTCGGCGCCGAGGATCGTGAGGCGTGGGAGCGCCTCTACCGCGGCTACCGCGACTTCTACGCGAAGCCCCACGACCCGGCCGTGTTCGACACGGTCTGGACCTGGTTGATGGACGATGCGCACGAGACCCGGGCGCTCCTCGCCGAGGCCGATGGCCGCCCGGTCGCGCTCGCGCACTTCCGCCGTTTCGCCCGGCCGATCGACGGCGCGTACGCGCTCTATCTCGACGACCTGTTCACGGCGCCCGATGCGCGCGGCACGGGAGCCGGCACCGCACTGCTGCACCGCCTGGCCGAGATCGCCCGCGACGAGGACGCCGTGCTGGTGCGCTGGATCACGGCCGCGGACAACGAGACCGCGCGTCGCGTCTACGACCGCGAGGCGACGCAGACGCCCTGGGTCACCTACGACCTGAAGCCCGCCGACTGAGCGGGAACTTCAGCGTCCGCCGGTTGAGCGACGCAGGAGGCGAAACCCGGAACCCTCGATTTCGACTCGCTCCGCTCGCTCAATCAGGCGGACCTGCTGCGGCCGAACCCGGAGTTCCGCGTCAGGCGGGCTCCTCCGCGTCCTCGTGATGCGGGTGGCCCGATTCCTCGTGCGTGGCCGGGCCCTCCGGGGTCGCCCCGCCCTCGTCGGCCCAGTCGCGTCCCGGGTCGACGTTGTGCGCGGGGTCCGATTCGAGGTCGCGTCCCGGGTCCGTGCGTTCGACTCCGCTCATGGTGTCCTCCCTCCGGATCCCGCCTCGGCGGGACTCGTTCCGACTATTCTCCAGCGTACGCCGCACGCCTGCGCGGCAACAGTGGATGCGCGGCTCCCGCCGCTCCGGCGCACCCCATCTGTACTAGCATTCGGGGGAACCCGCCCGCCCAGACGGAAGGAGATCCCGTGAAGCGGATCCTGACCTACGGAACCTTCGACCTGCTGCACTGGGGGCACATCCGTCTGCTGCGTCGCGCGCGTTCGCTCGGCGACTACCTCGTCGTCGCGGCATCCACCGAGGAGTTCAACGCGGGCAAGGGCAAGAAGACGTACCACGACTTCGAGACGCGCAAGAACATGCTCGAGGCCGTGCGCTACGTCGATCTCGTGATCCCGGAGCAGGCGTGGGACCAGAAGATCCGCGACGTGCAGAAGTACGAGATCGACACCGTGGTCATGGGCGGCGACTGGGAGGGCGACCCCCGCTTCGAGATCCTCCGCGACTACTGCGAGGTGGTCTACCTCGACCGCACCGAGGGCGTCTCGACCACCAAGATCAAGAACGACCTCGGCGAGGGCGCGTAGGCCGCGAGCGCGGAACCCTCGGGACGGGCGCCCCGCACGGCGCTCAGTGCGTCGAGAAGCCGCCGTCGACGGCGATCGACTGCCCCGTGATGTAGCCCGCGGACGGCGAGGCGAGCATGACGACGGCCCCGCCGAAGTCCTCGGGCTCGCCGTTGCGCCCGACCAGCGTGCGCGCGGCCAGCGCCGCGACCGTCTCGGGATCGGCGCTGAGGCGCCGGTTCAGCGGGGTCTGCACGAAGCCGGGCACGAGCGCGTTGGCGGTGACGCCACGAGCGGACCAGGCTTCGGCCTGCGAACGCGCGAGCGCCTCGATGGCGGCTTTCGAAACGCCGTAGGCGCCGCTGTTCGCGAACGGGCGGTGCGCCTGCTGCGAACTCAGGTGGATCACGCGTCCGTAGCCGCGTTCGGCCATGCCCGGGATGAGGCGCTGCCCGAGCACGAACGCCGCGTCGAGGTTGACGGCCATGGTCGCGTCCCACGCCGCCTCGTCGAGCTCGCCGAGCGGCGGTCGCAGGTTGATCCCGGCGCTGTGCACGAGGATGTCGATGTCGCCCGCGGCGTCGGCGAGCGCGTGCGCGCCTGCGCGGCTGCCGAGGTCGGCGGTGATCCCGTCCGCACTGCCGCCGCCGTCGCGGATCCCGGCGACGGTCTCCGCGATCGCCGCGGTGGTGCGGGCCGCGACCCGGACGTGCGCACCGGCGCCGGCGAGCGCCCGCGCGATGGCCCGGCCGATGCCCGAGCTGCCGCCGGTGACGAGGGCCGTGCGCCCGCCGAGTCCGAAGAGGCCGTCGAGGGTGGGGAGCGCGCTCATGCGCTCACCCTATCGGCGTCGCACACGGCAGCGCCCGTCGGCTGGGGAGTGCGCGGAGACGCATCAGGGTTGGCGTGTCGAGCGAAGCGATGACACGCCGGGGTCCCCTGCTCTGCGTCTCTGCGCACTCCCCAGTCGACGGGCGCTGATCTCCCCTGCTCTGCAGGCCCACGCAATTCCGGCACCGACGGGCGCTTGACCGGTTACAGCACCTTCGAGAGGAACGCCTTGGTGCGCTCCCGCTGCGGGTTGGTGAGCACTTCGACGGGGTCGCCGGACTCGACGACCACGCCGCCGTCCATGAACACGAGCGTGTCGGCGACTTCGCGGGCGAAGCCCATCTCGTGCGTCACCACCACCATGGTCATGCCGCTCTCGGCGAGGCCCTTCATGACGTCGAGCACTTCACCCACGAGTTCGGGGTCGAGCGCCGAGGTGGGCTCGTCGAACAGCATGAGCTTGGGCTCCATGGCGAGGGCTCGCGCGATGGCGACGCGCTGCTGCTGCCCGCCCGACAGGTGCGCCGGGTAGTAGTCGTAGCGCTCCGCGAGGCCGACCCTGGCCAGCAGTTCCATGGCCCGCGCCTTGAGCTGCGCCTTGTCCCCCTTCTTGAGGAGGGTGGGCGCGATCATGACGTTCTCGAGGGCGGTCATGTGCGGGAACAGGTTGAAGCGCTGGAACACCATGCCGATGTCTCGGCGTTGCTTCGCGGCCTCCTTCGGGTGCATCTCGTACAGCTTCTCGCCGTCCTGGCGGTAGCCGACGATCTCGCCGTCGACCGAGAGGCGCCCCGAGTTGACCGTCTCGAGGTGGTTGATGCAGCGCAGGAAGGTGGACTTGCCGGATCCGGACGGGCCGACGAGGCAGAGCACCTCGCCCTTCTGCACTTCGAGGGAGATGGACTTGAGCACGAGGTTCGAGCCGTACGCCTTCGAGACGCCCTCGGCCTTCACCATGGGCACGTTGCTGGTCTGTGCGGTCATCGACTTCCTCTCCGCGGCCCATGTGCGGCGGCACGATTCCCGTGCGTCCGTCGTTCTCGGTGTACGTCGGGTGCGTTTCGCTGTTCTTGATCGCCGCGAGCTTCGCCTCTTCGGCGGTGATCACGCCGACGGCCGCGGTTTCGACGGTCGGCTTCATGACGTCGGGACGCTGCCCGATGCCGCGGGCGAAGTGCCGCTCGAGGTAGTACTGGCCGACCATGAGGATCGAGGTGACGACGAGGTACCAGATCGACGCGACGATCAGCATGGGGATCGGCTTGTAGGTGACGGCGGAGATATCGCGCGTGCGGGTGTACAGCTCGAGCGAGAACGGCACTGCGACCACGAGCGAGGTGGTCTTCAGCATGGAGATCACTTCGTTGCCGGTCGGCGGGATGATCACGCGCATGGCCTGCGGGAGCACCACGCGGGTCATGGTGTGCCACCAGCCGAGGCCGAGCGCGGTCGCGGCTTCGTCCTGGCCCTTGTCGACCGAGAGCAGGCCGGCGCGCACGATCTCGGCCATGTAGGCCGACTCGTTGAGCGCGAGGCCGATCACGGCGAGGGCGAAGGCGGGCAGCAGGTCCTGCACGTTGAGCGACAGGCTGCCGATCGTGATCTTCTGGTAGATGGTTCCGACGAGGCCCCAGAACACGAGCTGCACGTACACCGGGGTGCCGCGGAACAGCCAGAGGTAGACCCAGGCGACGGCCTTGACCACGGGGTTGGGCGAGAGCCGCATGACGGCGAGCAGCACGCCGAGGATGATCGCGATGACCATCGAGTACACGGTGAGCTGCAGCGTGTACCCGACGGCCTGGATCACGCGGACGTCGAAGACGTACTTCGCGACCTCGGGC
This sequence comes from Leucobacter sp. HNU, assembly GCF_047946755.1. Taxonomy (GTDB): domain Bacteria; phylum Actinomycetota; class Actinomycetes; order Actinomycetales; family Microbacteriaceae; genus Leucobacter. The sequence goes on along the minus strand of NZ_CP178837.1, from coordinate 3,093,420 downwards.
CAGTCGTAGCCGTTGTCCCCGCCGCGCGTGGTGAAGGCATCGAACAGGAAGAGCCCGACGATGATCACCAGAACGGCGGCGAGGATGATCCGCCCGGGGTGCTTGAGCCGGATGGCCTCGATGGGCTCCGAATCGTAGAACGGCTGTGTGTCAGCCTTGGCCCGGTCGGCCATGCTCAGGACTTCCCGCCGTTGATGACGGCTTCCTTCACGGCACCGGCCTCGACACCCGCGTCGGTGAGGATCTTGGTGTAGGTGCCGTCCTTCATGAGCGACTCGACGGCGGCCTGCACGGCCTTGGTGAGCTCGCTGCCCTTGGCGGTGACGAAGCCGTAGGGGGCGTTGTCGAAGGACTCGCCGGAGGCCTCGAGCTTGCCGCCGGTGGCCTTGATCGCGGCGAGGGTGACGGGGGAGTCGGCGGAGAGCGCGTCGGCCTTGCCGAGCACGACCGCGTTGGTCGCCTCTTCCTGGCCGTCGAACTTCAGCACCTGGATCTCGGGCTTGCCGGCGTCCTTGCAGGCCTGCTGCCGGGCCGGCATCTCGTCGGTGTCCTGCACGGTGCCGGACTGGACCGAGACCTTGAGGCCGCAGGCGTCCTCGGGGTTGACGGTCTTGCCCTTGGGCGCGGCCCAGAGGGTGCCGGCCTGGTAGTAGTCGACGAAGTCGACCGACTTCTGCCGTTCGAGCGTGTCGGTGAACGAGGACGAGCCCATGTTGAACTTGCCGCCGTTGATGTTCGGGATGATCGAGTCGAACTTCGACACCTGCCACTCGGACTTGAGGCCGAGCTTCGCGGCGACGGCGTCGGCGAGGGTGACGTTCCACCCGGTCGGGTTGCCGTTGGCGTCCTTGTACTCGTTGGGCGGGTAGGAGGCGTCGGTGCCGATGATGAGCTTGCCCGAGTCCTTGACGTCCTTGGGGAGCAGGGCGACCGCGGCCGAGTCGGCCTTGATGTCGCTCGTGGCGGGCGACTTGGTGCCGCCGCCGGAGCCTTCGGAGTCGGCGTTGTTGACGCAGCCGGTGAGCGCGAGCGCGGTGACGGCGGCGAGCGCGGGAAGTACCACTCGAATCTTCATCGATTCATTTCCTTACTTCGGTGTCAGGGAGGAGGGGTGAGCCTGGGGACCGAGTGTAGCGACCGGTTCGGGTGTTCCGGCCCCAGATTCTCTCGGCGGCACCAGACGGTGTCTGGAGGACCGGATTCTCTGCGACGCCCCGGGCGTAGTCGAAGCCTAGCCCGCGTGAAACGCGCGTCAGAAATCACCGCGCGAATTGGAATCCGATCGAGACCAAGGACGTTTCGGGCGCATATCCGGGACTCCGGGTAACGAACAGGTAACGAAATTTCCCCCAGATCAGCGCTATATTCTTCGGAAGCCATCGCCGGATATCCGCCGGCTTCGCCTTGCGACCCCGTATTCGCGTTGTTAGCGTCGAAGGCAGCGTTCCACGCGAGAAACCACGGTCCGCGGTCGCCGCGAGAGCACCTGCTCGAAGCGCGGCGGGCGTACGGTTCGCGGTGGCCGCCGGTCCCGATGGCCGCGGCATGCAGGGCGCCGGTCGAAGCGGTCGAGAGGGCCGCGCCCGGGCGCCCCCACCGCCGAACCCGGGCCACGCAGCGGGTACCTTCGGCGTACCCGCATGAGGAGTGTCTGTGACGATCCCATCGCCAGCACCGCCCACCGATCACGAACGAGACGCCCGCGAGGCGGCTTCGCCCGAGCCCGGCACCGCCATCGCGGTCGACCGCGTCTTCAAGGTCTTCGGCCGACGGCCGAACGAGGCCGTGAAGCGCCTGCGCACGGGCGCGAGCCGCGACGAGGTGCGCCCCTTCGGCACCGCGGCGGTGATCGACGCGAGCTTCGACGTGCGCCAGGGCGAGATCTTCGTGGTCATGGGGCTCTCCGGCTCCGGCAAGTCGACCCTGATCCGCATGCTCAACGGGCTCAACGAGTCCACCGCCGGCTCGATCCGGGTGTTCGACACCGAGGTCGTCGGCCTCGGCGCCGCCGAGCTGCGCGCCGTACGCCGCGACCGCATGTCGATGGTGTTCCAGCACTTCGCGCTGCTCCCCCACCGCACCGTGCTCGACAACGTGGCCTACGGCCTCGAGCTGCAGGGCGTCGCCCTGCCCGAGCGCACCGCGACGGCACGGCGCTGGCTCGACCGCGTCGGCCTGAGCAAGTGGGAGTCGTCGCTGCCCGGCGAGCTGTCGGGCGGCATGCAGCAGCGCGTCGGCCTCGCCCGCGCGTTCGCCGCGGACACCGACATCCTCCTCATGGACGAGGCCTTCTCGGCGCTCGATCCGCTTATCCGCCGCGAGATGCAGGAGCTGCTCATCGAGCTCCAGCAGGAGCTCGGCAAGACGATCGTGTTCATCACGCACGACCTCAACGAGGCGATGTTCCTCGGCGACCGGATCGCGGTCATGCGCGACGGCCGCATCGTGCAGGTCGGCACCCCGAACGACATCCTCACCGATCCCGCGAACGACTACGTCGCGCAGTTCGTGCAGGACGTCGACCGCGCCCGCGTGCTCACGGCAGGCGACGTGATGGAGCCCCCGCTCGCCGTCGTCACGGCGAGCGCCGGCCCCCGCACCGCGCTGCGCACCATGCGCGATCTGCAGACGTCCGCCTGCTTCGTCACGACGGGCGGCCGCAAGCTGCTCGGCGTCGTGCGCGACAAGGACATGCTGCGCGAGGTGCGCGAGGGCGGCACGGACGTCACGAAGCGCCTCCGCCCGACTCCGTCGATCGTGTCCCCCGACCAGCACATCGCCGAGCTCTTCGAGATGGCGGTCGAGAGCCCGCTGCCGGTCGCCGTGGTCGACGAGCAGGATCGCCTGATCGGCGTCGTGCCGCGCGTGACCCTGCTCGCGGCCCTCGCCGACCTGCCGGCGGTCACCACCGAGATCCCGATCATCGAGCCGGCACCCGGCGTGCCCGCGGCGATGATCACCGAGACGCTCGCGGCGAACGGCGCCGATGCGCCCGGATCCGCTGCCGGCGATGACGAGGAGGCGACCCGATGAACGGCTTCCGCATCCCCATCGGCGACTGGGTCGCCGGCGCGCTCGACTGGTTCAAGGACACCTTCACCTGGCTGCTCGACTTCGTGGGCTTCGTCATGCAGTGGCTCGTCTCCGGGCTCACCGACGCACTGCTCGCGGTCCCCTTCCCCGCCCTGGTCCTGCTGTTCGCCCTGATCGGCTGGTTCGTCCGCTCCTGGCAGCTCGCGATCGGCACGATCGTCGGCTTCCTGCTCATCGTCGCGATGGGCCAGTGGGAGACCTCGATGCAGACGCTCGCGCTCGTGCTGATCGCGACGCTGCTCGCCGTGATCATCGCGGTGCCGCTCGGCATCCTGGCGGCACGGAAGGACGCGTTCAGCGCGTTCATCAAGCCGGTGCTCGACTTCATGCAGACGATGCCCGCGTTCGTCTACCTGATCCCCGCGGTCACGTTCTTCAGCATCGGCGTGGTGCCGGGCGTCTTCTCGACGGTGATCTTCGCACTGGCCCCGGGCGTACGGTTCACCGAGCTCGGCATCCGCGGCGTCGACTCCGAGACCGTCGAGGCGGGCCACGCGTTCGGCGCGACCCCGGGCCGGATCCTGCGCGGAATCCAGCTGCCCCTCGCGATGCCGACGATCATGGCCGGCATCAACCAGGTCATCATGCTCGCCCTGTCCATGGCGGTCGTGGCCGGCTTCGTCGGCGCCGACGGCCTCGGCAAAGAGGTCATCGCCTCGATCTCGACGCTGAACCTCAGCCAGGGCGTCGAGGCCGGCCTCGGCGTCGTGATCCTCGCGGTCTACCTCGACCGCGTCACCGCCGCGCTCGGCACGCCGAGCGAGTTCCGCACCTCCGTCCTCGGATCGATCCGCCGCGCACCCGGCGCGAAGGCGAAGCGCATGTGGTTCGGCCTCGCGGCCGCCGTGGTCGCGATCGCGCTCGTCGCCGTCGGCAGTCTCGCCGTCACCCGCACTTCGGGCGGCGCGGACGAGGCGGCGGGCGGCGCGGGCTCCGACAAGACCATCACGCTCGGCTTCCTCCCGTCCTGGACCGACGGCCTCAGCATGACCTACCTGCTGAAGGACCAGCTGGAGAAGGAGGGCTACACGGTCGAGCTCAAGGAGCTGACCGAGGCCGCCGTGCTCTACACGGGCCTCGCGAAGGGCGACGTCGACATCTACCCCTCCGCCTGGTCCGAGAAGACCCACGCCAGCTACATGAAGAAGTACGGCGCGGACATCGAGGATCTCGGCGCCTACTACGACAACGCGGTGCTGACCATCGCGGTGCCGAAGTACGTCGATGTCGATTCCATCGAGGATCTGAAGGGCAACGCCAAGCGCTTCGACGGCAAGATCATCGGCATCGAGCCGAGCGCGGGCCTCACCGAGCAGACGCAGAACACGATGATGCCCGAGTACGGCCTCGACACGGAGTACGAGCTCGTGACCTCGTCGACCGCGACCATGCTCACCACCCTGCAGAACGCGATCGACAAGAAGCAGGACATCGCGGTGACCCTGTGGCGCCCCTTCTGGGCGAACGACAAGTTCCCCGTGAAGGACCTCAAGGATCCGAAGGGCGCCATGGGCAAGCCCGAGGCGCTGCACTTCCTCGCGAACAAGGGCTTCAGCGAGAAGCACCCCGACATCGCGAAGATGATCGCCGGGATCAAGCTCGACGACGCCGAGTACGGCTCGCTCGAGGATCTGGTGGTCAACAAGTTCGGCAAGGGCAAGGAGCCGGACGCCGTCACCGAGTGGCTGAAGGAGCACCCCGACGCCTACCCGACGCTCATGACGCAGTAGCTCGGCCCGGCGCGGATACGCCGAAGGCCCCGGAGCGGAATGCTCCGGGGCCTTCGGCGTATCCGCGGGTCGCCCTACTGCGTCTTGACCGCTCCGGTGCGTCGGCGGATCTCCTCCGAGACCGCGATCGCGTCGCCCTGGGGCGCGTCCGACTTGTTGTCGGGGCGCGCGACGAACAGGTAGACCAGGCCGGTGACGAGCACGACCGCGAGGCCGATGAGCACCACGTAGTCCGCGAAGAAGTCACCGGTCTCGCCCGGCTTCGCCAGGAGGTACATCGCGAAGAGCCCGTACGCGAGGGCCACCACGTTGACCGCCGTGCCGGCCCCTCCGAGGCTGAACGGCCCGGCGGGCTTCCACCCCTGAAGCGCTGGCGCAGGCTCGCGAACACGACCATCTGGAACGCCAGGTAGATGCCGAGGATCGCGAACGAGGTGACCGCGACGAGGATCCCGTTGTTGAAGTAGATCAGCACGCAGATGAGCGCGGGGACCGTGCACGCGACGATGAGCGCGTTCGTCGGCACCTTGCTGCGCTCCGACACCTTCGACAGCCAGGTGTGGCCAGGCAGCATCCCGTCGCGCGCGAACGAGTAGAGCAGTCGGCTCGCCGCGGCCTGCAGGCTGAGCACGCACGAGATGAACGCGAGGATCGCGATGATCAGGAACAGCTTCGCGCCCACGGGCCCGAGCGTCGCGTCGAGGATCGACGGGATCGGATCGGTGACCTTGCCCGACACGATGTCCTCGAGGTTGGGGGCGGCGAGCACGTAGCCGCCGAACGAGAACAGCGCCGAGACCGCGCCGACGAAGATCGTCATCATCATGGCTCGCGGGATCCGGCGGGCCGGATCCGACACCTCCTCCGCCACGTCGCCGCACGCCTCGAAGCCGTAGAAGAGGAAGAGGCCGGCGAGCGCCGAGGCGAGGAAGACGGGCAGGTAGGAGCCGTCGCCCGCCGTCCCCATGGTGTCGAAGAACACCGAGAAGTCGTGCTTGCGCTGGAAGATCAGCAGGTAGAGGCCGAGTCCGATCACGCCGATGAGCTCCGCCGCGAGCCCGATGCGGGCGATGCGGGCGAGCCACTTCGTGCCGGAGAAGTTGATCGCGAGCGCGAGCAGCAGCAGGCCGAGCGCCGTGAACAGCGTCGCCTCGGGTGTCAGCTCGATGCCGAGCAGGCTCGTGACGAAGCCGGAGCCGAACTCGGCGACCGAGGTGATCGTCACGATCATGGCCCAGATGTAGACCCAGGCGGCCAGCCAGGCGTAGCGCCGACCCCAGAGCCTGCGCGCCCAGGGGTAGATGCCACCGTGGATCGGGTACTGGGAGACGATCTCGCCGAACACGAGCGAGACGAGCAGCTGGCCGCAGGCCACGATCACGATCCACCAGATCGACGGCGGGCCGCCGGTCGAGAGCGCGAGAGCGAGCAGCGAGTAGACACCGACGAGCGGCGAGAGATAGGTGAAGCCGAGGGCGAAGTTCGCCCACAGGCTCATGGATCGATCGAACTTGCCCTCGTAGCCGAGCACCGCCAGGTGCTCGTCGTCGCCGAGGTGCCCGTTCGGAGTATTGGACGTCATCGTCGCGTTCCTTTCGGAGCCGGCCGCGCCCCACTGCGCGGACCGGGTCAAGCATAGAGCCCCGCGACCGGGCCTCCTCCGCCGGATCGCACAGTCCGCACCCGCCTCCGGTGTGCACGGGCGTCCGGCCCGGCGCGGCCTCCGGCATACTGGTGCCCATGTCCGAGCCCCAGCCGCAGCCCCATCCCCTCGACGCCGTCGCCTGGCCGAAGCGCACGGAACGCCTCGTGCTGCGCCGTGCCGGGGAACACGACATCGACGCGCTCTGGCAGCATCGCGGGCGCGACGACGTCGGCGAGTGGCTCGGCTGGCACCCCGTCGACCGCGCCGACTGGGAGGCGTCGATGCCCGCCCGGCTGCCCGACACCCTCGTGTTCGAACTCGACGGCCGCATCATCGGCGACGTCCTGGTCTCGGTGGGGAGCGCGTGGTCGCAGCGCGAGGTGCGGGATCGCGCCGTCGGCGTCCAGGCCGAGCTCGGCTGGACCATGCATCCCGACTTCGAGGGGCGAGGCTACGCCTCCGAGGCCGTGCGAGAGGTGATCCGGGTCTGCTTCGAGGAGCTCGGACTGCACCGGATCCAGGCCGGGGCCTTCACCCCGAACGAGCCCTCGCAGAAGCTCATGCGCCGGGTCGGCATGCGGCTCGAGAGCAGCTCGCTGCGCGACGCCCTGCACCGCGATCACGGCTGGGTCGACGGCGTCATGTACGGCCTCCTCGCCGAGGAGTGGCGTCGGCAGCGCGACGGGCGCGCGCCGCGCGCGACGATCCTGCACGGCTTCACCGCATCCCCAGAGGACCACTGGTTCCCCTGGCTCGCCGAGCGGCTCGAGGCCGCCGGTTTCGAGGTCCGCGTCCCCGCGCTGCCCGATGCGCAGGACCCCGATGCGGACGCCTGGCAGGCCGCGGCCTCCGACGCCATCGGCGAGATCCGCGACGGCGACGCCGTGATCGGCCACAGCCTCGGCGCGCTCGCCGCCGTGCGCGTGCTGGCCGAGCGTGCGCGCCGCGCCGAGGGCGGCGCGGTCGATCCCGCCGACCGGCTCGGCAGCCTGGTGCTCGTCTCGGGATTCGCGGGACCCGTCGAACCGATCCCCGAGCTCGACCGCTTCGCCGCCGCCGGCGTCGACCTCGCGGGCGTTCCCGCGGTGGTGCGCAGCATCGCGGTACTGCGCTCCGACGACGACGCGATCGTTCCGGCCGCCGACACCGATGCGCTCGCCGCCGCCCTCGGCGTCCCGGTCGAGGTGGTGCCCGGCGGCGGGCACTTCCTGGGCCGCGAGGGCTGGACGAAGCTCCCCGCCGCGCTCTGGCCCGTGCTGCGCACGTCCTGAGCGCGACGAGGAGCCGCGGACCGGTCTAGGCGACGAAGAGCGGGATCGCGCCGGTCAGGATCCCGACCGCGAGCATCACGAGCGACACGATCGTCGCCCGCCACAGCACCTTCTTGTGGTGGTCGCCGAGGTTGACGCTCGCGAGCGAGACGAGCAGCAGGATCGCCGGGACGAGCGGGCTCTGCAGGTGCACCGGCTGGCCCGTGATCGAAGCCCGGGCCATCTCGACGGGGTCGATGCCGAAGTGCGCCGCGCTCTGCGACAGCACGGGCAGGATGCCGTAGTAGAAGGCGTCGTTCGACATGAAGAAGGTGAACGGGATCGACAGCACCCCCGTGATCGGGGCCAGGAACGGGCCCACCTCCGTCGGCAGGACGCTCGTGATCCACTTCGCCATCGCATCGACCATGCCGGTGCCCGAGAGCACGCCGACGAGCACGCCCGCCGCGATCACCATCGACACGACCCCGACGATGCTGGGCGCGTGCGCGACGATCTCGGCCGCCTGGTCCTTCAGCCTGCGGAAGTTCATCACGAGCGCGAGCCCGGCACCGACCATGAAGACGTACGGCAGCGGCATGATGTCGAGCACCAGCAGCACCATCACCGCGACGGTGAGCACGAGGTTCGCCCAGATGAGCTTCGGCCGCAGCGTGGCGCGGGTCGGGTCGAGCATGGTGTCGGCCATGGCGGTGTCGGTGGGATCCACCTGGGCGGCGGCCACTGCGGGGCCGCCGATGCCGACGGTCACGAGGTTGCCCGTGTGCAGCGATGCTCGCGCGCCCGGCTTGCTGTCGGCGCCGCGGAACAGCTTCGGCACGCCGGCCAGGAGGCCGCCGTCGGCGGAGCCGTCGAGACGGGTCGCGTCGATGCGGCCGAGCCGGTTCCGCTCCTGGATGCCCAGCATCCAGGCGAAGCCGAAGGCCACGACGAGCCCGACGAGCATGGCGGGGATCATCGGCACGAACACGTCCGACACCTGCAGGTTCAGCGCGGTCGCGGCGCGCACCGTCGGGCCGCCCCAGGGGAGGATGTTCATGGTGCCGTTCATGAGCCCGGCCACGCAGGTGAGCACGACCGGACTCATGCCGAGGCGCAGGTAGATCGGCAGCATCGCCGAGGTCGTGATGATGAACGTGGTCGAGCCGTCGCCGTCGAGCGAGACCGCCGCGGCCAGCAGCGCGGTGCCGAGCACGACCTTCGCGGGGTCGTCGCCGAGCAGGCGCGTGATGAAGCGGATCAGCGGATCGAACAGCCCCACGTCGATCATGATCCCGAAGAACATGATCGCGAACATGAGGAGCGCCGCCGTCGGCGCCATGTTGCCGATCGCGTCGAGCACCATGTCGCCGAGCCCGAGCCCCGCGCCGGCGAACAGGCCGAAGATGGTGGGCACGAGGATCAGCGCGACCATCGGGGTGAGGCGCTTCGTCATGATCAGCGTCATGAACACGAGCACCATCGTGAACCCGAGGATCACGAGCACCCACTCGGGCGGCACGAATGCGAGGTCGTACGTGGGCTTCTCGTCCGCTGCGCGCAGCAGCAGCTCGGACATCGCCGGTTGCATCAGATGACTCCTTTGTCGTCGGGCCGCCGAGAGCGGCCTGCGCCGATGCTAGGGAGAAACCGGACCCGGCTCCGAGTAGCTCGCATTTCATCGCGTTCTGCGCGTAGCGTGGGTTCTGCGCATTGTGCGCACGGGGCTTCGGGGGTGCGGATGCGCAGAATGGAGAGCATGGCTCGACCGGACCGCGCGCGTCTGCGCTTCGCAACGCGCGTCCTGCTGCTGCAGCTCGGCACGGTGGTGCTGGTCGTCGCCCTCTGCACCGGGGTCTATCTGTTCCTCGCGGTCCAGCAGCTGCGCGCCTCGTCGCAATCCGCCGCGCTCGGCATCGCCCGCACCGTCGCCGAGGACCCAACCGTGCGCGAACTCGTCGCCGAGTTCTCCGCCGACCCCGGCACCCCCGCGGCCGCCGGGCTGCGCGACGGCGAACTGCAGCGCACCGCCGCCGGGATCACGGAACGCACCGGCGTGTTGTTCGTCGTGATCACCGACGACCACGGGATCCGCCTCGCCCACCCCCAGACCGACCGCCTCGGCCAGGAGGTGAGCACGCCCTACGACCGGGTGCTGCAGGGGCACGAGGTCGTCGACTGGGAGCGCGGCACCCTCGGGATCTCGGCCCGGGCCAAGGTCCCCGTCTACGCGCCCGATGCGCCAGGCACCGGCGCCGCGGGCGCGCAGCGCCCCGTCGGCGAGGTGAGCGTCGGCTTCGAACAGGGCAGCGTGTTCGACGACCTCCCCGCACTGCTCGGCTCGATCGCGCTCGCGGCGCTCGGCGGGATCGGGATCGCGACCCTCGCCACCCTGCTGATGCGGCGACGATGGGAACGCCTCACCCTGGGCCTCCAGCCCGAGGACCTCGCCGCACTGGTGCAGAACCAGACCGCCGTGCTCGACGGCGTCGGAGACGGGGTCCTCGGCGTCGACCCCGACGGCACCGTGCTCGTCTGCAACGCGGCCGCGGAACGCATGCTGGGCATCGAGCGCCCCGTCGGCCGCCCCCTCGCCGAGCTCGGACTGCCCGACCGGATCCTCGCGGCGCTCGCCGCCGAGGACGGCGGCGGCGTCCTGCATGCCGGCCGCGTGCTGTTCGTCGAGCAGCGGCCCGTCCGACGCGGGCAGCGGCGGCTCGGCCGCGTCGTCATCGTGCGGGATCGCACCGACCTCGTCGCGCTGAGCGAGCGCCTCGAGACCGTGCGCGCCATGACCGGGGCCCTGCGAGTGCAGCGGCACGAGTTCGCGAACCGCATGCACGTCGCCGCCGGCCTCATCGACGCCGAGCGCGTGCCCGAGGCCCGCGAGTTCCTCGGCGAGCTCGTCGAACGCGGCGCCGTCGGATACCCCGTGCTCGGGCTCGACGGGCTCGGCGACCCGTTCCTGCACGCCTTCCTCGGCGCCAAGGGCATCGAAGCGGGCGAGCGCGGGGTGCGCCTGCGCGTCGGCGAGGACACCCAACTGCTCGGCACGATCCGGGATCCCGAGAACACCGCCGCCGTCCTCGGCAACCTCATCGACAACGCCGTGTCGGCGGCGGTACGGGGGCCGGCACCGCGCTGGGTCGAGGCGGTCCTGCTCGACGACGGCGACGCGCTCGTGCTCACCGTGGGCGATTCCGGGACCGGGATCCCGCCGGGCACGGACGTGTTCTCGCGCGATGGCCGGGGAGCCCCGGCCGGCGAGGACGGGCACGGGGACTCGGCGCACGGGCACGGGCTCGGACTCCCCTGTCGCGCGAGATCGCACGGGCGACCGGCGGAGACCTCTGGGTCGTCGACCCGGGCGGGCCCGGATCCGCTCCCGCGGCCGTCGACGGCCCGGCCTCCCGCACCGGCGCGGTGTTCGCCGCCCGCATCGGAGGGGTCGTCGACCCCGACCGGGGCACCGGGGCCGAACCGAACGGCCTTCCGCCCGGCTGTCCGACCGAACCTCCGAACGACCTCCCGACCGACCTCCCGACCGAGCAGGAGCGCCCGTGACCGATCCGATCCGCACCCTCGTCGTCGACGACGACTTCCGCGTCGCAGGCCTGCACCGCGACATCGTCGCCGAACGCCCGGGATTCCTGGCGCTCGAGCCCGCTCGATCGCTCGCCGAGGCGCGGGCCGCGATCCGTGCGCACCGCCCCGACCTGCTGCTGGTCGACGTCTACCTGCCGGACGGCGACGGCATCGACCTCGTGCGGGCCGCGGGGTGCGACGCCTTCGTGATCTCGGCGGCGGGCGACGCGCCGACCCTGCGCCGCGCACTCCGTGCGGGAGCCCTCGCCTGCCTGCTCAAGCCGTTCGAACCGCGCGTACTGGCCGAACGGCTCGAACGCTACGCGAGGTTCCGCAACCTGCTCGCGGGCACGGGCGCGGTGGCCCAGGAGGATCTCGACCGCGCCCTCGCGATCCTGAACGGGTCGAGCGACCCCGTGTCGCTCTCGCGCTCCGCGACGGAGAAGCTGATCCTCGACGCACTCGGTGCGGAGGAGTCCTCCGCGAGCGAGGTCGCGGAGCGCGCCGGGATCTCGCGCGCGACGGCGCAGCGCCACCTCGCAGCGCTCGCCGCACGGTCGGTCGTCGAGGTGCGCCTGCGCTACGGCTCGACGGGCCGCCCCGAGCACCGGTACACCATCGCCTCGCGCTGAGCGGGGACCCCCGCGGCTCGCGCGGCGGGCGACGCGGTCCTACCCGATCTCGAGCGCGAAGCCCGCGCCCGACGGCACGACGCGCACGGCGGCGAGATCCGCGACGTGCGCGTCGGGGGCGTACCGCGCAGCCGCAGCCCCCACCCCGACGACGCGCATGCCCGCCGCGCGAGCCGCGGCGATCCCCACCGAGGAATCCTCGAACACCACGCACTCCGCGGGCGCGACGCCGAGCCGTTCGGCGGCGAGCAGGAACCCCTCGGGGTCCGGCTTGCTCGCCCCGACCGACTCCGCGGTGACCGCGAGCTCGGGCACCCGCACCCCGGCGGCCCCCATGCGCGCGCGCAGCAGGGGCCCATCGGCCGAGGTCACCACCGCGTGCGGGTACGGCGCGAGCGCCTCGACGAGGGCGGCGGCACCGGCGATCTCGACGACGCCGTCCGTCTCGGCGGCCTCCCGCTCCAGCATGCGCGCGTTCTCGGCGAGGTTCTCCTCGGCGGAGCGCTCGGGCAGCAGGATCGCCATGCTCTCGTGCCCCTGACGGCCGTGGATCACCGACAGCACCGATTCGCGGGGCACCTCGTGCCGGGCCGCCCACTCGCCCCACAGCCGTTCCACGACCGCGGTCGAATCGACGAGGGTGCCGTCCATGTCGAGCAGCGCGGCCCGTGCTTCGATGCGTTCCATGGGCTCAGCCTAGGCGAGCCGCGCGGGCCGACGGCGGGCCCGAGCGCAGCGCGGTTTCACGACTCACTGCCGGCGCGCAGGCGCCGAGGGGAAACGAACGATAACGTGTCGTCGTGAACAACGGCACTCCCCGGCGATCCGCGCGACCGGGCTCGTCAGACGATTCGGCAAGCACACGGCGGTCGACGGCGTCGACCTCGAGGTCGCGCAGGGCGAGGTGGTCGCGTTCCTCGGCCCGAACGGGGCGGGCAAGACCACCACGATCGACATGATCCTCGGCCTCGGCAGGCCCGACGCGGGCTCGGTCGAGCTGTTCGGCATGAGCCCCCGCGCCGCGATCGCCCGCGGGCTCGTATCGGCCGTCATGCAGACCGGCGGCCTGCTCAAGGACCTCACGGTGCGCGACATCATGCGCCTGAACGCTTCGCTGTTCACGTCGACCATCGACGTCGACGACGCCCTCGAACGCGCCGGGATCCTGCAGATCGCCGCCCGCAAGGTCGAGAAGTGCTCGGGCGGCGAGCAGCAGCGTCTCCGCTTCGCGATGGCGCTGCTCTCGGATCCCGGGCTGCTGATCCTCGATGAGCCGACCACCGGCATGGACGTCGAGGGGCGGCGATCCTTCTGGAACGCGATCCACGCGGACGCGGCCCGCGGGCGCACTGTCGTGTTCGCGACGCACTACCTGGAGGAGGCCGACCAGTACGCGGACCGTATCGTACTGATCCGCCAGGGGCGGATCGTGGCCGACGGCTCCGCCGCGGAGATCAAGAGCATGGCGGCCGGACGTACCGTCGAGGCCGTGCTGGAGGGCGCCGAGGCGAACCGCGCCGAGCTCGAGCCCGTGCTGCGCGCGCTGCCCGGCGTCGAACAGGTGGAGCTGCGCGGCGATCGGATCAGGGTGCGCACGGCGGCGTCGGACGACACGGCCCGGCACCTGCTCACCGCGACCGCGGCGCACGACGTCACCATCACCAGCCAGAACCTGGAGCAGGCGTTCCTGCAGCTCACGGGCGACGGCGAACCGGGCTCCGAGCACGAGCGGCTCGGCCGGCACGAGACCACGGAGGCGGCACGATGAGCGGCGCGCAGCGCGAGCAGACCGCACGGATCGACACCGCGAACCGCACGACGCCGCCGTTCGGCGGCTTCAACCTGCGGTTCCTCGGCATGGAGCTCAAGCGCAGCTTCCGCAACACGGGCACACTCATCTTCACGCTCGCGTTCCCCATCGGCATGCTGTTCGCGATCGCCCTCCCGAACAAGAACACCGCGGTCACCGACGTGCCCGTCTCGCAGGGCGGGATCTCGGCCGCCGTGCCCATCATGATCTCGATGGCCGTCTACGGCGCGATGGTGGCCTCGACCATGATCGGCGTCTCGGTCGCGACCGAACGCTCGCAGGGCTGGAGCCGCCAGCTGCGCCTGACCCCGCTGAACCCGGGCGTCTACATCGGCGTGAAGATCCTCACCGGTCTCGCGATCGGCGCCGTCGGCGTCGCTGCCACGCTCATCGCGGGGACGGTCCTCGGCATCCACGCCCCGCTCGGCAACCTACTGCTCGCCGGGTTCATCGCCTGGATCTCGTCGCTCATGCTGACGGCGCTCGGCCTAGCGGTCGGCTACGCGTTCCCCGCGCAGAACGCGATGCGCTACCTCGGCCCGATCCTCCCCGTGCTGAGCTTCATGGGCGGCCTGTTCGTGCCGCTGCAGATCCTGCCGCAGGCGCTGCAGATCGCCGCGAAGTTCACGCCGCTGTGGGGCATCGCGGACATGTCGCAGTCGGCGTCGATCGGCGTCGCGCCGGATCCGTGGTCGTACGTGAACTTCGTCGTCTGGCTGGCCCTGTTCTCGGGTGCCGCGATCATGATGCTGCGGCGCGATACGGCGCGGGTCTGAGCTCGGAGAAGCGGTTCGGGCCGGTGCGGGGATCGCACCGGCCCGAACCGTTTCGATTCGGCTGCCCTACTTCAGTCCGCCGTTGCGCGCCCGCACCGCGAGGAGCGCGCAAGCGATCACGGCCATCCCGCCGACGACGGTCGGCCAGGTCAGGCGCTCGTGCAGCAGCAGAGCGGCCCAGCAGATGCTCATGACGGGCTGCGCGAGCTGCACCTGACTCACCTGCGCCATCGGCCCGATGGCGAGGCCCCGATACCAGGCGAAGAAGCCGAGGAACATGCTCACGACGGCCAGGTAGGCGAAGGCCGCCCACTGCACCGGGGTGCCGTTCGGCGCCCCGTCGGCGAGCGAGATCCCCGTGAGCAGCACCATGAGCGGCGAGGCGAGCACGAGCGCCCACGAGATGGTCTGCCAGGCACCGAGCTCGCGCGCGAGCATGCCGCCCTCGGCGTAGCCGATGGCGCACACGATCACGGCGGCGAACAGCAGCAGGTCGGCCCGGTGGAGGCCGCCGAAGCCGCCGCCCTGGATCAGCGCGAAGGCCACCGCCGCGACGGCGCCGACCCCGGCTGCGATCCAGAAGGACCGCCGGGGCCGCTCGCGCGCGCGGAGCACCGCGGCGACGGCGGTCGCCGCGGGCAGCAGCGCGATCACCACGGCGCCGTGGCTGGCCGGAGCGGTCGTGAGCGCGTAGGAGGTGAGCAGCGGGAAGCCGACCACGGCGCCGCCCGCGACCACGGCGACCCTGAGCCACTGGGCGCCGCGCGGCATGCGCTGGCGGGTGCTCGCGAGTGCGAGCGCCGCGAGCACCGCGGCGATGACGGCGCGGGCGGAGCCCGCGAACAGCGGCGACATCGCGCCGTCCGCCACTGCGACGCGAGTGAGCGGCACGGTGAACGAGAAGGCCGCGACGCCGAGCAGCCCCCACCACAGACCGGATCGGCCCGACGATAGCGGAAGTACGGAAATCGGAGTAGCGCTACTATCAATCCTCATGAACCATAGTAGCAGCGAGCGGATCGTCGCGGGCCTCAGCGAGTGGATCGCGTCGGCTCCGCCCGGAGCGAAGCTGCCCTCCACCCGCGCGCTCGTCGCCGAGTACGGGGCGAGCCCCGTCACCGTGCAGCAGGCGCTGCGCGTGCTCGTGGGGCGCGGCGCCGTCGAGACCCGGCCCGGCGTCGGCGCCTTCGTCCGTGCCGTGCGCACCGCTCGCACGACGGACCACGGCTGGCAGGCGGCCGCGCTGGGAGCGGCCGGGAACCCCGCGCCCCAGGTGCAGGCCGCCCTGCGCACGCCGCCCAACGACGTGATCTCCCTGCACGCCGGCTACCCCGACCGGGAGCTGCTGCCCGAGCGTCTCGTGCGTGCGGCCTTCTCCCGCGCCGGACGCGACGACAGCGCGGTCGTGCGGCCGCCGACGGCGGGGCTGCCCGAGCTGCAGACCTGGTTCGCGGCCGAGCTCGGATCCGTGGGTCGGGCCGATGTCGCCCCGCCCGCCGCGAGCGATGTGCTCGTGCTGCCGGGCAGCCAGAGCGGGCTCGGCACGATGTTCCGCACGATCGTCGGAACCGGCGGGACGCTGCTCATGGAGTCGCCGAGCTACTGGGGGGCGATCCAGGCGGCCGCGCAGGTCGGCGTGCGCGTCGTCCCGATCCCGAGCGGCACGAACGGCCCCGATCCCGAGACGCTGGAGCGCGCGTTCCGCCGGACCGGGGCGCACGCCTTCTACGCGCAGCCGAACTTCGCGAACCCGCACGGGGCCCAGTGGGCGCCCGAGCTCGTCGACCGGGTGCTCGACATCGTGCGCGCGAACGGCGCATTCCTCATCGAGGACGACTGGGCGCACGACTTCGGGATCGAGACGCGCTCGGCCCCCGTCGCCGCGCGCGACGACAGCGGGCACGTCGTCTACCTCCGCTCGCTCACCAAGAGCGTGTCACCCGCGGTGCGGGTCGCGGGCCTCATCGCGCGCGGCCCGGTGCGCGACAGACTGCTCGCAGACGCACAGGCGCAGTCCATGTACGTGAGCGGGGCGCTGCAGACGATCGCGCACGACGTCGTCACCCAGCCCGCCTGGCGCACCCACCTGCGGGGCGTGCGCCATCAGCTCGCCGCCCGCCGCGACCTGCTCGTGGCCGCACTGCGCGAGCACGCGCCGTCCGCGCGCCTCGACCTCGTGCCGAAGGGCGGCCTGAACCTCTGGCTGCGCCTGCCCGACGGGACCGACGCGCACCGCCTGGCGCGCGACTGCGAGGAACTCGGCGTCGCGGTGGCGCCCGGCCAGGGCTGGTTCCCGGAGCGGGCGCCCGGTCCTACGCTGCGGGTGAACTACTCGGGACCCGACCCGGCGTTCTTCGCCGAGGGCGCGCGGATCATCGGCGCGGCCCTCGAACGCCAGGAGGGCGACCGGACGGGCTGACGGGGCCCGGCCAGGGCCCGCTCGAACGGCACTGTCGGTGGCGGGTGCCAGACTGCTCCCGTGCTCACCGCCTTCGCCGTCAGCGGCTACCGATCGCTCGTCGACCTCGTGCTGCCGCTCGGCTGGCTCACCGTCGTCTCGGGTGCCAACGGCACCGGCAAATCCAACCTCTACCGCGCGCTGCGCCTGCTCGCCGCCGCCGGCGAGGGCCGCACGGTCGGCGCGATCGCGCGGGAGGGCGGCCTCTCCAGCGTGCTCTGGGCGGGCCCCGAGCACCCCGGGCGGGGCAGCGGTCAGGGCACGGTGCGCAAGCGCCCGGTCTCGCTCCGGATCGGATTCGGCTCCGACGGCTTCGGCTACCTCGCCGATCTCGGCCTGCCGCAGCTCGACCCCGAACGCAGCTTCTTCACCCGCGACCCCGAGATCAAGCGCGAGCAGGTCTTCACCGGTCCGTTCGCCCGGCCGGCGTCGGTGGTCATCGACCGCACCCGGGCCGCGGTGCGCGTGCGCGACGGCGGCTGGCGCTCGGTGCCCCAGACGCTCGCGCCCGGGCAGAGCGTGCTGCTCGACCTCGAGGACCCCTCCGCGCTCCCCGAGATCCTGCGACTCCGGCAGGGGATGGCGCAGTGGCGCTTCTACGATCACTTCCGGGCCGACCGCGACGCCCCGGCCCGGCAGCCGCAGGTCGGCACCCGGACCCGGTGGCTGAGCGACGACGGTGCGGACCTCGCCGCGGTCTGGGCGACGACGATCGAGTCCGGCCAGGAGGGCCCGCTGGCGTCCGCGGTCGCCGACGCGTTCCCGGGTTCGCACGTCGACATCGACGCCGCCGACGGCGTGTTCCGGCTGCTGCTCTCGCAGCGCGGCCTGCTGCGCCCGCTGACCGCGGCGGAGCTCTCGGACGGCACCCTGCGCTACCTGCTGCTCTGCGCCGCGCTGCTGCCCGCCGATCCCCCGCCGCTGATCGTCGTCAACGAGCCGGAGGCCTCGCTGCACGAGGATCTGCTGGCGCCGCTCGGCGCGCTCCTCGCGGAGGCCGCTCGGCGCACGCAGGTCGTCGTGGTCACCCACTCCTCCGCACTGCGGCGCGCGCTCGAGCCCCGGGGCTCGGCCGTCGAACTCGTCTCGTCGGGCCAGGGCACGAGGGTGCTCGGGCAGGGGCTGCTCGACGCACCGCCCTGGCACTGGCCGTCGCGCTAGCGCGCGCGATCTGCGGGGGCAGCGCCGCGAAGTGTCTCGCTGACCGACCGCGGCCCGGTGAGCGGCGACCAGGCGGCCGCGTACGGGGCCGATCGGGCAGCGCCGGCGCCGCTCCCGAAACGCGCGCAGGGATCCTGCCCGATCGTGCCGAGCACTCGTCCGAGCAGCTCGGAGAACCCGGCCTGGGCGGCCGGGTCGATCGCATCGAAGACGAGTCGCCGCAACTGCTGCACGTGGGCGACGAGGTGCGCCTCGAGATGCGCCCGGCCGCTGTCCGTGAGCACCACGTCCGTGGCCCGGCCGTCATCGGGATTCTGCTCCCGCAGCACCCAGGACCGCCGTTCGAGCCGGCCGACCGCGACGGAGAGCCGAGCGATCGATACGCTCATCCGCGCCGCGAGCTCGCTCATGGTCCGGGTCCCCGCCGGCGCCTCCGAGAGCGAACCGAGCACGCGGAAATCGAGGTAGGAGACCCCGGCCTCGCGTTTCAGCTGCGCTTCGATCGCGTTCGGCAGCCCGGAGGTGACACGCAGCAGCCGTCGCCAGAGTTCTTGCTCGTCGTCGTCGAGCCAGTCGGCGCCGCTCACGCCCGCGCCCCCGATCCGCCCCGCCCGCGCGTGGAATCGCGGAAGACCACGTCGATCGGCACGTCCCGCCTCCGCGGTCGCTCGCCCGGGGAGCGACTGTCGAGGACCTCCCGCATGACCCGCATGCATTCGCGGCCGAAGGCTCGCGGGTGCAGATCGATCGCGGTGACCGACGGCTCGGTGTAGCGCAGCGCCGGCGAGTCCACGGCGGCGGCGACGAGCAGATCCGCTCCGACCGTGCGACCGTACTCGGTGGCGCTCGTGATCACGTTGAGCACCGATCCCTCGGTGAGCGAGATGATCGCATCCGCCGGATCCGCATCGCCGAGCAGCTTGCGGGTCGCTGCGATCGTCGAGTCGGTCAGCCCTTCCACGGACACCGTCTCGATGCGCTCGCGCACTCCGCGCTCGGCGCACCAATCGCGGTAGGCCTGCGAGATCTCGTCCGACCATCCGCTGAACATCTCGGGCACGATGATCGCGGGCGCGCGCGCACCGTGCTCGGCGAAGTGGTCGAGCAGCGCGCGGGCGGCGGCGGCGTGGTCGGAGCGGACCTCGCCGTCGACCGCGCGGTACTCCGCCGGCATGGCCTCGCCGCTCACCACGGGGAGCCCGGGCGCGAGCAGCTGCTCGAGCACGGGATCGCCCGCGACCGGGTCGATGGCGATGACGCCGTCTGCGTCGATGCGGGGCAGCGGCCGTCCGCTCGCCGGTCTCGGCAGGAGGGTCACCAGCAGGCCGGCTTCGAGCGCTTCGTCGACCATGCCGAATGCCGCCTCGGTGTAGTAGCCGAGCGTGGTCGCGATGCTCGGCAGGTAGACGACGATGATCCCGGTGCGAGCGGCACGGAGGTTGCGGGCGGTCGGGTTCGGCCGGTACCCGAGTTCGGCGGCGGCGGCGCGCACCCGTTCACGGGTCGCGGCGGACACCCCGGTGCGGTCGGTGAGGGCGAACGACGCCGCTCCGCGCGAGACCCCGGCGAGGTCCGCCACGTCCTGCAGGGTCGCGGGGCGTTTGACGGGCATGAAGCGAAGGTACCACCGAAGCGAACGCACCCGGACCGCGGTACGGGCGCCGGGTTTGCGGTCGTTACTATATCGGTTTAGCATTCACCCCAGACCAGCGAATGCCGTTCGAAGGAGAACCCGTGGCCCAGCAATCGTCCGCGCACCTGCGCCGTACCCTCGGCCTCACCGGCCTCGTCGTCTTCGGCCTCAGCTACATGGCCATCGGCACCGTCTTCACCACGTACGGCATCGTCAACCAGCTGACCGACGGCCACCTCCCGCTCTCGTACGTGATCGCGCTCGTCACGATGCTCTTCACCGCGGCGAGCTACGCGGCGATGGTGAAGAAGTTCCCCGTCGCGGGATCCGCCTACACCTACACCCAGCAGGCCTACGGCGGCGTCGCCGGGTTCATGACCGGCTGGGTGCTGCTGCTCGACTACCTCTTCATCCCGATGATCAACTTCATGATCCTCGGCTTCTACGTCGGTACCCAGTTCCCAAGCATCCCGCCCCAGGTGTTCGCATTCGCGGCGCTCGTGCTGGTGCTGGTCTTCAACATCCTCGGCATCAAGCTGGTGAACGTCTTCAACACGGCCATCATCGCGATCTCGCTGGCGACCGCGCTGCTCTTCGTCATCCTGGCAGCGAAGGCCGCGATCAACGACCCGAACGCGCCCGGCCTGCTGGAGCCCTTCGTCCCCGGAGCGGAGGGTTTCAGCCCCGCACTCTCGGGCGCTGCCGTGCTCGCGCTCTCGTTCCTCGGCTTCGACGCGGTCTCGACCCTGTCCGAGGAGGCGAAGAACGCCCGCCGCGACATCCCGCGCGCGATCATGCTCACCACCCTCATCGGCGGCGCGCTCTTCATCTTCATCTCGTGGGTCGGCGCGCTGGCCTACCACCCCGCCGACTGGGCGAAGATCCCCGACGACATGATCAACGCGGCCGGCGTCGCGCTCGTCTCCCACCTGGGCGGCAGCCTCGCGCCGCTCTTCGAGCTCATCGTGGTCATCGGTTCGATCGCCGGCTGCATCGGATCCGGCCTCGCCGGGCAGGTCTCGGTCGCCCGCATCCTCTACTCGATGGGCCGCGACGGCACCCTGCCGAAGCCCCTCGGCCGACTCTCGAAGCGCTTCGGCACGCCGGTCGTCGCCGCCGTCACCGTTTCGGTGTTCGCACTCGCCTGCCTGTTCCTCACCCTCGACCAGGCCGCGTTCATGATCAGCTTCGGCGCGCTGGCGGCGTTCACCATGGTCAACCTCTCGGTGATCCGCGTCTACCTCTTCCCCCGCGGCGGCGCGGGCACCCGCAGCGCCAAGGACTGGATCCTCTACGGCGTCGTGCCCGCCATCGGCGTCGCGCTCTCGATCTGGCTCTGGACCTCGCTGCACCCCACGACCTGGGTCGTCGGCGGGATCTGGGCCCTGATCGGCTTCGCGATCCTCGCGGCCAAGACCGGCTTCTTCCGCCGCCCGGTGCCGCGCATGAGCTTCGAGGAGGAGACGCCGTCGACCGAAGCGATCGACGCCTACGCCGACGAGCACCCGCTCGACGAGAACGCCACCCGCTGACCGCACGCCACCGAAGGGAACGCGCATGTCCACTCCCCGATCGATCTGATCGTCACCGGTGCCCGGCTCCACGCCCTCGCCGACGGCGACGGCAGTGCCGACGGTGCGACCGCCGAAGCCACCGCGCTCGCCGTCGCCGGCGGCCGGATCGTCGCCGTCGGATCCCGATCCGAGATCGCCGCCCTCGCCGACGATCGCGCCGAGCGCCTGGAATTCGCGGGCGGCACGATCGTCCCCGCGTTCACCGACGCGCACGCGCACCCCGTCGCGAGCGTCTCGATCCCGCAGGGCACCGACCTCTCGGGCCTGCTCACCCGCGCGGAACTGCGGGAGGCCCTCGAACGAGGCGCTGCCGAGCAGGCCGGGAGCGACTGGTTCTTCGCCTCGGGGCTGGACCCGAACGCGTTCGAGGGCGCCCCGATCACGAACGAGATCCTCGCCGAGGTGCTCGGTCCGGACCGGCTCGCCCACGTCGGCATGTTCGACGGCCACTCGGCGCTGGCCTCCGACGCGCTACTGCGCCTCGCGGGCATCACCGAGGGGCGCAGCTACCCCGACGGGTCGAGCATCGTCGCCGACGCCTCGGGCCGGCCCACCGGCCACGTGCTCGAATTCAGCGCGCTGAACGACGTGCGCGCGCACCTGCCCGCGCGCACCCCGGAGGACCAGGCGCGCGAACTGCACGCGCTGCTCGGCGCGATGGCCGCGACCGGGATCTCGCGGGTGCACGTCATGGACCTGCAGGGCCCGGACGCGATCGCGATCCTAGAGGCCGCCGAGCAGATCGCGCCGCTCCCGGTCACCCTGCGCATCTCCCCTGGTGCGAACCCGGCACCAGCGACCGGGAGGTCGACGAGTTGATCGCGCTGCAGGGCCGCGGCGGCGATCGCTGGAGCATCGGCGGGATCAAGTTCTTCATCGACGGGACCGTCGAGGGCGGCACCGCCTGGCTCGAGACCCCCGACATCCACGGCGAGAACACCGAGTCGGTCTGGCGCGATCGCGCCGCCTACGCCGCACGGATCGCCCGGTTCCACGCGGCGGGGATCCCGACCGCGACCCACGCGATCGGCGAGCGCGGGATCCGTTTCGTCGTCGACACGCTCGCCGCGCTTCCCGCGGGCGGACCGCAGCATCGGATCGAGCACATCGAATCGGTCGCGAGGGACGTGATCGACCGGCTCGGCGCGGCAGGGATCGCCGCGAGCATGCAGCCGACCCACTGCACCCACTACACCCGGGCGGACGGCAGCGACGACTGGTCGCAGCGGTTGGGCGAGACCCGCGCCCATCGGGCCTGGTGCACGCGGGACGTCCGCGATGCGGGCGCGATCCTCGCCCTCGGCTCAGACTTCCCGGTCGCGCCGTTCAACCCGCTCGAGATCATGGCCGACGCGCAGCTGCGCCGTCCGGCGGGCTCACCCGCGGTCGAGCCCGTGCTGCCCGAGCAGGGCCTCACCGCCCGCGAAGCCCTCGAGGGCTACACGACGCAGCCCGGCGCGGCCATCGGCGAGCGGACCGGCCGGCTCGCCGTCGGCGAGCCGGCCTCGTTCGCGGTGCTCGACGTCGACCCGCTTGCGGCGGCGCCCGACGCGCTCGCGGCGGGCCGGGTGCTGCTGACCGTGTCGGAGGGGCTCGTGACGCATCGCGGGTGAGCGTGCGCCGGCCGGGCCGCGGGACTGGCAGAGTCCTGCCAGCGCGCGCCCCCGGGCCGGGGCTACGCTGACCGCATGAGCACTGCGGATCAGGTCCCGAGCACGATCGAAGCGCCGACCATGCGCGCCGTCCGGCAGGAGTCGTTCGGCGGCCCGGAGGTGCTGCACCTGGCGGAGGTGTCGCGACCGGCGCCCGGGATCGGCGAGGTCCTGATCCGGGTGCACGCCGCCGGCGTGAACCCCACCGATTGGAAGCACCGGGCCGCCTCCGGCTGGGCCGGCTCCCTTCCGCTGACCCTCGGCTGGGACGTCGCAGGCACCGTGGAGGCGGTCGGCCTCGGAGTCACGGTCCTCGCGCCGGGCGACGCCGTGTTCGGCATGCTGCCGTATCCGCACGGCGTCGGGTCCCACGCCGAGTTCGTGGTCGGCCCGACCCGCGCCTTCGTGCGCATTCCCCCGGGGATCGGCATCGTGCAGGCCGGGGCGCTGCCGCTCGCGGCCCTCACCGCCTGGCAGTCGCTGGTCGACACGGCGGAAGTCGGTCCGGGGCAGCGCGTGCTGGTGCATGCGGCGGCCGGCGGCGTGGGGCACCTCGCGGTCCAGATCGCGAAAGCGCGCGGCGCCACGGTGATCGGCACGGCGAGCGAGGCGAAGCACGACTTCGTTCGGAGCCTCGGCGCCGACGAGGTGATCGACTACCGCACCGAGGACTTCGCCGAGGTCGTCCAGGACGTCGACGTCGTGCTCGACACCATCGGCGGCGACTACCAGCTGCGCTCGCTGCGCACGCTCCGGCCCGGCGGGACCATGGTCTCGACGCTCCCCCGGCCCGCCGCAGGGCTCTTCGAGCGGGCGGCCGAGCTCGGGGTCCGCGCGCAACTGATCCTCGTCGAGGCGGACCACGCGGGGATGCTGGCCGTAGCGGATCTCGCGGCGAGCGGTGCCCTCCGCGCCGAGATCGCGGGCGTGTTCCCGATGGGCGAGGCCGCCGCCGCGCACGCCGCGGGCGAGACCGGACGCACCACGGGCAAGCTCGTGCTGACGATGGACGGCTGACCCCGCCAGGCCCCCTTCCGCTCGGGCGCCGCCGGACGTACGATTCCGGCATGTGCGCGCAGTACGGACTGGGCGGCGGTCCCTACGTCGAGCCGCCGGACACCCCGATCCCGCCGCTGGACGAGCGGGAGTCGGCGGAGCGCGTCGCCGAGTGGGCGGCGCAGCGGGACGGCACCGCCCGGATCACCGGCCGGAACGCCCGCAACCTGAACCCGCTGATCCACGAGGTGGACGGTCGGCGGCGGCTCGACCTCGCCTGGTGGTGGCTCTGGAAGGGAAACGCCCCGGCGAGGTTCTCGGCCTTCAACTCCCGCGACGACGCGCTGCTGCGCTCGTGGCGCACCCCGTTCCAGCATCGCGCGCTGCTGCCCGCGAGCTGGTACGTCGAGAAAGGGGTCCGGTTCGATCTGGGCGGCCCGATGTTCGGCATCGCCGCGATCACGGCTCGATCGCACGAGGCGGACGGCGAGGAGATCCTGAGCTACTCGCTCGTCACCCGACGCGCGGTCGGCCCGCCGCTCGACGCTCACGCCGGCGACGGGGAGCCGCGCATGCCGCTGATCCTCCCCGCGGAGATGCACGACGACTGGCTCGACCCCGGCCGGGCCGGGGACCAGGATCTCGTGGACCGGGCCGTGCTCGCGTCCGAGGAGATCTCCCGGAGCCTGCGACGCTCCTGACCGATCTCGCGGATCGCCGAGGGCCGACTTGCGGCATCCCCGGCACTCCTCGATACTCGAACATGTGTTCGAAGAATTCGGGGGTGCAGGGTGAGCGTCGACGTGCTGCTGGAGGAGCAGATCGCGCTCTGGCTCGCCGACGGCCGACCCGATCGCCTGGTGTGGCGGAGCGAGCGATGGCGCGTCGTGGACGCCCCGGCCCGGCTCCCCGAGAACGCGGGCGCGGGATGGCGCTTCCGCGCGCGCTCGGAGACCTCGGGGGCGCTGCGCGAGTTCGAGGCGCGCAGCGACGGCGAGCACTGGTTCGTCGTCGCGGCGCTGGCACGCTAGGCCACCGGCGCCCGGCCGCGGTTCCGCCTCCTCGAGATCCAGACCACCCCGGCCCCGATCGCGAGCACCACGATCGCGATCCCGGCGATGTACGCGGCGACCAGCGGGTAGCCTCCGGGCTGGTTCGGATTGAGGAACGGGTAGGGATACCAATAGGTAAGCCCGGTCGCGGGACTCGTGACG